>JBGCFY010000033.1:0-122964 GCA_045110315.1 Saprospiraceae bacterium
ACGGAGATTGCCATCAAGCAGGAGTCCTTTCCTACGACTGGAGAGCCATTCATTGTTGAAATCCATAATCGCTGGCCCAATATTTCTTATGATGGGAGTAGAAATTTAGTTTTCGCCGGTGGGATTGGAGTCGGTATGGGAACAATTGACAGAGTTGATATGCCTCCGCTAGAAGACACTTACAGTACCGGAGCCAGTATAGACACCTATTTTAATTATCTTTCCAAGCATAAACTATCAATTGAAGCAATAGTTGGAAAGCTACTCAAATTCAAAAGCTCCATCTAATTTTTTGAATTATTCTGGTCTCGAAGGATTTTGGCGATCGGTTGATTGGTAATTCTACTTATAATCCAAATCAAAACTTCTTCGAGTCCAGCTATTGTTACCTTAATGTTTTTATCTCGTAGTAGTAGTAACGCTTTTTGTAAACTGACTAAAATAGGCTTCCGCTCTGTCTTGACGACCTTCTGCATTTTATTGACGTGATCCAATACTAATAACTCAAATTCACAACTCACCGGAAGATTTCTAAAGTAACGAACAAAAGATCGGTATCTAGGTTCAAAGCTTTCAACATCTTCTAACTCATGAAACAAAATCACTTTAAACATTCTCCCTAAACGCAAGATGTCTTGGCGGTTTTCCTTTTCAGAACTTAGTACAATTGATTTAAAATATTTTAAAGACTCTTTAAACTCTTCTAGTACAAAGTAAAGAATAGCGATATTAATTTGAAAAGCTAATTGAGTAGATACGGTAACCGTTTTTTGATATTTTTCTAGAATTTCGTCAAATTGATTTGCTAACTTTTTTGCTTCTACAAAATCGCAAATATTCATATAGTAAATCAATTCATAATATACCAAAGCATAACTTGCTAGCCCTTCTTGATGAAAATCTTCTTCCGGTAAACTTTTAAGTTCTTTGACGACATCTGGAAAGATAGACCATTGGCTAGCTTCCGTCAAAGCATCTAAGTAGTTGATCAAAAAAATACGATAAGATTCTAGCATGATTACCCTTACCTGCGGAGTAGATCGCATCCAACTTAGCGCTTTCGCATAAAAAGAGATTTGATTTTGTTCATCATTTTTAAACGTAAAATAACTAATGATAGAAAGAAATCGTCGAAAGTTAACTCTGACGGAATTGATAGATTCTGGTTCTAGTTCTAAAGTATTCGAAAACGTTTGTTCGAAGTTGGCAATATAATCTTGATTGATTTTTGCATGATCAAAATTTCGCGTGTATCCCGCCTTATTCTGAAAATCAAAATATTCGTATTCTTCTTTAACCAATTGATAAGTTTCTAACCATTCCTCTCCCAGTGCTTCAATGCTCTGCGCCAAATTCTTTTTCACAACGTAAAGCTGAAGTTTTCGCTCAATTCGATTAATATCTAACAGCGAAAGATGGAATTCATGGTATTCCGCTAGCTTCTTTGCCTTTTGCAATACCCTACTACTTTGTTCATACAAACCTCTTCTCCGTAAGAAGTCCGCATCAAGGATCATTTCCGTAACCTGTGTTTTAGGAAATTTCTTTTTATTAAAACTTCGCAAATTATCCAACAATGTCTCGTACAAGTACTTTTTTTCCGAGTTTAAGTTTTTGATAAACTTCGCTTTCTTGATGAGCTTCTGCTCATCATAAACTTCCATCTCATTGATTGCATTAAAAAGTTTTAAATAATTACTCGTTTTGTCCGTAAACTTTTTTGCGCTTAGTGTAAAGTAGCGTTTCTCTGATCTCGTCATTCTCGAAATCAAATCAAACAATTTATCTGTGCCCATAAATCGTGAATTTCTTGTGTCCTTAGAAAAAAGTTATCGCAAAAAATACATTTTTTCCTAAACTAAAAAAAATATGCTCAAAAATCTACGCTTAGAAATCTATTTTTTATTCCCTTAAAAAAGAAAAAAAAGCCGCTTGGCGCTTTGATTTTAAAAAGAGCAAACAAAAACAATAAAATACTGATAAACAATACTTTATACTCGCCATAAATTTCATTCTAAAGTCAAAAAATAAGTTTGAACGTACGACTTATAAAAGAAAAAACATCGCTTAGAAACCTATTTTTTTCATTTTTATGGTTTCCGCCTTATCAACCAAGTCCTTAATTTTGAAACAACCAAAAAGGAAAAGAATAACATTTTTTCTACAAAGCCTCTACTACCCATTAAGTAAATTGAAAACTACCAAATGAAACCAAATACGTACCTCTTTGATCTCATCCACGCACTCTCCAAGTCAGAAAAAAGGTTTTTTAAACTACAAACGAACTACAGCTGTAAGAGTGAGGCAAGCAACTATATCTTATTGTTTGACGCCATTGATAAAATGAGTGATTACGATGAAGGTAAGTTAAGAAAAAAATTAAAAGCCTACCATTTCTCTACACAACTAACCAAGACCAAGTATTTACTTTACAATCTTATCTTGAAAACACTTAATCACCTTCGCCATAATTCTTCTGCAACTCAGAAACTCGCGAATGACCTCAGAAATATCGAACTCCTTTATCAAAAGTCATTATATACACAATCTTACGCACTCACAAAAAAAGCACAAAAAAAAGCTACTCGACTAGAATTGAACGACTTTTCACTCGCTTTTACCAATTGGGAAATTAAGCTACTAGCTTACCTTCCTATTCCAAAGCAATTAGAATATACGCAACAACTCATCGATAAATCTCAACTCATCGCTACCTTGTTAGACAAAGAACATAACTTGAATAATTTACTAACTAGGGCTCAGTTACACTGTAATAATAGCACCTTCGACTTTTCGGATGCGAGTTCTCCTCTACATTGGGTTCCACAAGAGTCCGGTTCCCTTTCCCAAGAAAATAGTTTTTTGTCCGTCATTTATACGTACGAAATTCAAGCTATTCAAGCACAATATCAAAGTCAATTTAAAAAAGCAATTCACGCCTACGAAGAAATTTTATTGCGCTGGAAAGCCAATCAAGAAAAAATACCTGCCTTTAGAAATATTTACTTACGTACCATTTCTGGTTACATTCATTGTTCTCTTAACGTAACCAATCAAATTAACTATGATGCGTTGCTCCATGATTTGAAGCAATTACCCGCTAGATCTAATCAGGAACAACAAAAAATGAAACTCTTTGTCGATTCACTTGAGTTTATTATTCAAGTATCTCAAAATAACCTAGAAGTTAGTAAGCTGCTTTGGATGAATCTCTCTGAAACCTTGGAAGCTTATCAGCATTCTATGCAAACCAATTGGCTCATTTCTCTAAAATATCATATCTGTATTTTCCATTTCCTAAAAGGCGACTATCAGGAAACAAGACACTGGGTTGCTCAAATTAATAAATCTCCCATTATTAAGCACTCTCCACAAATACAGAATTATTGCAAATTGATTGACTTACTCTCTCTCTACGAATTGCAAGATTATGACGCATTAGAATATGATATCCGAAAAACTTATCGCTATCTACGAGAAAAAAGACAATACAAAGAAATCGAAAGTGTCGTACTGAGTGCTGTACAAAAATTGCTCAACGCAAAACATATTCACGAACAGGCAAAAATATTTACACATTTACACCAATCGCTACAGTACTTGGAACAAGAAAATATTTTTCAACTCGTCGGTCCCAACGTGATTTTTCAGTGGGTTGTTGATAAATTGCCACAAAATGATAAATCAATATTAAACTAAGTAGGTTTATCCCGTAACTAAATTAAAACTACCATTTAGCAAACACCTTGAACATAACGAATTATATATATCATACCTGAGTTTGGGGAAACCCCCAACTATTTGCTCTCTTTAATTTAATCGTTTGCCTACTGTCGGCTCCCCGCCACAGTAGGTAAACTTTTTTTTAGTGCTTTTCTATTTTTCTAGCGCTTGAAAGCAGCAATTTGAAAATACCAACGTATACCCTTAGACATCGCACCTAAGCAATATTTTACGCCACTTATTATATTAAACTCTTTTCAATATGAAGCATTCTTCAAACTTACAAACACGATCTCTTTTAGCAATGCTATTCCTTTTCACCCTTTGCATTTCCTGCGAAAAAGACACGGACAACAACTTAACTTGCAAGACCAGTAAAACTACCGAAAAAATTTACTTTGATGGAATCTCTGCTACCGATGCTAACGGTTCTCCCTTAAGCAGCCCTGATACAGAAGACTGGAATACTAGCGCGACTTGGACCACGCAAGAAACGGAGTTATTTAGCCAAGACCAACTACCTTGCCCAACGCAGGCGACTCAAAAAATTTATCCTGCTTATCCAAATCCTACCCAGGGAGATTTCGCCTTCTTAGTAGAGAATGCAGCAGTTTCAGATCTGCAGTTGCGTTTCGTTGACGAAAATTTTCAGGTAATCGCTACTTACGAATATTCACAATTAGCAGCAGGTCCAAATATCTTGAATTTTGATTTTCAGGATAGGAACCTCAACGATACCATTCGACTCTATTATAAAGTCATTCAAGCAGACTGCGCCTTCAAAGGACAAGGAGATATTTTACTTACGCAATAGGTTTTCAACTAAAAACTACTTAAAGTGCTTTCGCAAAAACTGATAACTTTCGTCAAATAATTCTTGACTATGCGCCGGTAATGTTGCTAATTCGTAAGGATGTTTACCACCAAAAACATGGTTAGCCCCTTCAATAAGTACCAACTCCGATGAAGGATTCCAGCGATGAAGTTGCTGAGCAGCCAAAACAGGTACCGCAGGATCTTCCGTTCCATGAAGAATTAACAGCGGCTTATCTATACTTTTTACTTGTCGAGCTACATCTAGTAGTTCCTCTTCTTCTTTGAAGGTTTCATAAAGTTGATAATACAAAGGCATGTCTTGCTGCGTACGACCATTCCGAATGTAATAGACACCTTTCGACTTCCACGCTGCTAACTGAGCAGTGTCCTGCCAAGCATAATCTAACCGACTTACCGACGCCCAACAAATCATCAAATGAATCCGAGCATCCATTGCCGTTTTGACTAAACCAATACCGCCACCTCGGCTATGACCAATAAGTGACACGCGCGAAAGATCTATGGTTTTATGAGTTTGAGCGAGTTCAACTACTTTATCGAGCACTTGATCAAGATCTTCAAGTTCTTTCAAATAATTATTTTCGCCAAATGCCTCTAAATCACCAAAAGCGAGTAAATCTTCGGGAGTTGTGCCGTTGTGTGAAAAATTAAATTTTACAAAAACATAACCGGCTTGTGCAAAATGTTTCGCCAAAATCTCCCAATGCCCCCAGTCCTTAAAGCCTTTGAAGCCGTGGGCAAAGATTACAACGGGTCGCTTTTGCTCACTTTCTTCGAAATAAAGATCCATGAGAACAGAATGACCGTGATTTTTAGCAACAAAAATGTTTTTTTTGATGTTCATATCTTAGTACTGCAATTAATTGTATTTTGTGGGAGTTTTCTTAGCATGTGTAAAAATATCATGATTGAGTAAACTAAAGGAAATTTAATTTTAAACGGAGTGAAAACTAGACAATGCAGTCACATCCGTAAGCTTTTTCAAAAAGCAAAAGACTAAATTTGCCAGTGGTACCCAATTAATAGAAGTCTAAACATGCTCTTATCACTTCTAGTAAGGAAATGTAATTCTTCAAATTTAAAAATAAATATCTATGATCAAGTCCTTAGACACAATAAAAGGACCGATTGAAGAAGAATTAAAGATTTTTGAGCAACGCTTCAAAGAAGCCATGAAAAGTAACGTGGCGCTGCTCGATAAAATCACCTATTACATCGTACAGCGAAAAGGGAAACAAGTCCGTCCTATGTTTGTTTTTCTTTGTGCTAAACTTTGTGGTGAAATCAACGATTCTAGCTACGCCGCTGCTTCATTTGTGGAATTGGTGCACACTGCTACCTTGGTACACGACGATGTCGTCGATGATGCTTACGAACGTCGTGGTTTTTTCTCCGTCAATGCACTTTGGAAAAATAAAATTGCCGTACTCGTAGGAGATTACCTCTTTTCTCAAAGCTTACTCCTTGCGGTCAAGTACAATGAATATCACCTTTTAGAGATTTTATCCACTGCGGTTAAAGATATGAGCGAAGGCGAATTACTCCAAATGGAAAAAGCACGCCGCTTAGATATTAAAGAAGAAGTATACTACGATATTATTCGCCAAAAAACTGCTTCTCTCATTGCCGCCGCTTGTTCTGCCGGTGCCGCAACGACCAGCAAGGATCCTTCTTACATCCAAAAAATGCACGCCTTCGGAGAAAAAATCGGAATTGCCTTTCAAATTAGAGATGATTTATTTGATTTCGGAGATAGTGACGTCGGTAAACCCTTGGGTATTGATATCAAAGAAAAGAAAATGACCTTGCCTTTGATCTACGCACTCAATCACGCTTCTCGTAAAGATAAGAAGTGGATTATTCGCACCATCAAGAAATTTAATACTGATAAAGAGAAAGTACAAGCGGTCATCGATTACGTTCGACAAAGTGGTGGCATCGAATATGCCCAAAATGCTATGTACGAATATCGCGCCGCAGCTTTCGAAATTTTGCATAGTTTTCCTCCGTCCATCATTAGAACTTCTTTAGAAAACTTAGTGCTTTTTGTCACCGATCGTAAAAAGTAATTCGACGATGTACCAAGCTTCCCTGCAGCAATTTGGAGGAAACTAGCTGATCAAGACTGCGGCTCTAACTATTTTCTCAAATCTTACTTTTATCGACTAACCCTTTGCTCCATATTCTAAGACTTTGCAAGGTAGCTCTTTGAATATTGCTTTAAAGTAGTCTGAATCAAATCCTTCAATTCCACTGGCAAACTTTTCGTGACGCCTCCTCCTACACCATAATTTGGCTTAGATTTTTGATTAATCCATCCTAAAACCGCCCAACCGTCATCAAGTAAGCTTTTAATATTTTTTAAATCTTGTTCCACAACTTCCTTATGCGTGTGTCCACCATAGCCATTTCCAATAGTATTATAAGTCATCGTAGTAATTGGTGCAATCCGCATCGTATGTGCTAAAGCTGACTCCGTGCTTCCCATTAGTATTTCCATATTCATCATCACGGAGGCTTGATTCGATCCCGAAGTGTGCGTATTCCAATCTCCCGCCCCATAAGTCTTCCCAATTTCAACCGTTTGATCATAATTGGCAGAATACGTAATCGCAACACCTTTTGCCCCCGCAGCAATTAACGCGGTAGCTTTAGTCAGGATTTGTTGCGCTTGCTCCGAATCCGCAACTCGATTCCCAGCGGCATCAATAAACGGTAAATAAAAATCAATAAATTGTCCCATGTTTTTGTTTTTTGGTGGTTAATAGTAAAATTGCGATTGGATCTTTTATACCATGAAGATCTTCCCAATAAAAGTAAGTTACATAACTTTAAAGAATTTTCACTCATTCTTTAGGCTAGACAATGCTGAAAAGAAAGCTATCGCATGAAATATTACTTGTATTTGTTTACGTGTATTTAATAATGAAGTTATTTTAAAATGGGGGTTGAAATTAGTTGTAAGCGCTTGGCTTTCAAGAGGAAGCTCCAGTTTTTTTTCGTAGCCATCGCTACGGGGAAAAAAATTAGCTGAAATATTGGAAATCAATGGCTTGCAAATAAATCATCTATCTAGTTTAAAACAACTTCAATGAACGCAACAAAAGTTGAGCTTGAGTGAAAGAAAAAACCTATTGAAAAATACTTCACGCAATGCAAAATAACTTCCCCCTCTAAATTTTCCCGTGGCAATCAATTCATGAAAGTTTAACGCTAAGCTTTAATGCAACTATACGCTTTCCATTTTGTTATAAATAAAAGTTATTAAAACAGAGTTTCACCCAAATAAAAAAAAATACTTAATCTATCTAGTTGATTTTTCAAAAGAGTAATCAATCATAAAAAACGCAAAAGCGACAAACTAGTCATTTACATTCATATCCTTAAGGCAAGGAAACACGTCAAGGCACGGACAGTTTGACAAATTTTAACTCTTTTTAACAGCGATCGCTTCCTTCGGTTTACATAAAAGCTTATAAAGTCCCGTTAACTTTATAAATAAACGACTTCAACAAAATATTCCTCTTATGCCAGTTACTCCAAATTTAGAAATTGCCGTTTTTGCTTGTGGTTGTTTTTGGAGTAAAGAATATTTTTTTCAAAGACAAGTTGGCGTTGTCGCTACGCGCGTTGGCTACACGGGCGGACACACTAAAAACCCGACTTACGTGGAAGTCTGCAAAAAGCAATCTGGTCACGCCGAAGCAGTAGAGCTTAGTTTTGATCCCACGAAAACGAGCTTTGAAAAACTCATGCATGCTTTTTTTGACATCCATGATGCTCAAATTAACCGTAGTACTAAGGGAGGGCAATATCGATCTGCTATTTTTTATACTAATCCTCAACAAAAAAATATAGCTACACGTTATAAAGAAAAATTATTGAACTCGGGACATCCAATTCATACCGAAATTGAAGCGGCAAGTTCTTTTTGGCCCGCGGAATCTCGCCACCAAAAATATTGCGATCGCACTGGATTACATCCCGGCACCAAATACGATAAAATTAGGTAAAAAAGTCTACCTAAAGTTTAAGTTTTAAATTAAAAAAGAAAAAAATATGACACACCGACTATTGATTTGTTTAGGCTTATTCGCCTTCAGCTTAAGTTCTTGCGCTCAAAAAACGCCAACGACAAAGGGAAAGGAAACGACGAAAGAAAAAGAAGGAACAACCGTTTTATACAAGGATGACATGAGCGAAAAAGAAGGACTCGCAAAAGCTACTTTTGGTGCCGGATGTTTCTGGTGCGTAGAGGCAGTCTTCCAAGAAGTCGAAGGTGTTTACGCTGTAATTTCTGGCTATACCGGCGGAAAAGTTAAAAACCCAACGTACAAAGCAATCACTACGGGCACAACCGGTCACGCCGAAGTAGCACAAATTACCTACGATCCCAAAGTCATCCCGTACGAAGTGCTACTCGATGTTTTTTGGACAACCCACGACCCAACTACGCTGAATCGACAAGGAGCTGATCGCGGCACACAATATCGTTCTGCAATTTTTTATCACGACGAAGCGCAGAAAACGATCGCAGAAAAATCTAAACGTGAGGTGGCAGGAAAACTCTGGGAAGATCCTGTAGTAACTGAAATTACAGCGTTAGGTGATTTCTATGTAGCAGAAGATTATCATCAAGATTTCTACAGTCTAAATCCCGAGTATGGCTATTGCGTCGCAGTCATCAATCCTAAGTTAGCAAAACTAAGAGCTAAGTTTGCGGATCGCTTAAAAGGAGCAACAGCTTCGAGTACCTCAAAAGAAATGCCATTTGAAAAGATCGTTAAATCGGAAAAAGAATGGCGAAAAGAATTGTCCGCAGAAGCGTTTAACGTATTGAGAAAAAAAGGAACAGAACGCCCTTTCACCGGAGAATTATTAAAGAATAAAACTGCTGGAACTTACGTTTGTAATGCTTGCAAATTTCCACTTTTCGATTCAAAAACAAAGTTTAAATCAGGGACGGGATGGCCAAGTTTTTTCCAGCCGTTAAACGACTATTGCGTGGCAGAAGAAAGTGATAATGCTTATGGTATGCGCCGTGTAGAAGTGCTATGCGCGCGTTGTGATGGTCACTTAGGTCACGTTTTTGAAGATGGTCCAAAGCCTACTGGATTACGCTATTGCATCAATTCGGTGTCCTTGGATTTTGTGGAAAAAGATAAAAATAAAGCTCAAAAATAACGATTGTTTTAGCAGGCCTGAATAAGCACTGACACCAAAGTAAGTTCTTATCGTTTTCAAACAATTTCTTTTCTAAAATGCTCAATCTATGTACACCTAGATTGAGCATTATTTTTTTAACTTTGAGTTTCTTCCTGTCGTTAGTTTAAAAATTACCGTACACCTTATGCCTAAAAATGTAGAAATTAAAGCTCGTTGTCAACAAATCGACCAAATCAGAACTATCTTAGAAAATAGACAGGCTGATTTTAAAGGAATTGATCACCAAATTGATACTTACTTCAACGTTCCACAGGGAAGAATGAAACTGCGGGAAGGAAATATTGAAAATAACCTCATCCACTATCTTCGTTCTGATCAGGCTGGACCAAAAACTTCTACCGTTACGCTCTATCAATCGCAACCCGACTCTTCTTTAAAAATACTGCTCGCACAAGCCTTGGGTGTGATGACGACCGTTGATAAAAAACGAGCGATTTATTATCTCAAAAATGTCAAATTTCATTTGGATGAAGTGGAGCAGTTGGGCAATTTCGTGGAGATTGAAGCCATTGATACAGATGGCAGTATTTCGGAAGCGACGCTTTTAGAGCAATGTCAGTACTACTTAGATTTGTTTCAAATCAAAGCTGCAGATCTTATCGAAAACTCTTATAGTGATTTGATTTTACAACATGGATAAACAAGATTGCTTTCCCGCCAAATTGTTGCTTTTTGGAGAATATAGTATCATCAATAATTCTCAGGCGTTAGCAATTCCTTTTGCTAAATATACTGGGTGTTGGCAATATGGTCAACGAGAAGAACAAATGAGTTTAGTGCCCTTAGCCAATTACCTCGAAAAATTAGCCCACCAAGGAAAGTTGCTCGCTCCGCTTGATCTTCCTCGTTTGCATACTGAATTGAAAAATAAGCTCATTTTTAAATCTACTATTCCACAAGGCTATGGCGTCGGTAGTTCCGGTGCACTTTGTGCAGCACTGTATCATCGTTTTGGAGAAGCCAATACGAATACTTCGCAGGATTTAATGCGTTTGAAAAAAGTCTTAGCTCAGATTGAAAGTTATTTTCACGGCGCAAGTTCGGGAACAGACCCGCTGGTTTGTTATCTCCAGCAAGCTTTGCTCATTGAAAATAAATCTTCTATTGTTCCGCTTACGCTTCCCCCCACGCAAGCAGAGGCTCAATACCAGATTTTTTTATTGGATACTAAAATGCCGCGTGAAACGGAACCTTACGTGCAGTTATTTTTACAACAATGTCAAGAAAAAACTTATCAACAGCAAATTGAAACGAAACTGATTCCACTCGTCCATCAAGCCATCCAGCATTTTATTCAGCGGGAAGTGGATTCGTTATTTACCAGTTTTCACGAACTCAGCAAGTTTCAGTTGGCAGCGTTCGCTCCCATGATTCCTACTCCTTTCCAAAGTATCTGGAAACAAGGGCTCGATCAAGGACTTTATAAACTTAAACTTTGTGGCGCGGGTGGCGGTGGTTTTATTTTGGGTATGACTAGTAATTTTGAACGCACACAGGAAGTCATTTCAAATTATGAATTGATTCCCGTTTCTGCATGCTAGTAGTTCTATCTCGATAGGCAATACTTATCGTTTTTCGCTAACCAAGACAAATGCTGGTGGAATATTAATCGGCACAAAATTAACGTCTACATTTCCAAAGATATCCTTGTACATTTTTTTTGCTAATAAAGAATAGTGAACTTGAATATAGAGTCCACCTGGCTTTAAGTATTTGCTACATTCTCTAATGATTTTATAGCTAATTTCTTCGGGCATCATGACAAAAGGAATCGCCGAAATAATATAATCTGCCTGCTTTTTCTGGTGCTTCTCGAGGTAATGACCAATTCTTTCCGCCGAGTCTTCAATTACTTCTAAACGATCATCATCAATTTTTTTCAATAATTCACAAAAAGAATTGTGTACTTCAAAAGTTAACAATTGGCTATCCTTTTTCATACTATTGAGGATATGCTTTGTAATCACACCATCTCCTGCTCCCAATTCAACGATCGTATCCGCTTTTTTAAAATCAACGTGACGGATCATGCCTTTACAAAGATATTTTGAACTACGGGTAATAGTACCAATCGTCTTTAAATTCTTAATGCTCTCTTTAAAAAACTTAATTTTGTTCATAAAATAAATTTAAGCCAAGGTACAAATAGCCCCACAAATTAGGGAAATAACCCATCAATGCTACCTGTTGATAAAAAATATAGCTTCTAAAGTTAACACAAACTACTAAGAAACCTACTTCTATATCCTATTCTTGTACTGTGTAGTTCAAATAATTCTTTAAATCTCGATAATCTTCACTGTAAAAATTAGCCTCAATTCTGGAAATTCGAATCCCATTCAAGTAAGGAACTACGAAAACTCCTTCGACGCCCTTTTCTTGTAATTCTCGTCTCAAGCGTTCTGCCAAAACGAATTTTTTATATAAACCTACCGTGTATTTGTAATATTCAGAAGCAGCCCCCGACTCTATCAAAGGATTGGGATAGTCCAAAATCAAATTACCGTTATACATTTGCTTGATTGAAGCCAATTGTACTTTATAAGAAAGCCCTTCAACCTTTGCTCGGTAATTCCAACCCGCCGAATCAATCATACTTTTTGCAACTTCGGGAGTAACATAATTAGCACGAACAGGGTTATCTTTCAATTGATACAACTGTACATCAATTCTTCGGTTAATCGCAATCCCTTTGGCATTAGGTCCACCGGCTATCCTATTTTTAGCCAACGGATAATTCCAACCGGCTCCTTTTAAAAGAATATTTCCCGCACGAATGCCATTTCTGGTTAAAAAACCCGCAACCTTTTCTGCACGCTTAATGGAGAAAAATAAATCAAACTTTGCCGGTCCTTCTTTATCATTATTACTTGTCAACGCCACTTTTAAACGAGGATAAGTTTTCATTAAAGTTACCAACTGATTTAAAGTTTGTAAATTCTCCTCGTTGAATAAGTCTTGGTCATTACTATAATATAAAGGAGCTACCGTTACCTCAATCATTTCCTCTTCCGAGAAGCTAGGACCTTCATATTCTGGAGATGCCGTTTCGTAAATGCTAGATTCTGCCGTTACTTCTGGTGGATTGAGCTGATTAAGACCTCCAAAAACCAGTGGCGTAGCGTAATCTTTTTGCTCTTCTTGATAACGTTTGAAATAAGCTACGTACAAATCTCTTTTCCCATAACCTATTTTCCGTGCCGATGCATAGAATGCCCGCAGACCATCTTTTGCCAATTTAAACCCAGAATCATCGGCAGCAGAATTAATTGGAAGTCCTAAATTAACTGGCGTTGACCAAGTTTGCTTTGCTTCGTCAAATTTTGCTTTAAAAATATCCAAACCGCCAATACTTCGTCGACAATGGTTCGAACTAAAGTATAAACTATGACCATCTTTTGCTAAGAAAGGGGAGACCTCATCGTACGCGGAATTAATAGTAGCACCTAAATTCTCCGCCGCCGTCCAAACCCCTTGATGCGCAATACTTATGTAAAGGTCACTTCCCCCAAATCCACCCGCTCTCCTACTCGAAAATAAAACAATCGTATCGTTAAAAAAATAAGGTGTACCATCTCCTTGCTCAAAAATCATTTCACTTTTAAAACTTGGTGGAAATAAATTTTGAGCCTCCGTATTCTTGAAAGTATCAACATAAGCAACACCGCTATACAAGCTTGGTCCTTTAAAAAAATACAGCACAGAACCATTGCTGTTGAAATCTAATACAACATCGTGCCGCGGACTATTAATTAAGGGATTGAAAGGGTAGCTTTGAATCCAAGTACCATTCACCACCTTGGTGCTGTACATATCTGAGCTATACTTTCCGTAAACCTCGTCCACCAGTCCGTCTTCGTCTCTCAAGCCTCCAACCGTGCCTCGGCGCGCCGAGGAAAAGTAAATTTTATCTTCGTAGTTTGGACTAAAAACAGGACCAAAATCATCTCCTTTACTGTTCACTCGTTCCCCTAAATTTTCTACGATAGCTAGCTCTGTCTGGTATTTAACCTCCATTCCTACCGCACAACGACGAATATCATCAATAATCATTCGGCGACTTTCGTCACTTTGTCGAATTTCGCCAAGATACTTTTTATATTGAGTAATCGCCTCTTTAAATTTCTTTTCTGCGTGAGCTACTTTACCCCAATAAAGATAGGTTAGTGGATCAGGGTTCCGATCGTTTTCTATGATGTGATTAAGGAAACGCTTTGCTTGCGTCAATTGATTCGCCTCGTAGGAAGATATTGCTACCTTCAGTTTGACGTCCAAGTCATCGGGTTTAAGCCGATGATATTTTAAGTAAGCTTCTAATGCTTCCCGATACTTTGCTTTTTCAAAATAAGTAGCAGCTTTCTCTTTTATTTTTCTCGCAGATTGAGCACTAACACTAGTAAGCATACTTCCTACAAAAAAAACCAATAAGCAGTATTTTAAATTCATATCAAGCTTAAGTTTAAACATTCAGAATCAGAAGCTGTTTTAAATTGATGCTAGTAATCGAACCGACGTATTAATCATTAGAGAAGGTAAAGTGGGAGAATTAGAACAAGGTTGTTTCAATTGCCAAAATTATAGCAATGAAAAACAGGAGAACTGATTCGCAATACTTCTCCTTGTCATCCGACAAGTACAGGTATTAAGACCTAATTTTTAAACAACTTCTCACTTTAGAATAAGACAAATAATCTATTCCTAGTGGATTTTCGTGAAGGAGTTTACTCAAAGTGATTTGTTGCCGTATTTACAGGCTTTTACCTGACCGGTTCTATTAAATACATCTTGTAATAAAGCTTAGTTGAAGTTTTATTACTATGTATCTAACGATCAAGTTTTGCTAAGAAAAAGTATTTACACAGGGAAATAGCACTAAAACCAAGCTATTTCCCTGCATTTTTTATGGTAAGTACACAAATTTATTTTGCAACAGCATATTTTACAATCCTGTTTATACATTTAAATAATGCGTACTAAATCGTTTGTTGATCATCAAAAGCTTCCAAGTAATCGCCAATACGACGCAAGAATGATCCACCTAAGAAACCATCCACTACCCTATGGTCATAAGACAAGGACATAAACATTAACTGTCGAACTGCAATCACATCTCCATATTCCGTTTCCATCACCGCCGGCTTCTTTCTAATCGCGCCTACCGCTAAAATAGCTACTTGTGGTTGATTGATAATCGGTGTTCCCATTACATTCCCAAAAGTACCTACATTGGTCAACGTAAAAGTACCGCCTTGTATTTCTTCGGGCTTCAACTTGTTTGCTCTAGCCCGTTTTGCTAAATCGTTTACGGATTTCGTTAATCCCATCAAGTTTAGGTGATCGGCATTCTTGATTACGGGGACAATTAAGTTTCCAGAAGGTAATGCCGCAGCCATACCGATGTTCAAGTTTTTCTTTACGATAATATTTGATCCATCAACGGAAACGTTTACCATCGGAAAATCCCGTAATGCTTTCGCTACAGCCTCAATAAAAATCGGCGTAAAGGTAATTTTTTCACCGTATTTACTTTGGAATTCTTTTTTAACTCGATTTCTCCAATTTACGAGATTCGTTACGTCAACTTCTATAAAAGAAGTAACGTGTGGAGAAGTATGCTTAGACATCACCATGTGATCGGCGATTAACTTCCGCATTCTGCCCATTTCTACAATTTCTTCCCCTCCATTCGTACTTACCGCTTTCTGAGTCACTGGAGGAGAGACACTCTTCGCCGCAACTGACGGAGCAGGAGCAGTTTGAGTAGTTTGTTGTCTATTCGCTACGAAAGCAAGCATATCATGCTTGGTCACTCGACCATTTTTCCCTGATCCGGCGATACGATCTAGTTCTGCCATACTAATACTTTCCGCTTTAGCGATGTTACGCACCAACGGAGAATAAAATCTACCACTAGTAGAAGGCATTGCAGCTTCCGACGTCATTACCGTTGCCGTTACCGGTTCTTGCCGAGGAACAGACTGCTCTACAGCGGGTGTAGCTACGCCATTTGTAGATGGAATGGTAGCCTGTGCAGGTGCGGGAGTACTACTACCTACTTCTTCCCCTTCCGTTGCAATGATAGCAATTACTTTCCCTACGCCAACGACTTCGTCTTCTTTAAATAAAATTTCAGCAATCGTCCCACTAACGGGAGACGGTACCTCTGAATCAACTTTATCCGTCGCAATCTCAAGAATAGTATCGTCCACTTCTACCGTATCACCTACATTCTTCACCCACTTAAGGATGGTAGCTTCTATTATACTTTCTCCCATTTTGGGCATAATCAATTCTACCTGAGCCATATCTTTTTAATTTGGATTAAATTTGGTTTTTAATTTGGTGCTTGTAAGGCGTAGTTTTAGAAGTTGCTTGTGACAGCTTCTTTGCGAAAATCTCCTGTTTCCGCAATCAGCCCACAAAATTAAGGGAATTATTTTGCTATTAAAAATTTTCGAATCATATTCAAGGCGCTATTTGCCGTGTATTCGATATTTTTCAAGCGATCCTTCCCCAATTGAAGTTTTAAAGTTTGATATTCTGTCTGATTCCCGACGGCAATCCAAATCGTTCCTACCGGTTTTTCCTCCGTTCCGCCCGTCGGTCCTGCAATTCCGGAAGTCGCCACCGCGATATCCGTGCCTAAACGAGTCACTGCTCCACGAACCATCGCAATTACTGTTTTTTCACTGACGGCACCTTCCGTTTCCAAAATGGTCGCTGGCACCGCTAATTGATCTATCTTTACTTGATTATCATAAGCAATAATGGAGCCTTTAAAATAAGCGGAAGCACCTGCAATCGAAGTAATCCGATGCGCTAAATATCCCCCCGTACAACTTTCTGCCGTGGACAGCGTCTTTTTTTGTGCGACTAGCAATCGTCCAATAGCAGCTTCTAAGGTATCTTCCCCATAACCAAAAATTAAATCGGGCAATAATTCCTTCAATTCTTCCACTTTTTGTGTCAACAACTGATTTAATTGTTGTTCATCCGCTCCTCTTGCCGTCAATCGTAAACGAACTTTGCCTAATGAGGGCAGAAAAGCCAATTTAAGTTCAGAAGGCAAACCCAATTCAAAATCCGAAATTCGAGCATTGATTCTAGATTCTCCCTCTCCCGCAGTAAGCACCGTGCGGTGAGCAATTGGTTGAGAAGGATAATTAGCCTTTAAGGCTGGCAATACTTCCTCCGTCATCAAATACTTCATTTCATAAGGGACGCCAGGCATAGAAATCATAACCTTATTCCCTTTATTAAACCACATTCCTGGCGCTGTTCCCATCTTATTTTTTAACAAGGTTGCATTTTCGGGCATGTAGCATTGTAGGCGATGGGCTTCGGTAGATTTTCGTCCCCAACGTTCAAACATTCGTAAGATTCGTTCGTAAGTTTCATCGCTAAAGACCATTCCTACTCCAAAATAATCGGCAATCGCTTGCTTGGTAATATCATCTTTAGTTGGCCCTAAGCCTCCCGTTACCAAAATAACATCCACCGCAGCAAAAGCATCATCAATGGCACGCGTAATAGCCTCGTGCGTATCACTCACTGAAAAAATAGCTTCAATCTCAATACCTTGTAAATTTAATTGCTGCGCCATCCACGCAGAATTAGTATCTATTATTTGTCCAATCAGTATTTCATCTCCAATCGTTACAATTCTTGCTCTCATCTAATGTTTAGTTCCGAATTTATTTTGCAATATTGCTTATAAAAAACGTATTTCTTTCAAGTCAAAAATCTCGACTCCAACGGAAGTCTCTATCTTCAACCTACCAATCTCATCAATCCCAAGGATTTTCCCTTTCAATAAATCTCCATCTGCGCGCTGATAATCTGCCACGACGCCAAACTGATAAAGATAATTGTAATAATCCTTGGCAATGCCAGCATAATCCTGACGTTGTAATTGTAAATAACGTTGCTCTACGGTCTGGCAAAGCAACATAAGTAAAGCATCTAAATCATAATTTTGTTGCGTTTCTAAATATAAAGAAGTCGGATTAGGCGCATCACTCTTAAAAACAGCTTGATTGATATTAATTCCAATACCGACGACGGTGGAAGCAATACTAGTACCTTGTAAAGTATTTTGTAGCAATATTCCTGCTATTTTGCGCCGTTTAACGTAAATATCATTTGGCCATTTTACCGTCAAATCTTTACTAATATATTTTGCTAAAAAATCATGCACAGCCAAGGCAATTACTTGACTTAACAAGAACTGACGGTTCGCAGCTAAGAAATGAGGATAGAGGATAATACTGACGGAAATGTTCTTCTCGGGCTCACTTTCCCAAAACCTGCCAATCTGTCCCCTACCTTGACGCTGATTGTAGGTCGATATGACAGTTCCGGCACTTGGTTTATTTTTTGATAGTAAATCTATAGCATACTGATTGGTAGATGCTAGTTCATCAAAATGGTGGAAAACTTTTCCTATGAAAATGGTGTTACTAATATTGTTTATCAACAGATTTTATTAACTTTATACGTTTATAGGTCCCGAGTACTTTCCGGGAATTATTCCCAAAATGTAAAAATAACAAATTCTAAATTTGAATTCACAAAAAGAAGCAAAACTCAAAGAACTTTCGGGAGAAGAATTGAATGAATTGATTATCGATAGCATTCAAGACATTAAAGGCAAGAATATATTAAAATTAGATTTAAGAAATCTAGATGATGCTTCCACCGATTACTTCATCATTTGCGAAGGAGACTCTCACGTACAAGTTAAAGCCATCTCTGATAATATCTATAAAAGATTAAAACAAGAAGGCGCTACAGTCGCTTCACACATGGAAGGACAACAGCAAGCTCAATGGGTTTTGCTGGATTACTTTACTACCGTCGTTCACGTATTTTATAGAGAAACTCGAGAATTCTACGAACTAGAAGATCTATGGGGTGACGCAGTGGTCACAGAATACCAAGATTTATGACCGTTTGTAGCAAAAACTTGGTCTATACGTCGAAAAAAATAAACGTTTGAAGGAAATAAACGTTTAATTGGTGATATTATAACTTTCACGGTTCTACAAAGGAGCTACATAAGGAGATTGATTTAATGGAAAACGGAAATAATAAAGATAAAAAACCGAGTGATAGCCGCTTTAATTCTTACTGGATTTACGGATTATTAGCCTTATCACTCCTAGCCTTAAATTTTTACAGCCTAACTTCCTCTAGCAAAGAAGAAATCGGTTGGAGAGAATTTAAAGAAATGGCCATCAAAGGTGATGTCGAGAAATTCGAGATTATCAACAAAAAAGATGGACACGTCTACGTAAAGCCTGATCGCTTAGACAATTATCCCAAAGCAAATAAAAGTAAGTTTAGTGGTAATAACCCTCACTTTCAATTCAACATTGGAAGTATTGATAGTGTAGACGATAAATTAAGAGATGTCAATGAGGAACTGAGTAAACAGTCAGAACCAATCATTGAACCTATTTACTCGGATAAGCCCAACTGGATTGGTCCTTTACTCAATTGGGTACTTCCCATCATCATCATCGTCGGTATTTGGATTTTCATTATGCGACGAGTAAGTGGCGGTGCTGGCGGTCCAGGAGCACAGATTTTCAATATTGGTAAATCTAAAGCTACACTATTCGATAAGAATACGAAAGTAACGGTTACCTTTCAAGATGTAGCAGGTTTAGACGAAGCGAAAGAGGAAGTTATGGAAGTCGTCGACTTTCTAAAAAACCCTAGGAAATATACCGCACTTGGTGGTAAAATACCTAAAGGTGTCCTTTTAGTAGGCCCTCCAGGTACGGGTAAAACATTACTAGCCAAAGCAGTTGCGGGAGAAGCAGGTGTTCCTTTTTTCTCCATCTCTGGATCAGATTTCGTAGAAATGTTTGTTGGAGTCGGTGCGTCTAGAGTACGAGATTTATTCAAGCAAGCAAGAGAAAAAGCCCCTTGTATCGTCTTTATTGATGAAATTGATGCGATTGGTCGAGCGAGAGGTAAAGGTGCCATGCAAGGAGGAAATGACGAACGAGAAAATACGCTAAACCAACTATTGGTAGAAATGGATGGATTTAGTACGGATAAAGGAGTTATCCTAATGGCGGCAACCAACCGACCAGATGTACTGGATAGTGCCTTATTGCGACCTGGTCGTTTTGATCGCCAGATTGGCATCGATCGTCCTGACTTAAAAGGTAGATCTGCTATTTTTAGCGTTCACTTGAAAAGTGTAAAAACCGGTCCTCAAATTGATGCGGATACTTTGGCAGAAATGACGCCAGGTTTTGCGGGGGCAGACATCGCTAATATTTGTAACGAAGCTGCCTTAATTGCTGCTCGACGGAATAAGAAAGAAATCGACATGGACGATTTCAACTACGCCTTAGACCGAGTCATTGGTGGATTAGAAAAGAAAAATAAATTTATCTCTCCTAGTGAGAAAAAAATTATTGCTTACCACGAAGCAGGTCACGCCATCTGTGGTTGGTTTTTGAAACATGCTTCGCCTCTAGTAAAAGTAACGATTGTACCAAGGGGAATTGGAACGCTAGGATATGCGCAGTATTTACCGAAAGAAGAATACATTACTCGGACAGAGCAATTGTTAGACCGGATGTGTATGACCTTTGGTGGAAGAGCCGCAGAATGGGTCACCTTTAATAAGAAAATTTCTACTGGAGCACAAAGTGATTTGGATCAGATTACGAAGATGGCGTACAGTATGATCTCCGTATTTGGAATGAATGAAAAAGTAGGAAACGTATCCTTTTATGGGATGCAAGAGCAATTCCAACGTCCTTACTCCGAAGAAACGGCAAGTTTAATTGACGAAGAAGTTCGTAAATTGATCGAATCTCAATACGAAAGGGCTAAAGCCTTGCTGATCGACAAACGCAAAGAATTAGAAATCTTGGCGAATCAATTACTTGAGAAAGAAGTATTGCTCAAATCAGATGTTGAACGACTAATCGGTAAACGACCTTCTGATGTGGAAGAAGCTGCCGCTGCAAATGGTTCTATCAATACGGAAGAAAAAGAGATTGAAGAAATAGAAGAATAAGATTATCCTTTAGGTAGTTTTTAAATCATAAAAGAGATTGTGCTTTCGCACAATCTCTTTTTGTTTAGGAGAAAGGTTATGGTTAATAATCGTTTACAAAACCGGATAATAGTATTTAGTTTCCCCCTGAATAGACTAAAAAAGCTTATTCAAAGGAAATAATTCTCCTACTGGCTTTTATGAAAATAGTTCTGAAAGTTCTAAAAGCAGTTGTTTTAAAATGAGGTTAGAAACTAAAAATAAAGGCTTATGAATCAGGACGAAGTGCCTTTAGCGTTTCGCGGCAACAGTTGTGGTGATGAGAAAAAAATGAAGTACTGGGTTGCAATGCTTTACCTGTAGGTGTTAAGGTTTATTTTAAAACAACTTCAAACAGAAAAGCTGCTCTTACACATTGGTAAGAGCAGCTTTAAATTATTTTACAACTTCTTAAAGTTATTTACAGTAATCCTCCATCCGATCAGTGATGTACTAATTTTTGGAAGCTTCTTCTCCACTTCTCACCAACAATTGAAATCCATTTCCATGAATATTAACGATTTCAATATTCTCATCTTTTTTCAAATACTTTCTCAGCTTCGTTACGAATACATCCATACTTCGTGCGGTAAAATAGTTGTCTTCGCCCCAAATTTTAGTTAAAGCTTCCGACCTTGGCAGAATATCATTCATGTACATGCAAAACATTTTCAACAACTGCGCTTCTTTCGGAGACAACTTTTCTTTGTCATCATTTTCTTCTTTCCCGAAAGTTAAAATACGCAAAGGAAAATTAAAATGATACTTCCCAATATTATATTCTTTTACCTCTTCTCGAGGATCTTCTTTTTGTTGACTTCGCTTCAAAATTGCCTGAATTCGGTATAAAAGCTCTTCTGAGTTAAAGGGTTTTGAAATATAATCATCTGCCCCAATTTTAAATCCTTGTAGTATGTCGTCTTTCATCGTCTTGGCGGTCAAGAAAATAATGGGCATTTCTTTGTCCTTCTCCCGAATCTCTGTGGCTAAAGTAAAACCGTCTTTCTTGGGCATCATGACGTCGAAAATACACAGATCGAATGTACCTCGATTATAGCTTTCCAATCCTGCTTCTCCATCCGTAGCTAAAGTGACACTATAATCATGCATCTCCAAGTATGATCGTAAAACATCACCGAAATTCTGGTCATCTTCTACTAATAAAATTCTATTATTTGCTGTCATTACAATATTTTTTACGATTTGATTCTCTTAGCGGTTAATTCTGTTCAAATATAGTACACAACCATTTGTTCCACTCAAGTTAATAAATTATTAGGCATAGAACAATAGCTGCCAATACTGTTTTTCGATCAAGGGAGGATAATTTACAATGAATGATTAAAATAACTACGAATGCACTATTGAGTACTAAGTACTAAAACCATTTCTTAGTTAAGTTTGCTCGAAAGGCAAAAAGACAATAAAACTACTCCCTTTTCCTAATTCACTTTTGACACTAACTTCTCCTTTGTGTGCCGTTACCAATCCTTTGACGTAACTTAATCCAAGACCGAACCCTTTAACGTCGTGCCGGTTACCAGTATGTACTCGATAAAACTTATCAAAGATGTGTTTGAGCGCTTCTTTACTCATCCCGATACCATTATCTTTAATAATAACTTCTACACCTTTAGATACATTGCGTGTAGTGACAGATATTTCGGGTTGTTCTGGAGAATATTTATTCGCGTTATCCAATAAGTTGTTGATAATATTAGAAAGGTGGGTCAAATCTCCTTTGACCACAGATTTACTCGCCTTGAGATTTTTGGTAACAATGCCACCTTTTTGGGTTACTTGCAGATTAGCATATTCTACCGCGCGACTGATTACTTGATGTAGGTCAACGTCCGCAATTTTGAGTTCAAAGTCTTGCCGATCAATCTGCGCCATCCGCAATACTTTTTCTACTTGACTCAACATTCGAGTATTCTCCTGTTTGATAATATCCGCAAAGCGATTTACTTTGTCTACACTCCCCGAAATCATGGGACTCGTAATCGAATCCGCTGCCAAAGAAATCGTCGCAATCGGCGTCTTAAATTCGTGCGTCATATTATTGATAAAATCCGTCTTCATCTCAGATACTTTCTTCTGCCGGAAAATGACCTGCACGGTATACGCAAAACAAAAGAGAATAATTCCTGAAAAGACAATGGATCCTAATAGCGTTTTCCAAACCGAAGCAAGAATGATACTTGCCTTGTTGGGAAAATAAACCATCAATAAACCAGGAACTTGAGGATCTTGAGGAAAAAGACTCACCCGATAGCTAGAGTTGAATAGATTTTTATATCCACTTTCCGCCACCTGCGTCAAATTGTCCTCTACTACAAAATGACCATTTACAATCACGAAGTTTTTCTTGCGATTAGAATAAACGCCATAGTGGGGCTTCAGTCGAATACCTGCGTTGGACAATTCCTGTCCTAATAAAAAATCTAACTTCTGAGGATGAATACGTTCTTCGATGAGCGCAGAGTTCATGAGTCGATTGACTTTCATCAGTTCGATCGCTTCGAGTGCCCTGACGCGCCGATTGTACTGACATTCTTCGCACGAGCAAGTATCCGCATCCGTTCCAACGATTGGAGGTTCTACACCAATATCTGTAGTCACTAAGGTTGTCTCCGTCGAAACTCTCGTTCCCATTACCGATTCACTCTCGATTACTTTTTGTCGCGTTTCCTTCAAGGTGAAGCCCTCTGCCTCCGTTTCTAAAACAGCCACGGCAGCAGAATATTCTATTTGTTGAAATTTATTCGCTACTCTATTGATCGCTCGAAATACATTATCTTTAAATTGATCTTCTTTTAATTTCAAGGACCAGTTAATCCAATAAGCCTGCAATAAGACCACTCCAATCAGCGCCACACTCATCAACCCAATAATTGCCCAAATTGCTTTTTTATTCATTTGTAAAAATTAGAATCCTAAACTTGATTTTCTGTGTCCAACCAAACGGTCAAATGATGATCCGGTACTTACAAATTTATGTATAACCGAAACGCTTTTCTTGACTTTAACAGACCTTTAACTTTTGTCTAAAAATTCTATTAAAAAACAAAGAAATTATTGTCATTTTTCCGATTCACCAAAGATAATACTTTGAAAACCTGTAGATAGTTTTTAGCATTTTGTAAAAAGGCTCTCAAGTAGCCTTTAAAAAATTTAATAAAACCCCTTCTCATCAAGGTATTCTGAAAGCTTTTCAACATTAAAAAGAGCGTATCAGATCAATGTCGATACGCCCTTTCTCTATATTTAAGAGTTTTTTATCAGGTCTTTATTTTTGATCCCTAAACTAATTTTCGTTTTAATTCAAAGAGAATCTAATCGTCAATCCACCTTGTGTATTCGTGATCGGAAATTGAGCCGAAGTCTTAGGGTTTGTTTTACTGTAGTCAAAAAACAATCGAATGTTCAATCGTTTATTAACATCATAATCTACCGAGGGTGAAATTCTAATCGTCTGTAATCCACGCGTTGGGAATGCTTCTACGTCTTCCGTATCTAGCTCATGTAAAACAGTAATATCATCTCGGTAAGAAAAGTCCAATTTAAAGTTTAGGTCACTTCCTTTTTGTGCGCCCCCTTTATTTCCACCAGCCTTATTTGATCCTTTACCTGCCCCTTTTTTCTTCTTCTTTTTACGTTTTTTCTTACGCTTCCCTTTTAAGAATCCGATTTCAACATTTTTCATTCGATAACCGAATCCGAAAATATATTCCGTTGTTTTAGTCTCATTCAAGTTATAATCCGTTGCACTAAAGGCAAGGTTACGAGCTTTCTTGAAATCTAAGCGGAAGCTCATGTCATTTTTGAGGCGGACGTCAACTCCAATCAGCGGCGAAAATTGCTCATCAATCACTACTGCAGGAATATCGTAGCGCGAATAATAGTTTCTAGTATTATCAGTCAGCGCGACCGGATTGCCATTAGCATCTTCCTCGAAACCTAAATCGGAAGCGTATTGATTCACCGTTAGTCTTGATCGATATCCGTGGGTAAGATTTACACTTTGAACCCGATCTTTAAACCAAGGTAGTTTGGATAACCCGCCGTAGGTCAATCGCCAATTAAATTTCGGTAATAACTTAAATACGTTAAGACCAAAAGAATTAGGACTTTCTCCAGTGTACGTCGCTAAGAAAGCGGGAATCGTTACTTCTTGGTGTGTTCTACCATACCCTTCAGTATAAGCAGGACCATCAATTTCGTGTGGTTTAGTGTTACCGGCTTGCGCACCTAATCGTTGAGATATGATTTGTGTATTTTCAGCAAATTTATCAAACAACTGAAAAATATCTCTTTCGAAAAGCGTATTCATCGCGAAGTACGAAATTGAGAAAGATCCTACATCTCTAAAAGTGTTAGGCAGTCTTGCCAATACCGTATCTAGATTTTTTCGCTTGAGTGATTCGGTATGATTTTCTACAAATTTATAATCTGCATCAAGATCTATTTTAAAATCTTTGAACGGTTCAATTTTGATTTTTCCATTGATGGAGCGCGTATAATTTTGAATCACTTCTTGATTAAGGAAAATATTATCCGTAATCCAAGAGTCTTGATAATTATTCGCTTTGTCAATCGCTCGATCAAACCAGGCATCATCCGGCTGAATCCCTGCAATAAAGCCAGCACCTGGTGCAATAAAACCATCGTTCATTCCCAAAATTTTCGTTTGGGGAGTAAACCCTGGAATCACTGTCATGAAATCTTCGGAATAGGTCAGACTGATTTTCCTAATCATCAGCAGCGGCCGAATCAGCATCCGTTCGGCAACACTCGGTTCTCTATCTTTTTTCTTCTTTTTCTTTTTGCCTTTTTTATCCTTAGGGTCCGGCGCATCTTTACCGTTCTTAGTATTGACTTTCCCCTTACCTCTTTTCTTCTTCTTTTTCTTTCTGCCTTTGCTAATCTTTTTCAAGTAACTCGACTTATTATAAAGCGTCTCCATATTGATTTCGCCGTTGAGTTGTCGATTTTGCGTATTTGTAATTACGTTCCCTAAGGTATCGACGTTGATCGCAGCCGCTGCCCATTGGTAACTACCTCGGTATTTGGCTTTAACTTGCACCCAATCCATAAATGGAATTAGCTTGAATGGCAACGTATAGTCTACGTTGAAACTATGGTTGTAGTTTTTGGTTCGACCAAAGTTTCTAATATTATCCCAAACAAAATCTTTCTTCTCTTGATCTGAGTAGAAGGTTTGTGTTTCTGGGTTGACGCCAAATTCTTCTCTTTCGTCAATAACGGCTTGATTCGTTGCATTAAAAGTAAACTTCAACGCTTTCGTTAAATCCCACTTCAAACCATAATCTCGATTCCACAAGAAGTACTTATTGTAGAAGGTATTAAATTGAGGATCATCTCCCGCAAAACGATACGTCGTTTCTTGAAACTGTCGATCCATATCCGTACTAAAATTGAACGAATTAGGAATCGGATTAAAGTTGAATTCGGAAAATAGTTTTAGATACTTATCCTTTTTAATCAACTTTTTAAATGGCGTGATATACTTGGGCTTAATAGAATAATTATAATCAATTGCACCAAAGTAAGAATCCTTTTTATCACTTTTTATAATTGGGTTTCGATTAAAATTCTGCGTATAAACGTAGGTAAAACTAAAGTTCTCAATGTTCCAAGGCTTCGGTTTTAAATCCTGATTCGTCCTGACTTTCCGCACATTCGTAAAGTTGATTTCCTTCGTCCTCGTAAAGTCTTGTGCTTGTTGCCGGATAGAATCTTTTTTCGTTTGATCCGGTTCATTCGCTAATTTTTCTTTTAGCGGAATATCTAAATCGTAAGGATCGAATTCTGGAGAACGAATGGTGCTTGCATATTGCGCAGAGAACGGAATCTTAATTCCAGATTTCTCTGGGAAAAATTTCCCCAATTCAAAGTTTGCAGAAACCCCATATTCAATCACCTCTTCTCGACTTCGCTGCGCTAATTTTTGTTCTAATCCTCCCCAGCCAATACTACTATAATTTCCTAATACAGAGACCGAACCAAAATCGGCCATTTTCATATCCAAGCGCGCGAGTCCCGCTAGACCGCCTCTTTCATCAAGACCGTTTACCCGTAGCTCATTTACCCAAACCTCTCCACAAAGTTTAGAATTGTCACCACTTCGATTCCGCACACCAATCATAATTCCTTTTACGTATCCTAAGTTTGGATTCCCCTTTACACTTAAGTACTTTCTATCTTTGGGGGAGCTATCGTCTCGATTAGGATAAGCTTCATTCAAGGCAGCACCGGCTTTATTTCGAGCGTTTTTAATTTCTCGGAACCGATCAAAGTTAATATCTATTTGATTCGCCGCTCGCCATACTTCCTCTCGGTACTCTTCGGTATTGGAGGCGTCTTGATTCAGCGAAACCCTCAGTGGAACTTCGTATTCATAATAGTTTTTCTCAAAGTCACTACCTACTCGCATAAATAGCGTCATATCTCCGTATTCTAGATCAATCGGACCTTGTCCAAATTGATCCTGAGCCTCTGCGTGCACAAACATTTGTAAACGCTCAAAGACCCGCATATCGAGGTTAATAATTTTATAAATTGCTCGAGCGTCCCCATCGTCCAGATTACAGACTTCCATGGATAAGGATTGCTCATTTTGTAGAAGGTCAGGGAAAGCACTATTGTTCGATTGCTCTCGCTCGATGCCTGGCGGTAAGACGTAACCGAAAGGCACCTTACTACTATTTTCTTCAATGTTAACGGCATTCACATCAAAGACCGTATTCTCGTTTGGCGTTTGAATTTGTGGCCCTGGTAATGGAAGTGGTCGTTGATATCTTCTCCATTGATTTCGTACTAATTCCAACCGAGCAAAACGCATTGTAACGTGCTCATCAAAATCCGACATATACATTCTGATAAATCGAATGGAACGGAAATCTTGGATTCCTCCTACTCTACTATCGAATTGATCCAATGGAATTTTCACTCGATACCAAATCCGCTTATTGTTTCCAGATCCACTACTAATAGAATCCGTGACAAATCGATTGAACTTCATTCCTCCACTGCCATCTGGTTCAAAAGGAATTTTATATTGGTAATAAGATTCCGATTCGTTAAGCGTGTTATCTTGATTCAAATCCTCCGTATCGGGTAAGTTCGTCGAAGAAGACACTTGACCAGATTGTGGCGATTGTGAATTTCCTTGTGGATTATTAAAGAATTTATATCGTTCAAAAATACCCGCGTCACTATCAAAACTTTCATCTCGATAGTAAACAAAATCATCATTTGCTGGATCATCTCCAATATTAGGAATACCATTTACCTCAGCTAACCATTCCGCAAAAACAGCACGTTCCCCTGCGTTATCTAATCCATCTAATCCAACATCTTGTGCTTCTCGACGATCGTTATCGAAGGCATTCGTTACCGCAGGAATCACTGGAATCCGTCCCCAACTAGTCGTGTCCGTTCTCGAGCTACTCGTTGTACTCGGTAATCCGTTTTCAAAAAACTTTCTAGAATCTCGTAAGATATCTTCCGAAATATTTCCTAGGTTGACGTATAAATTACCCGCGCTCGAAGCAGCTCCTTCGATTGGTCGATCTAAGTAAGGACTCATGACCCAACATTCTAAATATTCTATATTTGCTGCTTGAAAATCGTTTGTATTCAAGGCTCTCATAATTCCCCCCCATCGCGTCTCTGGACTAGTTAAACGTCCCGTTGTGGCATTCAATCCTGCAGAAAAATCGGTACCTCCAGGACGATCAAAGTTGTAAGGTCCTCTTTCTCTAGGGTAGTAATTGACATCGAACGCTTGAATAATTGTGCTTTGGGTAGGCGAAAGTACTAGATTAGGAAAAACTTCTCGTTGTGGAATCGCTGCAGTATAAGGATTTCCTTCGTCGGTTTGCGATCGGACCGTTTGATCCGCTCGGTACCAGTTTAATCTTGCTCGATTAACCCCCGAATTGATATCATCAATCAAGTTCGATTCTGGGAATTTTGCGTTATTTCCACTACCATCATCTTGCGGTACACTCGCCAGCACCCAAGCGTTTGCCGGAGTCCGCAAATCAATTCTACTAGCACTTCCTTCAAAATCGTCAATGTAGTTAATTCCACCGTCGTCATCTTCACTGTTAATTGCACTAGAGTGTCCGGGTTGAAGGGCAGCAACTTCCGCTTGGAAAGTTACGGTAGAAGGTTCTTTAGTTTGAATTAAAGGAATTTTATCAACTAACTTCGTTAACCATGGCGCTTCTTTGCTGTAGTTAACATCTAATCCATAAATTCTATTATTAATTGGATCTTCTCCAATGTTTACTTTTTGCGTAAAAGGTCTTTCGAATAAGTGTAAGTAAGTACCACCAATATTTAAGTTCTTATTCATGGCGTAATCCGCCCGAACCCCGACCATCGTTTTCGTTTGAAATCCAAATAAGGTATTATCCTCAAAAGAAACTTTTACAGGAACGCCCGAATTCAGCAAGGCATCATTCAATATTTTTACTCGACCAATATTATAATCTACTTCATAATCTTGCCCTTCCACTAATTGCTGTGCACCCGCTGTCACTCTCACCGATCCTTTGGGCAAATTAAACGCTCCAAGCGATATTTCATTGGAGATTGCAGATTTAAAGCTACCCCGAATAGTATAACGATTCAATTCTTGAAATTCACGGGCGATAGTCACCGTAGAACTATACAAAGTATCATAAACAAATTGAGTTGCTAGTACTTGATTGGTAATTTGCTTCCTCAGTGAAGAACCAAAAGGTTCCAAGACGGGGAACATGACTCGTCCATTTTGCGTGTTAATCGTCAGTCCCGGCACAAAGTCAAATTGACCATCCGGTTGAGGATCATTTTGCGAGTTAAGGTTATCCAAATTAAAAACCCGTAATAATGGTGTACCGGCTAAATTCGTTTGCGGTAGAAATCGCTTCTGCCCTCCTCCTGGATCTTCGTAGAAAACATCTAATTTAAAATCTTGTCGATCTGCTTGGTAAGCACCTACCGAGTAAATATTTTTCATCATCAAATCCCACGCTGGTACATCTACTCGTTGCGTAGAACTTTTAAGCATTTTGACGTAAATGACTTTGAGGTCTTCGCCGTTGGTTGGTGCTTCATTTGTTAATTCTCCAACCTTATAATTTTCTCCGTTGTAAGTATACTCGTAAGCAACCCCTAAGATCTGATCTGGTCGTAGACTAATATTGATAGAAACGAAACCAAGGTCAGGATTCAAGCTATATTCCGAAGGCGATAATAATCTAGCTTGAACTTTTTCGAAATCTCTTGTTTGCTGAAAGTTAAAAGGAATAGATTGTAACGTTGCAACGGCACGATCTAGTTTTCTGGCATCAGGGCGAGCATTAAGATTAGCCCAAAGATCATTTGTTTCGTTAGTAGGAAGTCTATTTTGATTATAAATATCAAATACTGGAGCATTACAGTTTATGTTACTACTTGTTAGTCGATCACATTCTCCTAAATCCGTTAAAGCAACAATATCTCTTACATCTTCTGTATCATTTCGATCGTTGGTTACCCAAACTTCGATTCTTTTAATTTTAAATAAACTATTGATTTGTGGAATGTTCTCTAATGCAGCTTCGAAAGTATTTCGATTGTAGTGAGAAAGGAAAAAGTGACGATTTTCATCGTATTGATCAGCTTGTAATTCAAAGTCTTGTACTTGACTTCCTCCTTGAATTTGAATTTCTTCTTTTCTAGATTTTTGTTGGGAAGCAACGGCGGTTAGTTTTAGTTTACCAAACTGTAATTCCGTTTTAATTCCGAAGAGACTTTGGCTACCTTGAATCAAACTACTTGGTAGTGGTAGGCTTACGTTTCCAGCTTCTATTTTCTTAATAATTTCATCTTCATTACAAGCTTCACTATCGTATTGTAGTTTCATTTGATTTTCAAAATCAAAAGTTGCTTGTGTATTATAATTAAAAGCTAAATTCAGTTTTTCTCCGATTTTACCCGTAGCATTCATCTGCATATCCATATCGAAATCAAATCCCCCCTGTCGTTGTTGGCGGACCGTTAAAATCGGGTTTTCAACTTTTTGATAATCTACCCCAAAGGTCAGGTTGATATTTCCCTGTGGTCTAATATCTACTGTAGTTCCACAAAAAAGCCGATCCATCAAACTATTTTTAATATCAAATTTAGCAATTGGATCTACTTTATTACCGAGCCCTTTATCGGCGGAACTCACGCCGGCGAGTTTATTAAAATAATCTTGTTCTTCTTTTTTAGCGCGCCATTCGAGGTATTCCTCAAAAGTCATATAGGTGGGCATTCGATAGAAATCTTCTCCAATTTTTTCTGTGATAATATAGTTACCCGTGGCAGGATCAAACTCTACCTCTTTTTCAATGACACCAGGATCTTTAAGGTCAAAGGGATTATTAGAACCATTATTAATAAAGTCACCATATCGATCTCCAAGAATAAAGGTATCCTGAGCAGTCGTAGCTACCGTATAGCTGGGAGAATAAGGGTCTTCTAAGTGTCTTGAGCTACCATAGTCAGCATAACTTGTGGCACAAAACGCCAATACCAATAAAATGCTAAGTAGTAAATTTTCTATCTTCATAATTTTCTTAAACGTCGTAAAATAACGAGAACCCGCTACTGGCTAATCGCTTAGCGAAAGCGTTTAACGAGATATTATATTATGGTCGATTGGTATTTCATGAATAGGAGTATAACGGAAAAAGGGGAAATACTGTGCTCATGAACAATTATTCAACGACTTTGTTTTAATTCTTAGTAATCAGAGGTTATCCTATTGAAACTTCAAGGTATAAGGCGTACAAAGTACACGATAAATAACTTCAACTTGTGTCAGATTGCTCTAAAGCGTTATAGCTACATTTATTCTGCTGCCATCAGGCGACGTTTATAAAATGCTTCCCTTAGCTTTAAAGCCGTTTCAACTGAATTTAAAGTAACGCGATTGATCATCAACGAATCGCTACTTTGAGCTTTTTTTAAACTGCTTTCAATTGATATAAAACAAATAAGCTTTCCTTTCTTACGGAAAAGCTAATAATATGTTTGAAATATGGCATATTTAATTTTGTCTTGGTACTTATATTTCAATACAAATCAGTGCTTAAGATTCCTTCATCACTAGCATTACGGAATCTTTTTTCTTCTTTTGAAGCTCTTTTATGAGGAATTACTTAAAATAACGTAGCGAATGCGCTAAACGCACTTCGCAACTGCTAATAATTTTATGCTGATAATTGTTTTAATGCAAGTTTAATCAGTGCCTCTACATTTTTAATGTCCGTATTGGTTTTCAAAATGAGGTTCAGCACCTTTTGCACCTTTATTTTGGAAAAGCCTAACGCAACTAATGCAGATAACGCCTCATCTCTAAATGTATTGTCTTGCGTAGTGTATGTTAACGGTGTATCTCCAGATTCTTTAATAATTTTATCCTTTAAATCTAGAATCAATCTTTTGGCCGTTTTGGGACCAATTCCTTTAACTTTTTTGAAAGCATGTACATCCTCAGCGATAATCGCAGCTTTTACTTCATTGGGCGACATGGCAGAAAGGATGATTCTCGCAGTATTCGTGCCAATGCCCGAAACAGAAATCAGATGTACAAAAAGACTACGTTCGCTTTCTTCCGCAAAACCGTATAAGGTGTGACTATCTTCTTTTACATGAAAATGAATGAGAATCTTAATCTGATCCTTAGTTTCAATCTGAGTATACGTATTCAAACTGATGTTTACGTGATAACCAATTCCCCCCGTCTCCAAAAGAATGAAAGTGGGTGATTTGAAAGTAATTTTACCGTCGATGTAAGAGATCATACTTATCTTAAAATATTTGCTGCGGCGAAGTTACAAAATTTAATGATTTCATATTAAAAGAAATTATACTGAATCTTAATGCCTTATTCTACAAATAAAGTATTGTAAGCCAGTACTTCCAATTTTCTTGCACTTGTTGCTTCAATTGAGAGACTTGCAAAGAATAGCGACTTAAATTACTAGCCTTTGGCTCTACAAAATCAATTAACAAGGATCATTCCGAGCATTATTTTAAAGTAGCTCCAATCCTTTCTATCTCATCCTATTTACGCTTGAATGTGTTATAACAAGTTTCTACAGATGGTATACTCCTCAAAAAACATCCTTCCAAAAGCTACAATTCTAGATTAAAGCTAAAATTTTAGCTACTATCTAACGTACATTTTTAACTTTACAGCAAAAAACAATCGATGAAAATACTACTTTTAGGAAGCGGAGGCAGAGAACATACTTTTGCTTGGAAAATTAGCAAAAGTCCACTTTGTAAACAACTATTCATTGCACCGGGGAACGCTGGTACACAACAATGTGGAGAAAATGTCGCTTTACCGCTAAATGATTTTGATGCCATCCGTGATTTTGTTGAAAAACATCAAGTCGAAATGATTGTTGTCGGTCCAGAAGAACCGCTCGTCAAAGGAATCGTCGATTATTTCTCTACCGCCATCCCCACCCTAAAAGTTGTTGGTCCTTCTGCCCAAGGTGCACAGCTTGAAGGTAGTAAGTCTTACGCTAAATCTTTTTTGCAAGAATTTAATATTCCTACCGCAGGTTACCAGAGTTTTACGAAAGCTACTTTAGCCGATGGTCTGGCTTATATCGACCAATTGCAACCTCCAATTGTTTTGAAAGCAGATGGACTCGCAGCGGGCAAAGGGGTTTTGATTCTTGAAGATGTTGCCGTTGCTAAACAAGAATTGACGGCCATGCTCGATGGGAAATTTGGGGCAGCAAGCTCACAAGTTGTCATTGAAGAGTTTTTAGATGGAATTGAATTTTCAGTATTTGTACTCACCGATGGACAATCGTATCAAGTCTTACCCGTTGCGAAAGATTATAAGCGAATTGGAGAAGGAGATCAAGGTCTCAATACGGGTGGTATGGGTGCGATTTCTCCCGTCCCATTTGTAGATGCTACTTTGATGAAAAAAGTTGACGAAAAAATTATTCAACCGACCATTAAAGGATTACAAACTCGACAAATACAATACCACGGTTTTGTATTCATTGGCTTGATTCTCGTAGGAGAAGAACCGATGGTAATTGAATATAACTGCCGAATGGGAGACCCAGAAACAGAAGTCGTATTGCCACGTCTCAAAAATGATTTAGTTGTACTTTTTAACGATTTATATACTGGTAATTTAGCGCAACACCAGATTGAACTTGACCCAAGAACCGCGGCTACCGTCATGCTCGTTTCTGGTGGTTATCCCGAAGCTTACGAAAAAGGAAAACCGATCAGTGGACTAACTCAAATTGAAAATAGTCTTGTATTTCATGCGGGCACGACGACCGAAGGAGATCAAACCCTTACTAATGGTGGTAGAGTTTTAGCGGTTACTTCTTTTGGAAAAAACTTTCAGGAAGCGTTAATGCATTCCAATGCTAATGCTGAAAAGATACAATTTGATCAAAAATATTTCAGAACAGACATTGGCTTCGACTTATAAATAGATGTCTTATTCGATTCAACATATTAATACACTCGTAGCAGGAACTTTTAGCGGGAAACAATCTAAGAATCATTCCAATGATTCTATTAGTCGAATTGTGCTTACTGCTAACCAGATTCTATTGCCCGCAGAGAGTCTCTTTTTTATATTGACGACCACCGATCAAACGCCATCGACCGTAGCAGTGCTTTACGAGCGAGGAATTAGAAACTTTATTGGTACTACCTTCGAGATGGCCAATGCTTATCCTTCCGCTAATTTTATACTCGTGGAAAATGTAGCTGTTGCGCTACAAAAACTAATACAATTCCATCGTATAAAATTTAACTTCCCAGTGATTGCCTTGGCAGGAAACCAAGAGCGAATTCCCGTAAAAGCATGGCTTTTACAATTGCTACAACAACAAATACCACTCGTTTCGAATTCGCATTTGTTGTCAGGGAATTTAGCCATTCCTCCTGCTCTTTTCTCTTTTGCTCCCCAGCATCAACTTGGGCTTTTTGACTTGAATATCGAACCACACCAAACTACCAATTTGGAAAGAATACTTGATCCCGACATAGGGATTTACGTCAATCACAATTTAGACAAAAATACCGTACCAGTCGCGCAAGACCTCCCTGCACTGGCGCTCCTTCACCGTGCGACTACGCTAATTTATTGCAAAGAAAAAGAAAATACATCTGAAAATTTTCCATCAAATTTCAAGTCAAAAAAACAATTCACTTGGTCCCAAAAAGTAACGGCTGACTTACAAGTACTAACCCTAACGGAAGCCACTACTCGACAAGCTTCCATTCGCGCGCTTTACCAAGGAGAACAGATCAACTTGAACGTACCTTTCCTATCCTCAAATGATTTGCCCAAAGCAATGTACGCTTGGAGCTTTTTGCTTTGCCAGCAATATTCTACTGCTGAAATTGCTGGTTTTTTTGAAAATTTTCGCTACAACCAACAACGTTTGACCTTACAAAACGGAAGAAATCGTTGTCAGCTCTTAACGCACCATCAAGCCAAAGATCTTAGTACACTAGGGGAAGCCCTATTTTTTTTAGAACAACAAAGTACAACTTCTCCTCGACGATTGATCCTCTCTGACTTTTCGCCGTCCACTACCACCAAAATCACTTACGCTTCCGTCGCCAAAATGTTGATCGCTAAAAAAGTGTATCAACTCGTCACCATCGGCAAGAGCATCCAAACATTGCACAAATTTTTACCTGCAACGATTGATTGGAAACATTTTCCCTCAACGCAAGATTTTTTAGCACATGTATCACAAGCTCTTTTCCAAGAGGAGACTATTTTACTGCACGGAGCAACAGCCTTTGAATTTGTACGCATCGTAGATCAATTAGCCGCAAAAATACATACAACGATACTAGACATCAACCTAACAGCTCTGAGACATAACTTAGCAATCCATCGTCATTATCTTCATCCCGAAACCAAAATGATGGTGATGGTCAAAGCGATGGCTTACGGAACTGGATACATTCCCACTTCCAAATCTTTGGTTGCGCAAGAAGTAGACTACTTAGTCGTTGCTTATGTCGATGAAGGCGTGCAACTTCGGAAAGCAGGCATTCAGACACCGATTTTTGTTTTGAACCCAGCAGCGTATAGTTTCGATATGCTATCCGAGTTTGAATTAGAGCCTGAAATTTACAGTTTCCAATTGCTCAAGCAATACGTTGCTTACCTAGAAGCGCAACAAATTGAGCAAGCAAATATTCATCTTAAATTAGATACGGGCATGCATCGTTTGGGCTTTGCTCCCAAGGAACTTCCAGAATTACTAACTTACTTGGCAACTTGCTCACGAGTAAAAGTTTGCTCTGTACTCACACATTTAGTTGGTAGTGAAAATAAAGAATTTGATGATTTCTCTATCCAACAGATTGAATTGTTTGAAGGGTTGTATAAGCAATTGGCAATCGCCCTAAAATATCATCCTTTACGACACGTACTTAATTCAAATGGGATTGTACGTTTTCCAAAATATCAATTTGAAATGGTTCGATTAGGAATTGGACTTTACGGGATTGACAACAACGAAGGGATTCCCATTCCCCTGCGTCCCATTCATCGTTTAAAAACCAGTATTGCTCAAATCCGGACAGTCCTACCTCACGAAACCGTTGGCTATAGTCGCAAAGGAAGCGTAACGAAACCTAGCAGAGTTGCCACCATTAGTGTGGGCTACGGAGATGGTTTACTCCGTGGTGCTGGCAACAGAAAATTTCAAGTATTACTTCGAGACAAAATGGTTCCAATCCTTGGCAATATTTGTATGGATATGTGTATGATCGACGTTACACAAGTTCCCGAAGCCGTTATGGGAGATGAAGTAATCATCTTTGAAAGCCAGACTTCCGTCCGTCAATTAGCACATTGTTTGGATACGATTACTTATGAAGTTTTCACCAATATTTCGGAACGTGTTAAGAAGATACATTTTGAAGAATAAATACCAAGACAAGATCGTATACCTACTAAATTATCTTGGTACTTACTCCAAACGACTAATCTTCTAAAATCCCAAGGTGTAAAATTCGCCCGCCAGTTTGATTCACTGGATTCACACTTCTTCCGATTACGACACCATCTTCTGGTGCTTTATACTCTTTCATTAATTGACCAAAAATATTACGCATTGTAGCGATTATTTCTCCTTTTTTAACCAGCTCTGTCACTTTTGGATGCACAGTCATTATTCCCCCCGTATCGGTATATAACCAGTAGGACTTTTTGCATAAAATCGTTTCTTCGTCGTACGCTTCTACGTCACAGTCTAGCATTTTCAAGTCCCCTAGTAAGTTGTGAATTCCCGTTAAGCCATCTCGAATCAAACCTTTTTGAAAAGTGTTTGGATTACCAACTTCTAAGGTGATCGCAGGAATTCCCATTTCGTTAGCGGTTCCTCTTAGCGTACCATCACTCGGTGGATTGTGTACAATGATTTGCGCATTTTGCAACAAGGCCATTTTTTGTACAGTAGTGTCCGTCATATCCGCCCGAATATAATAAGAGTTCACCCTTCCGTTACTAGCCGTGTGCAAATCTACGAGGTAGTCAAATTCTTTGATCAGGCGATTAACAATTCTCCAGGCATATACTTGACTAACATTTCCATTAGGGCTACCAGGCATGATATGATTCAAATCTGTCCCATCAATAAAACGCCTTTTTTTACGAAGGAAAGAAGGAACATTAATAACGGGCACGCCGACGATAGTTCCTCGTAACTCTTCAATATTTAACTCTTTAAAAAGCCGTTGAATAACGGGAATTCCATTAAGCTCGTTGCCGTGTACTGCCGCCGTAAGACCAACCACCTTTCCTTCTTCTTTCCCTCGGGCAACGATAATTGGAACACGAATCGGTACTCCCATTCCATCGGTTACGATGTGCAACCAATAGTAGCTAATTACTCCTTTCGGAGCTAAAGAAATATCCAAGCTAGAAATGACTGAAACGTTATCCTCTATTTTAAATTCCATTTTATTATTTGTTATTTTTCTTCCAATAAATATAATCCCAAATAAGACTCGCCGCTACTTTTAAGACCGGAGTCCCATTGAGTTTTTCTATCTGCACCAAACCTCCAATACTTGTCGTATTAATTTCAGATAAAACTCGTTGACCATTTTCTGCTACGAGGGTATCTATACCGTACATAACAATACCTAAGTTCTTCAAAATAGGATTCAATTGATTAATAATGATTTGTTCTTCTTCGTTTACTTTAGTGTCATTAGAACTACCCCCCATTGCCACATTACAAATCCAAGACCCCTTAGGAGGTAAACGCAACGAAGCGCCCATAACCTGTCCATGTACGACGACGATTCGTTTATCCCCTTGAGAGACATTCTTGAGAAACTTAACGGCTAGATATTCGATTTCCTTACTTTCTATTTTACCAATAAAATCCGCAAAAGAAATAGGGATATCACCTTCCCAAACTTGATCACCATCGATTTTTATAATTCCCCGTCCTCCATATTCCCGAAAGGGTTTAAGGACAATTGGAAACTCATTTTTGAACACAACGATATCTCCGATCGAACGACAAATTTTCATCGGAGGGCAAAGCGCTGGAAAATTTAATAAGAACGCTTTGCTGCCCGTTTCTTGGATACCTTGAGGATCATTGATGAATAAAACCTCCGGAAATTGTTTTTCTAAAAATGCTAAGAAAGCCATGGACAAAGGAGGAGGCATCCTTAACCAAACAACATCGTAAGTACTTAGTCGTACTCGCTTATTATTTTTTTCGAAATTATGCCCATTTGCTTCAAAAGCAAAATGTTCATCTACTTCTGACACCAGTAATTCTTCTGTGCTATGGGTAAGGAAAAAAGCATGATTTTCCGTTTTCTTCCTAGTAGCCACATCGACGTGAGCACAACGATCGTCTTGACGAATATTTTGCAATAAACCATACAACGAGTTCTCCTTACTATGTCGGGTATGATCCGTAAGTACTAGCATCTTATAACGTAACATTAATCTAATTTTATTTCGTCGATCAAACCTGCATCGTCATTGAGACTTTTAAATAAGCGCATTCTAAATTTACCATTTTTATTAACGAGTGTCTGCGCCATTTTATCGATAGCGACCATCGAGAGTACCGTTTGAATATACGCCTCAATTAAATCATCTAAACCGATTCCTAATTTATTGAAGTCGCGGCGATCCATTAAAATTAAACGATTGGTGTCGCTGCTCCAAGTACCATCGGCATTTTTAATGGAAAGGTTCGTTCCTAGCATCGACCAACTATCCGTTCCATCAACGATGTCATCGATGAGTGGCTTTTCGGAACGTCGAGCGTAAGTACAAAGTGGTAAAATTCCTTTTTCGGTAGCACTTACCATCATTCGAATATCTGCCACAAAAGCTTGATTTTTATTATCAGGAATGGTTCCCACGTGATATAGTTTACCCGATGAAGTGATACTACTCCAATTATAGTTACCGATTAAACTTTGTACAACAAATAAATCGTACTCAAACTCCATCTCCATAAAATCGTCTAACTCCTTTTCTGTAACGATCGTAAATACCCCTTGCCCTGCATTGCTATATGGTACTTTGATTACCGCGTGTCCACCCATCTTTTTAACCCATAAAGGAATTTCATTTTTACTTACATCCCAAATCGTTTCAGGCGTATTAATTTTCAATCCACTAGCTTGTAGTTCTGCGTTAAATAGATCGTAAGCTTTGGCAGCCACCATCTTGTTTCTTCCGCCAGCTAAGCAAGCAATTATAGGATTAAGAATACGGGTTTTGGTGTGAAGAGGAATTCGATTCCAAGGCTTTTGTGTCAAATACCGAAAAGCAGCTCGAATGGGTACAAATTCTCCTTCTTCATTTCTTACGTGTAAAATTCCGTTTTCAAAATAAACGGGAGGATCTGGATCATCTTTAAAAAAAGGAACATAATAAACATCTTCGTTCATTACATCCGCAATCACTTCTGCGTAGCCTGAAGTTTCCATTTCATTTTTATCATATAAAACAGCCAAGCCACCCGCAATTTTTTTGCGCAAGTTTTTTAGATAGGGCTTAAAGGTACGTTCAATCATTTCTCGATAGCTTCCTTGTTCTTTATTATCATCGACGAGTGGCATAGATTTTTGTCCAGAAGGACAAGAGTTATTTTCAATAACGACCATTTGTCGTTTACCGCCCGCCGAAGTAACATTGAGTAGATCCGCTCCTGCCCAAAGAAAATACTTTGCTTTATAATTTAGTAGCTCTTTTAGTTTCTCTGCATCTACGGTAGGATGCAAATGACAATACCGAGAGACGATTCGATCTTGTTCTAAATTTAAAAAGAAACTAATCATCGGATGAATGGTTGCATTCATTGCCTTGGGATACCAATGCTCATGTGCTTCAAACATTCCGGGTTTAACCAATTTAACGGAAGCTAACTTTTCCATTTTTTACGGGATTAATTTAAAAGCGTTAATTAAAGATGCGAATATAGAACATCGAATCTGAAGAAATTCTGTAGAAAAGACTAGTAAGCAAAGATTAAAATTCCAAATGGCTGGAATCTCCTAGTATTAGAAGAATATAGGTAGTTATTTAAAAAAATAGTGGCGTACTTATAGATAGAATGGTAGCTACCATGAAAAGAAGAGCGTTCTTTTTATCAGAAGAGATAAGAAGCTGGAGATAGTTTTAAGAAAGCATTAGTACAAGTAAATACTCACTATACCAATGCTTTCTTAAGTTTGAGTAAATATTCGCTTTTGCAAGCGCTTAGTCTTCCGTTAACCAAAAAGAAGGGTTGCGATATTTATCTCGCAATGTTTTATTGCGCTTTTGTTTTTTCACGAAATCGTCTGAATCGTTTCTGCGAGATTGTTGCTTTTTTTTAGGTTTCTCTTTTCTAATCATGATTAAATATATTTTGTTTATACCCTACAAACTGCAATGAAAATCTGAATAAATTCTGAAAAGCATACTTTTTTGAAAAAATAATTTTCTTTTTAGCTATAATTCTTCAGAATTTATTCAAAATCACCAAATACATTTGAAAAATTATTTGGAAGTTGTTTAAACAAAAAAACTGAAACTAATATCATTAGTTAAACAACTTCAAATGTTAAGTCCTTAATAATAATTTCCATGCTCCGAGAGTTACATTAAAGTAAATTAAAATATAACTTCTGATTAAAACAGCTTTGAAAAACACTAAAAATTTATTAACCATGCGTAACGCACTTTTTTCTTTATTAAAAACCAAATGGCAAAATTTAAAACCTCCAACTAGTACGACGATCGATGGCGACTTTGATGATATTACTGATTTTGACCATCAGCCTTATATTGCTTGGATCGAATACGAAGGGAAATAATCCTGCCTTTCTTGTTAAAAATGTACTCGACCGAAAAAAAAATTCTGTTCAAGCATTTAATTCAGATTTCCTTCAGAATTGAGCAATATAATTGTATCATCATTTAAAACGATTCCTCAGTAAAATGATACGCTACGGTTCTTATTCGTAGCGACTTACTATTCAACTTTTAAAAAAATTTAATAAAAACCTTCCTTGCCAGATGATGCTCCATCCCATCCGGCATTTTTTTATTTTTTTTTCAAAAAACTTCCATTTCTTCCTTTTTTCTTCAGAATTGAGTTGCTACTTGAGCTCATAATTATTGAAGTTGTTTCCAATACACTTTTATTTTTTGAAATTTATTTAAAAATCTTAAAATACTACGCACATCATGGTGAATACGAATAGATATTCCGATCAAGATTTAGCGATATTTAAAACTTGCATTGAGCAGAAACTTGAAAAATCTAAAACTGATCTAGCTTTTCTTCTTCAGCAAGTAGATGATATTTCTGATGCGAAACGAAACGATGGAGATTGGATGGATGATACCTCTAATAATAACGACCTAGAATTGATGTATACGATGATTAGCCGTAGTCGTCGTCACATACAGGATTTAGAGAATGCTTTGCTGCGCATTCATCACAAAAATTATGGTATTTGTTCCATAACCGGAGCGCTAATTGACAAGCGACGTTTATTAGCGGTTCTGACCACCACAAAGAGTCTCGCGGCTAAAACGGCACCATCTGAAAATACTTGGCGAAGAGATCGATCTATTCGCAGCAATGCCAATACTGTTACCAAATCCAAAACGATTACCACTAGAATCATTAGAAAAAATACCACGCCCGTTTCTACAACCATTCTGCAAGACGAGGATGAAGACCTAGAAGAAGACTTGGGCTTCCGAAGTGAAAATTTCGATACGGATCTATTTGTTAACGAAGAGACGATGGAAATGGATTAAGTTCAAGGCTTAGACGAGTAAATCATTTCTTTTTGATCGCGATCAAAAGATATTTGAATTTCGCTTTTGAGACTCATTGTCCTTCGCTTTCAGCTCGTCGAAGGTCAAAAAACGGCTAAATACTACCGCCGTTCAGAGAGATCACGGATTTTTTCAGGTTGAAGCTGTTTGAATTGCTTCATCGTGATCTCCCCGAATGCTATACATTCACCTCTTAAAAGTACTCGAATAAGTTTATGCTTTGTTCGAGTACTTTTAATTTCTATCTTAGTTCCTCAAATGAGTTTTGGTACAGAGCACTCTTTATTATTCCTTACTAACCAATGAAGTTATAGGAGAAACTCATCCGCCGAGGCGAATTACTTAAAAGCAAAAAAATGAAAATTCTGATTGTAGAAGATGAGCAAGACCTGCTCAATCTGATTATGCGCTACTTGAAAAAAGAAGGATACATCTGTGAAATTGCGACCAATTACAAAGAGGGATTCAAAAAAATCAATAATTATGAATATGATTGTGCTGTAATCGACTTAAACCTTCCTGGTGGAGATGGTCTCAAGCTCGTTGATATTTTAAGACAAGATAATACCAAAGCAGGAATCATTATTACCTCCGCCAGAAATACGATTGAAGATCGCGTCAAAGGGCTAGATACAGGCGCCGATGATTACCTCACCAAACCATATAACTTATCTGAACTCAATGCGCGAATTAAAGCCGTTTTACGGCGCAAGACCAATCAATTTAGTAATAAATTAAATTTTGATGACTTAGTTATTAACCTAGATGAGCATGAAGTTACTGCCAACGGAACGGTACTAAAACTTACCAAAAAAGAGTACAACATTTTGATCTATCTCGCCCGTAATAAAAATCGCATCGTTACAAAAGACAGTATTGCAGAACACTTGTGGGGAGATTATATGGATAATGCGGTTTCCTTTGATTTCATCTATGCACACGTCAAAAATTTGAGAAAAAAATTAGCAGACAAAGGTTGTGGAGATTACTTGAAAACAGTTTATGGTATTGGATATAAATTTCAGATTACTTGAAAAAAATAAAATTATATTATCTCTTTTCCCTCTTAGCGGCTTTATTCATAGCCGCCGTACTAAGTTGGTGGTTGTTCCCCGTAGCAATGTTCTTTAAAGCAATGCTTGTCGTTGTTATACCACTTAGCATACTCGCTATTGGTTTTCGCATTATTACTTTTCAGCGCATTCGCATGATCAGAACACAGTTGTACCGTATTTTGGAATCTTTAGAAAACTTTGATGTGGATGAACCCCACAAAGTAGTTTTTGAACCTTCTTCTTTTACTATTTTTAATGAATTAAATGTCTATTTGATTGAGTTAATTGATCGTATTCGCGAAAATTATCAAGGACACAAACAATTTACTCAGAATGCTTCCCACGAATTACAAACGCCCCTAGCAATCATCAAAGGACATGTAGAACTACTCCTTCAATCTCCTAATATTGGAGAAAAAGAAATTTCTGCTCTTGCCATCGTCCTCCAAAATACCACCCGCTTATCCAAACTCAATAGTGCGCTAATTTTATTATCCAAGATTGAAAACCACCGTTTTTCCGATCACCAAAAAGTCAATTTCAACGAAAAAATTGAAGAAATTCTTCATAATTTCAAGGATTTAATCAAAATGAGAAACATCACCGTTCAAAAAAATGATCATGCCGTTTTTGAAATTGAAATGAGTGAGATTTTAGCCGAAATGCTAGTGACAAATTTAATCCAAAATGCTATTCGGCATAATCTTACGGCGGGCTTCCTCCAAATTGACATCCATCAACAAAAATTTTCTATCGCCAATCCAGGAGCAACACTAGACGTAGCACCCGAAAATTTATTTAAGCGTTTTCGACGAGAATCTACTCAAGAAGAAAGTCTAGGGCTGGGCCTTTCCATCGTCAAAAGAATTTGTGAGCAATCCAAACTCACCATTGACTATCAATTTGACCAAAATATTCACTACTTAGCTGTCAGCACCAACAAAGCTTTAGCTCAAGATAAATAACTCTTATTCAAAGCTTTATTCTTCCCACTTTGTTAAAACCAATCCTCATTCTGTCCAAAACGCACTCTTTTTGACATAAATCCCAATTTTTAAACAGCTTAATAGCTTATTTTTGGGCTGAAACAGCATAAAATTGCTAATTTTGCAAAGTTTTTTGCCGAACCCAATCGAAATTTAATACCCGATTATAGATTACCGTTGTAATCTTAAATAATTGCTTTAAAATTTTCGTTTAGAAGAGGCAATCGTATATTCGGTAGCTTGGCGATTGAACTTAATCATCAATACACCAGCATTGGAGTTTTTAAAAGAGCATGCTAGAGGATGCTTGTACAGCGATAAAGCTTTTAATAGGCTCAATACGGCACCAATGTATTTTATTAATAATATTCGTTTTATAAAAAAAATATAGCAAAAATGAAAAAGCAAATCTTGACTTTTGTGATGATGCTCTTTGTAAGTCTTAGCTTATGGGCACAGCAAAATGATCCCGTCTTATTCACTGTAGAAAATACGCCGGTCAATTTATCGGAGTTCCAATATATCTACAGCAAAACTAATGGAGATAAAGCAACTTTTTCAAAAGAGTCCTTGCAAGAATACCTTGACTTATACGTCAAATTTAAACTTAAAGTACAACGTGCTAAAGAAATGCAACTCGATACAATTCCTACGCTCAAAAAGGAATTAGCAGGCTATCGTCGACAATTGGCCAATTCTTACTTAATTGACAAAGAAGTTACCAATCGCTTGACCAAAGAAGCTTACGACCGCTCGTTGAAAGACGTGAACGTTAGCCACATTATGGTTGCTATCAAACCTAATGCTACACCTGCGGATACCTTAGCGGCATACGAAAAGATCAAAATGGTTCAGCAGAAGTTGAAAGCCGGTGGTGATTTTGCTAAACTCGCTTTAGAATATTCTGATGATCGTTCTGCCAAGAAAAATAGTGGTAATATTGGTTATATCACTGCATTATTGCCGAATGGTTTTTATCCCTTAGAAAATGCAATGTATACGCTCCCAAAGGGGAAACTTTCGGGTATTATCAGAACGGGAGCAGGATATCACCTCGCTATCGTTAACGATGTACGTCCTGCACGGGGAGAAGTTGAGATTGCACATATTTTGGTACGAAAGCCTAACAAAGCCGTAAAAAAACTAGCTGAGCGAACGCAAGCGGAAGCAAAATTTAAAATAGATAGCATCTATAAAGAATTAGTTGGTGGTGGTAACTTTGAAGAACTTGCTAAGAATTTTTCGGAAGATAATATGTCTAACCGAAAAGGAGGTTACATTGGTTACTTTGGAATCAATCGATACGAGCCTAGTTTTGAAAATTCTGCTTTCGGAATTAAAAAAGACAACGAGTATGGTAAACCAATTGAAACTTCCGTTGGCTGGCACATCATTAAGCGGGTTTCTAAAAAGCCTCATGGGACCTACGCAGATATGAAGCGAGCGCTACAAACGAAGATTCAGAAGGATAGTCGCTACCAGCTTGCTAAAACTTCGATGATTAATCGAATTAAGCGCGATGCTAATTTCCAAGAAAATAAGGAAGCTTTTAATAAGTTCACGAGTAGCTTAGAGGAAAGTTTCTTAACGCACAAATGGACCGTACCGGCAAATACCGCTAAAAGTAATTTATTTTCTTTGGGTAAAGAAAATGCTTACAGTGTGAGTGATTTTGCCGATTACTGCAAACAATCTTCTCGGATTCGCTTACGGGCTGGTAAGTCTGGCGTTCCGGCTCAAGTAGCGCTTAAGTTGTACAATCAATACGTAGAGGAACGTTGCATTGATTACGAAGAAAAACAGTTAGAGAAAAAATATCCTGACTTCAAATCACTCATGAGAGAATACGAAGAAGGTATCTTACTTTTTGAAGCTACCAAGATTCTAGTTTGGGACAAAGCTTCGCAAGACTCTGTTGGCTTAGAAAAATTCTACTCAGCTAATAAGAATCAGTATAAGTGGAAACAACGTGCAGTGGCAGATATTTATACCATCAGAACAAAAGATAAAGCCGTAATGGCTGGTATTCAGAAAGCGATTTCAAAGGGTAATTCAGAGGCCGTTCTCAAAAGATTTAATAAAGATAATAAAGTCGTTGTCTCCGTTGAGGAAAAAACATTTGAAAAAGGAAGAAATGAATTCCTTGATCGTTTGAAGTGGAAACCTGACGAAATTTCACCTGCGAAGCTAGATGATAAAAAAGGATATACGACCATTTATAAAATCAAGAATGTAATGGGTCCTTCGGTAAAAACACTGAAAGAAGCGAGAGGTTACGTCGTAGCGGATTACCAAGATCAATTGGAAAAAGAATGGTTGAAGGAACTACAGAACAGCTATAAGGTTGACATCAACGACAAGGTATTTAATTCTATCATTAAAAAATAATCCTTGTTCATTTATGCTACTATTTAAAGGTCAACGCTATTTTTTTTATTTATTTCTCCTCAGTTGCTTCGCTTGCCAATTGGTGCCCGAAAAAAACAAAGAGAATGATAGGTTGTTAGCACAAGTATTTAATAGGTCTTTATTTCAGTCTGAACTCGAAGGGATGATTTTGCCCGAAACGAGTCCACAGGATAGTAGCTTGATCGTTAATTCTTTTGTAGAACGCTGGGTAAGAGATAATGTATTAATGCACCAAGCGGAAAGAAATATTCCTAAAGATTTGAACATTGATGAATTGGTTCGGGATTATCGTGCCTCGTTGATTTTACATAATTATGAAAAAACTTTAGTAGAAATCGCACTCGATTCCACGATCTCGGATCAGGCGTTGCAAAATTATTACGAAGAAAATAAAGAGCAATACCAACTGAAAGCGCCAATTCTTCGTTGTTATTTTATAAAGCTAAATACGGAAACTGCTCCCATAGAAGAACTAAAAACCTTGTGGCGTAACCCCGTAGATAACTTAACGGAGTTAATTGAGTATGCAAATGAGTATGCTGATTCTTATATGCTCAATGATAGTATTTGGTACGACAAAGAAACGATCTATGGGCAATTACCAGATCAGATGGTGAGGCGCTCTAATTTTCGAGTGAAAGAGAAATCAAATGCGCAAGATGATCATCATAGTTACTTTCTCTACATTATAGAAACAAAAAAAGAAGGTAATGCCGCGCCCATGCTTTATCTTTCTTCTCAGATTCGTAGGGTTATTCTGCACCATCGAAAACTAAAGTTACTCAAAGATAAACGCGAAGAGATGTACGACCGAGAACTTCGAAAAAACAATATTAAAATTTACACGCACTAAAGATACGACCTGTCTAAATGCGAAAAAATTTTAGCGAAGGAAGGTTTCAACACCTCCTATTTATTAAGCAGCCAAAGTTATTACTTAAGAATTGCTTAAAGGAAAAATTTAAAAAAATACAATGAAAAAAATTCTTTTTACCCTAATCGTTGCCTTGCTATCTTTATCAGGATATGCTCAAAATAGAACAATCATTGACAAGATTGTCGCATCTGTGGGCAATGAATTTGTCTTACTTTCAGAAATAGAAGAGCAACACGCTTTGATCAAAGACAAACAAGGAGGAGATATGCCCGAAAATGCGCGTTGCTTAATCATGGATAATCTCATGGTTGAAAAACTGCTTTTAAATCAGGCAAAAGTGGATAGTATTGAAATTGCTGACGAAGAAATTGAAGCGCAACTCACAGCACGGATCGATCAAATCTTAGGGCTGATGAATAACGATATTGGTCAGTTTGAGGCTTATTATGGCCAGTCTATTTCTGATGTGAAAGACGGTTTCAGAGATGACCTTAAAAGTAAATTGCTCATCCAAAGAATGCAAGGTCAAATTATGGCAGATGTCAAAGTAACTCCTTCTGAAGTCATTGACTTTTTTGGGCGTATCCCAAAAGATAGTTTACCTTACTTCAATTCCGAAGTAGAGCTGAAAGAAATTGTATATAAACCAAAGGTTAATGACGAACAAAAAAAGTTAGCTACGGAGAAGCTGCAAGATTTACGCAAAAGAATTATGGAAGATGGAGAAGACTTTGCGGAATTAGCCAAAAAATATTCAAGTGATCCAGGGTCAGCGCGTTTGGGTGGGGATTTAGGTTGGCAAAAGCGAGGTAATTTTGTTCCAGAATTTGAAGCGGCGGCTTTTTCTTTGGATAAGAATGAAATGTCGCCCGTGATTGAATCTGAATTTGGGTTTCACCTCATTCAGTTGCTAGAACGACGTGGAAATTCCTTTCACGCTAGACACATCCTCATCACGCCAGATATTACTTTCAATGATTTAGTTTTAGCAAGCAGTAAGTTGGATTCGATTAGACATTTTCTCCAGATGGATTCTTTGAAGTTTACCAACGCCGTAAAATTGTTCTCCGAAGAAAGTGAGCAAAGCTACAATATGGGTGGAAATATGGTTAACCCTAAAACAGGAGATACCTTTTTTGAAATCGGTGATTTAGCTCCCGAGATCTACTTTACCATTGATACGATGGAAATAATGGACATTTCAAAACCCATCGAATATAGAAATCGTCGGGGAGAAGTTATGTACCGAATCGTTTGGTTGCTTTCTAGAAGTCAACCACACCAAGCCAACCTCAAACAAGATTATTCTAAAATTCAAACCGCAGCTTTGGAGCAGAAAAAAGGAGCTTATATCAATCAATGGGTTTCCGATAAAATCAATTCTACTTTTATCAATTTTGATCCGCAATTAATGCAATGTGATAATATGGGTAAATGGATTGTGACCACGCCCAAGCCTTAACGAAGGGTACTTCAAAGTTTACTTTAAATTCAAAAAGCGAGGGCAGTTCGAAACGGTCCTCGCTTTTTTGATGACCTTAAAATTAGGCTAAAAAATAATACGGGAAATAAGTAATCGGTGAAAGTTAGGTAATTCAAAAGACGTGATATCTTTTCCCTTCAGGATTGAACAGCTATTTTCTTCCGTTTAATAAAATACCTTATGCCATTTAGGAAACTCAACAAGTAAAATCAACTGCCCAAAATAAAAGTTTCCCTGACCAAACTTAAAGATCAGGGAAACTTAGCAATTTCAATAATACGCTTCTACGTATCTATTTTATTTTTCTATCGAACACCATGCATCAAACGCTTGATCACAGGATTCAAAATAATACCTAATAATCCTAAACCGATTGGTACTACGGTAAAAATCAAGAAGAAAGTAGTTAAAGAGTACTCACTCGTAATTTCTTCAATTCTTCCTCCCATTTCACCGGCAGTTTTATTTCCAATAGCAACCGCAATGTACCAAACTCCAAACATCAAGGCAATCATTCTACCTGGTACTAACTTACTAATATAAGATAAGGCTACTGGTGATAAACATAATTCTCCTAGCGTATGTAACAGGTAAGCCAGAATCAACCAAATGATACTTACTGTTGCTACTTCTGCACCAGAAGGAATCGACATTGAACCAAAAGCGAGCGCACCAAAACCGGCACCGAGTAAGATCAAGCCCAAACCATATTTAGAAGCGGCACTTGGATTGTATTTACTTTCCCACCATTTTGAAAATAATGGCGCAAACATAATAATGAATAAAGAGTTCAAAATGCCAAACCAAGTCGCTGGAATCTCTACCTCATTTTCTTTAATGGATTTGACCTCGGCAGAAATAATCGGAGATTTTTTTCCTGATTCAGTAACGACTTTTCTCGCGTGATCCGCTTTCTCTGGCGATAAGTAAATGAGTTTTCCACGTACTTCGATCAAACTAAGTTTATCTCCAATTTTAATATCTCCCGGCTCAATAACCGTGGTCGTTTTATTAACTACCTTGTCCGTAGCTTGTACTTGCGTTGATTCTAAGACATTGGTATAAATCGTTTCTGATTTACCTTCTTTCGTCTCGATGGTTTCAATCGTCTGGTAATCGACCACCAAAGCATTAGAGCTCAGGTTACGATTGATCATCCAAAACACCAACACCCAAATGATGACGAAACTACTTCCCAATACTATATTTGACACTGGAAACCTTCCGTAAGTTTGTCTAAATAGTTTGATTAAAACCCACGTGATAATTCCCACGGGGACAACCGTAATAATAATATTGACTACGTTAAAAATTGTTGCCCAAGATCCCGACATTACTCTTCCTGTAAAACTATTGGCAAAGATGGTCATTGACCCTCCCGCTTGTTCAAAACAAGCCCAGAAACAAACCGTCATAATTGCAAAAATAACAATCGCAACCATTCGATCTCTCGTCTGTGCAGGATAACGTATAATTCTAGAAATCAATAAAAAGAGAAACAAGACCACACCCGTTACGATGTAATATCCGGAAATATCCGCTCCGCCTGCTTCTAGCATATTGATGCCTCCAATTTTAGACATTGGATCATTAATAATCCAAGTAACCCCAATGAAGGTACAAACCGCAATTAATACTTTATCCACCGTGGTAAAAGGATTCAAACGATCCCCTTCAAATTCAAAAACAGGTTTATCGTCTTCCTTTTTTTCTGGCTGTAATCCAATATCTCCAAAAATATCCTGTGCTAAATAAAACTGCACCGCTCCCATTAACATAAAGATTCCTGCGAGTCCAAAACCGTAACTCCAAGAAACTTTCTCTCCGATATATCCGCAAAGTAAAATTCCAAGGAAAGCCCCTGCATTCACTCCCATATAAAAGATGGTATATGCACCGTCTTTCTTTTCCGGTGTATCTTTATACATATGTGAAATAATGGAAGTCATATTCGGTTTGAACAAACCATTACCAATAATCAATAAACCAATTCCGATATACAGAAACATATCTGCAAATTCTAAGGCCATGGAAGCGTGTCCTAAAGTCATGATGAGCGCACCCCAAATTACCGCTTTTCGGTAGCCAATGTGTGCATCCGCCAAATAGCCACCCAAGATTGGCGTTAAATATACCATTGCGGTATAAGTACCGTAGAGTGCTAATGCTTCTTTACTCGTCCAATCCCAACCACCAATACCGATGGAACTCATTAAGAATAGTACGAGAATTCCTCGCATTCCATAATAGGAAAATCGTTCCCACATTTCTGTAAAGAACAGTACAAATAATCCCGAAGGATGACCGAGTACCGTTGATTTAAAAATATCGTCGTTTGCCTTACTCATATTATATTGGTTTTTTAATGCTCAGGGGCGGAACGGGATTCCACCCTTTGATAAAAGTTGTTTTCATTTTATAAGAAAAAATTGAAGTTGTTTTAGAACAACTTCAACTTTAAGGTAATACTACATTGTAAAATGGAAGCTTTAATTAATGTCCTCCCGCATCTAATTCTAACTCCTCTGCTCCGTGCGTTAACGCTTTCAAGCGCTTCAAGAACACAATAATTAATAATCCGAATAACACCGTAAGTCCAGTGATAAACAAGAAAGTATTAAATTCTCTTTTATTTTGAACTTCAAAAATTTCGATCACACCCGAATAGTTTTTGCCATCTCCCGCGTTACTCTTTATTTTTTTAGCTTCCACATCTTTTCCTAATCTGATGATTGCGTGCTGCTGATTATCCTTCGTCGCATTTTCATCTTCTAGCATCCCTTTTAAGATAGATTGTGCTTTACTGTCTAATTCGATGAAAGAACTAAAATCTCTTTCGCCACCAGTTTGGTTATTCATTAAAACAACTTTACCATTTTCTTGGTAAATATTCGCTTTGAGCGTAAAATCCATATCTTTTGCGAGTAAGGTATCTGCTGCTAAGTAAGGCGTAACTAAACTAGGATCTGCGTTGAGTCTAATTTCAACAGCTTCCGCTTGAGAAGCTTCTCCGATGATTCCCGCTAATTTATTACCAATCCCCGTTGCCGCAAAATACACGCCCATCATGATGGCACCATACTTTACAGGTGCGAGTTTTGTAATAAAAGATAACGCTACCGGTGACGCACATAATTCGCCAATGGTATGCAACAAGTAAGCTGCAACTAACCAAATCATAGAAGCTTTACCGTAAGCCTCTGCTCCTGCTTCTTGTGATGCACCTGCCATTAATAAGAATCCAGATCCCATAATAATGGTACCTACCGCCATTTTAAATAACGAGGAAACCTCCTTGCCTTTTCTTTTTCTATTAATCCAATAGCCCGCTACAGTTGTACCGAAAACAATAATAAAAAATGCGTTAACAGACTGGAACCAACTTGCCGGAACGGTGAACCCTAAAAGCCCAATCGTCAAGTCCGTTTTTTCCTTTGCATAAATGTTTAATAATCCTCCCGCTTGCTCAAACGCTCCCCAGAATACGATAATGATTAAAAACGAAATAAATAATACGATCATTCGATCTATCTCAATCTTCGTCAATGGCTTATCCATGAGCGCTTTATTCTCTGCCGTAGAATTTCCTAAGAAATCTCCAACTCCAACGAGATACTTTTGCCCCCACATATATACGCCTTGACCAATTAGCATTCCGATACCTGCTAAACCAAAACCATAGTGCCAACCAATATTTTCTCCTACGTAACCTACAATTAATGCCGCAAGAAAAGCACCGATATTAATTCCAATGTAAAAAATAGTAAATCCTTTATCTCTTCTTTCATCTCCTTGCTTGTATAATCCACCAACCATCGTTGAGATATTAGGTTTCAAACAGCCTACCCCAAGTACGATTAAACCCAGCCCTAAATAGAACGCCCACATGGCTTCGATTGCTAGAACACCGTGTCCGCAGACGAGCAGTAATCCACCCAACATCACCGTTCTTTTCTGACCCAACAATTTATCAGCCAAAATACCTCCAGGAATAGACATGACATAGACCAACATGGTATACCAGCCATACAATTCTAAGGCTTCTCCTTTTGTCCATCCTAGACCGCCATTTTCAATTGAAGAATAAATAAACAACACGAGAATCGCTCGCATTCCGTAATAGCTAAACCTTTCCCACAGTTCTGTAAAAAACAAAACATACAATCCTACCGGATGCCCAAATAGTTCTTTTTGATTTTCTGAGTTCATATTCGTCATTAATGTTTACGTTCTTAGATTCGTGGTGTCATCCAACAAAAAGAAGTGGCGGAAATAATTGCAAGGAATGTTGATTTTTCTTTTCGTTGGACTTAAAACACGGATTTTGTTCCAGAACTGTTATTTATAAGTTTTAAATCTCTGCTAAAAGTAATTTTTTTAGTCTAAAAATTAGAATTATAGCCCGCTTTTATTTCCTCTTCGTCCTTAGCTTGCCAAATAAAATCTTTTCTAAAAATGCCCCGAATCCCACCAGTATACCAGAGAAATAGTAAGAAAAAACAGGTAAAATCTGAGTAAAACACAAAAAAACAAGCTTAAAACGCCCACTTTCTTCACACTTTTCCCTTAAAGATTCGTTAAAGCGGGCTTTTCCTAGCGCTTCCCAAAAAATTAAGGCAATGAGCTATTTTTTTTTCCTTAAATTTATTAGTTCATTCTCAGAATGGAAACATCCAACAGGCGTGGACAAAACACTTTTTAGCAAAAAAAATAGTACTCCTTTTTGTCGTTGTTTTTAAAAAAATAACGACAAAAATATTGTGGAACGTCCTTATTCTAAGCACGAACCTAAATCTAATTCAGTAAATGGCAAAACAGTACGAGGCTTGGGTTATCCAATTAATTGATGATTTATGGAACATCTGTTACCCAGGCGTTCCCCGTCAAGGAAATGCCACCAAAAGTAAATGTGAGAGCCTTTTACTCCAAATTGATCACCATCTCTCGCTCCAAAGTCTCTTTAACTACGCCAACGAACGATCCTCCCCACCTTCCGATGCTAGTTTAAATATTATGAGCTACTACATTCTAAGAGAGTGGAAAATACAAGATCCCACACAATTTGCAAATCTAGAACTTGACTTCACGACGGATCAACTACATCGCAATGAAATTGCAAAAGGGGATTACCTCAAGTTCTACCGACAAATTAAGTCAAAAGAGACGCCAGAAAAATCCTTAGCTCCCCCTGTAAAAACAGATACCAAATTCCCTGAAATGGGACCGATCCCACACGTGCTTCCCCGACAATTGTCCAAGCAAGTATACGCCGTAGCAATAGCTTGTGCCCTCTCGGTTTTCGGTTTACTCGGTTTCATGGTTCATAAATATCAAGTTACTGAACGCGCTATTAGTAAGCTAGTCGCTGACCAACCCGAAATTATTATAAGCCTCAATGACTTACGTGGTATTTCTAGCTTGCACGTTTTTATGATTCTATTGCTACTTTTTGTGATTCTATATACGCCTTTCGGTGGAAAACAGACTGGTGTCATTCCCTCTTCCTTGGTGCAACGTGCTTTACGACAATTCAACCGAGCATGGATTGCCATTTGGATCAGTTGGTTTTTATTGTATACTTGGATGAGTTTTGCTTGGTGGCAGGAGATTCATTATTTGGAGAACAACGCTTATGTGCAATACCTACACTTTCATACCCTTGCGTGGGCAATCGCTGATATTTTTAATATTTTGAGTACGATTTTTGTCTTTTACCTTTTTCTAGTTATGGATATGGAAAGGCTGAGCGAAGACCAAAGTCCACGAGAAAAGGGTAAGTTTCAACGTTCCTTAATGAGGATTTTAGGAATAAGTACTCTAATTTTGCTTTTTTCCATCACAGACCGTTTCGTCGATTTTGGGAATTGGGATGATAAGATTGGTCCTTTGCTGTTATCCCTACTGACTGCCATTTCCTTGATGTATTTCTTTGGGCGACTGGATAGTCACTTCTTTAAGGCAAAACGGGAGGCACTCGCCCCACTCTATTTATACGCCGGTATTCAAGTCGTTTGGGTAGAACTATCGGCAGCAAGTAATATGATTTATGCCATTTTCTTTGCAGCACTTTTATTAAAACTCTATCTTTTTTTAGTAGTAAAACATTGGCTACAAAATGGCAATTTTGCAGAATACTTTCGTAGAATGTTTCGCTTACAGGATCACGCTTGATCCCATTTTACTCTATTAAACTATTTTCAGGAACCTCATTCAAGTCCCGGACAAATTCCAATTTCCAACCGGAAGTTTCAACCATGAAACGGATTAACTCTAATAATTGATTCCCTTGCTTTACCGCAGATTCTTTTAAATCACTCCGTTCAGCGTGTTCCCGAATGTAATCCTTAGCTTTTTGTTGCAATTTGTTGTAATCTGCCGTAGAAAAAGAATTGAAGGTTCCTTCCGAAATATCGTAGTAATCTAAATCATTTTCAATAGAAATAATCTCTGGATCCGGCAAGTTTCCAATACGAATCGTTTTTTCTTTCGGCAGAGAGACTACCGTCATTTTTTCTAGGTTATAGCCAACTAATACCTTCGCTTTCACCCGCATTAAAGCTTTTTTCCGAAAAGGACTAATATCGTAGCCCCAATAATCCTTGTAATCGTACACTTCCGAAAAGTATCCTTCCACCGTCACCAATTTAGAAACCGTTTTAATTTTTTCGAGTAGTACTTCCGATTGTTCCGTGGCTTTAATTTCCCCAATAGTATAGTAATACTTGGTTCCCCAAAAAATACTGTAGCCAATACCAAGCAATACAACCGTAAAAATTATTTTTTTGAACATATGCTAAATCCAGATAGCGATGATGAGTTTTAGATCCATAGTTTACGAAGCAGGATGGTAAGTAACCTACTTTTTCTCAAACTTGGTTTACAACATCAATATCTGATTTATAATTGGCTTTTGCAATTCCTCGACTTACAATCCAAAGTTTATTTAGCCAATTATATGACCTTCCCCGTTCGTAGGATGATTGATCACCGCATAACTACTCGTAATCGAAGTATTAGCTCGTTTTCCTAGGGGAACAACTAACGCGTGCTCAATATCCAGTACCTGCTCTACGAATGGATCGTAGATTTCTCTCGTCCGTTCTTTTCGCTTTTCTAAAGTCTCTTTATATGTTCTTTCCATAAAAATCTTATAGTCTAACCGATCAAGGAGAAAAGCATAAACGCCCTCTACTATTAAGACCGATCGACCTTTTAGGCTCGTATCATACGCTAAAAAAGTATTATTTTTATAATCGACCACGGGAACAACGATGCTTTCTTCCTCCAATTTGAATTGGTCAATATGAGACTGTAGCAAATCCATTTGTACTTCATTGCTTCCCACCCAACTGATATCAGATTTTCTTTTTTCGTGATTATCCTTTGGCGGTAATTTAAAATAACTATCCTGATGCAGAATAACAGAATTAATATTTAACTTGTCTAATTCAATTTGCAAACATTTAGCCGTTACTGATTTCCCACTTCCCGATTCCCCACAGATTCCAATCACCAGTTTATCCTTTTGTAGCATCATTTTTTTTGCTAAGTTTTCAATAATGCTCGTGGAAACCGAGAAATACTCTTTCTTCAATTCAATAGGTTCGTGAATTAAAGATGATGGTGTAGCCTTCAAAATAGAAAAATCAAAAGAATCTTTTGCCAAGGAAAGTAAAATGATCCCGGCAGCAGTGTAACAAAGTTGCGGTGTACCATTTGGAATTAAATCATCCGCAGATACGTATTCCTCAAAATTAAAGTCTGGAACGCTATCAAGGTATTGAGCAGCGATTTCGGCCAGTTTACTGATTTCGTACTTTTTATTAAAAAGGGAAAGTGATACGGACAACCAGCCAATCCAAATCCACCAGATTCCTCCATTATGATAGTGGTGCGGTTTATTTTTGAAATCAAAAAGATGGTATCCACTTAAGGTTTCCCAGTCTGCGTCGCCTTCTTTTATTACAGGATAAAAGGCTGGTGGAAGTTTTTCTACGCTAATAAATTGATTAAAAATCCAATCTAAAGAATCTTCGATCAACGAATTATCTTTTTCAAAAATAATTCCCGCTAATGCGTGCGCAGCCAAATCAAATTTTTTAAAGCTTCCTCCAGGATAAATACTAGCATGAAAATGTTTACTTTTATCATCCCGATATTTTGTCTTTAGACAAGCCAAAATAGCATTCGCTTTGGTTGACCATTCTGCCTTTTCATAAACGGAAGCAAGTAAAGATAAAGCCCAAACTCTTAACAGCTGATCATAAAGAATATAGCCTTCGTAAACATATTCATCCGCCCAATTTCCACCTTTAGGAACATAAAGCAAATGCTTCCCATTATATTCCCAAGCATTTAATAATGTGATCACTTGTACTATACTTTCACGGTAGTCTTCTTTCTCTAGCAGGTTTTTTCTCAGCAGTAACCCCAGACCAACCAAGTACCAAGTACAAGAATCAATTTTTGGGCTTAAGGTACCAAAGCTGACCGTAGCAATTTCACTATCTTTCACCTTATAATTAGAAGCAATTTGCCCTTCCTTACCTTGCAATGCTTTAAGATGAAATAAAGTATTTTTAAAGCCCTCTATAATCAATTTATCTTCCAATAGTAAACCTACAATTCCAGCCATCACAGCATCCCGCGTGAAGATGGCACCATAATTATCCTTATCCGTTAACGAGGCTTTAATGCCCCATGGCGTACAAGCACGCTGTAGTAATTTACGAGATTCTTCTAACCGATTCAATTTATTATAATTTTTTAAAAGTAATTTTAAAAATTATACTGGAGCAACACTCGATTTTTCTTCCTTAATGAACAAGGAGAGTATTCCCCCAATAATTAAGAACAATCCAGCTAGTCGTATTACATTAATAGGGTTACTCCCCAACCAATCATAAACGAAATATTGCATGGTAAATATTTGTATAATCATTGGAATAACAATAAACATATTAAAGATTCCCATGTACACTCCCGTTTTATTTTTGGGAATAGAACCCGCTAAAAGCTGATAAGGCATCGCTAGCATCGAAGCCCAAGCAATACCTAAGCCCAAAGTAAACAGGTAAATTGTTGGAATTGGAATAGCAGCTCCACCAAATGGATTTGGAATACTAAACATGACATTCGTTATTCCCAAGTAAGGAATGGCAAGGAGACCAAGTCCCCCTAATAATAGACTCACAAAATGTACTCCTTTAGCACCTATTTTCCTTGCTAATGGAACTAAAGCAAAAGCCAATACAAAGCAAATAATATTATACGTACCATTTACTTGACCGGTCAGTACTTGTGCTTGCTTAAAACCATCCGTCGCTTGATCTAGCGTTCCAAATAGAGATAGGGATAAAGTAGACGTAAGGTATTGCCAATAACAAAACATCGCATACCAAGTAAAAAACTTTACTGGAATTAGTTGTTTCATCGTTAAGGGCATCACTTTCATCGCCTCCACAATATCGTTATAGGTTCTTGATATTACACTCCCCTTTGCTTTTTCCGCTTGTAATATTTTTAATTCTTCCTCCGTTGGTGGGTATTCTTTTGTCGTCATTACAGAGTACAAAACAGTAGTAATAGAAGCAAAAGAGCCAATAAAAAAAGCCCAATACGTAGCAACGGGAATACCGTTTTCCATCGTATCAGACAAGGCAAAAACGCCCAGAGAAATAAGAATAGCTGGCGTAAAATTGGCCAAGGTACTACTCAGTCCTGTAAAAAAACTTTGGGTGAGAAAACCCAAGGAAAGTTGTTCTTTGTCAAGTTGATCGGAGACAAATGCTCGATAAGGTTCCATGGCAATATTATTACCTGCATCCAATATCCACAATAATCCCGCTGCCATCCAGATCGTTTGAGAAAAAGGCATAAAGACTAAGGCAATACTTGCACAGATTGCCCCAACTAGAAAATAAGGTTTTCTTCTTCCAAACTTTGGCGACCAAGTACCATCACTCATCGCCCCAATAATCGGCTGAATAATCAATCCCGTTACGGGCCCTGCTAACCACAATATCGGTATCTCATGTTCGCTTGCCCCTAGGTATTTATAAATGGCGGACATATTGCTTTGCTGCAAACCAAAGCTGAATTGAATTCCAAAAAAACCGAAATTCATATTCCATATTTGCCAAAAACTCAACTTTGGTTTCTTTATCATTATTTGGTTTTTTAAGGTAGACCGTTACTTTAAAATAAAGATAGTAAGACGTGTACCTACTATGAAATCTGCTTCAAGACAGCGAGATCCTGTCTCCCTGTCTTAAAACAAATTCTATTGAAACAAAAAATTCTAGTAATTAAAACGTATATCTAACCGTAGCAGATACAGAACGTCCTGTAATAGATCTAGCTCGAAGATAGTTAACTTGTCCTTCTGTAATTGACCCTTCTTCTGATTCTGTAATTCCGATTGTATCGAATAAGTTATTAGCATTTACAGAAAGAGATAATCCGTTAATCACTGCGATATTAACAAATGCGTTTGTAATAACATAGCCAGGCATAATTAATTCATTTCCGTCTTGCGCAAAAGCTTTCGTTTGACCGATAAAACTTAAACCAATCGCATATTTCTTAGCAAAGGAATAAGAAGGAATAAGATTATACATCAAGTCTGGTTGCCGTCTTGGTGTATTACCTTCGTTCGCATCATCTTTCGTTGTAATTTCTGCCTTCGTATAAGTCACCGCACCTCTCACATCAAAGTCTCCAAAGTTAAAAGCACCTTCTACTTCTAGACCGTAAGCAGTATAATCATTCTCAATTACTTGTTGAGTCGTCGCTTCAAAACCACCTTCTTCCGTTGTTCCTGCGTAAAAGGCAGTAACAAATAATCCACCCGAGCTGAATTTTTGCTTCCATCCTAATTCTGCTTGATCAATGATATCTTTTGGATTACCAACAAATAAACTTGCCGTACCAGGATTAATAATTCTATCTGCTTTAGCAGAACCACCACGACTAAATCTTCCAAAAACAGCTTGCTTGCTATTTAGTTTATAGTTTGCGCCAATAGAAAAAGAAGTATAATCATAATCGTAATCTACTGGAGCTTTTTGAGCATTATTAACAACCGAAACACTTTGTTCGAGTTGAGAAACGACACCGTCATTATTAACATCAAGTGCAGTTTGTACGCCACCAGAAGTAGCACCTGTTACGCTTCCAAAGTCATACCTCACACTTGCCGTAAGGTTTAATTGATCATTAAGCTGTACCTCTACTTCTGCATATGGTGCAGAGATATCGTATTGCATATTGTAACCTCGCTGACAACAGTTACCCCAAACAGGAACACCGTAAGCAAATTTTCCATTCTCAGACATCATCGTTCCATCTGCTCGCTCTATATCAATTAGTCCTGCATTCTCTCCTTTCACTTCCATGAAGTAAGAGTTCCAGAGCCAAGCCATATTAATATTTTGACGACCTTTAAAGTAACCAACAGTAGCCGTAACTTTACCAAAGTTTTTAGAAACTTTAGTATCACTAAATAAAGTATTAAAATCTCTTAACTCAGTATCAAACATATGAATAATTTGTGCTAATTCTCCCGTGTAAGCTGTTCCATCTTGAGCATTAGTCAAGGTAGCTCCTGCAAAGCCCGTGGTATCTCCAACAGCACCAGCAATAATACCTAGCATGTCTCCTGTGGTACCAACTGCTGATGGTAATGGTCCATAAAATCCTCCTGAGTTTCTTGTATACCTTGATCGACTGTCAATATTCCAGCCATCTCCTAATTCAAATTTAAATTCTGCTCCAATCGCATTCGATAAGGCTCGCATTCCATCCGTTATATTTCCATCTCGACGCTCTCCTTCTGCTCCAATCCCAAAATTTGATTGCAAAAACACACTATGTGGAGAATCTTGAGTAGCACTAAAACCATCAATAGATTCCCAAGTTGGATCAGCATTTGTACCAGAAACGGCAATCGGCATTGGCAAATAAGCAGTAGTACGATCATTTAAGTGTTTCAAGTAAACTCGGGCATAGCCTTTCTTAAAGTGCTTCGTCAAATTCGCTTTTACCTGTCCACCATTGTTGCCATTGTAGCCTGTGTTCCGTGGTCCCTCGCCCGTACGAAAGAATCCTCCAACGTGAAAGTTTAAATCCTCTCCAATGGAAGAACCATATTCAAAATCTGTTCGGTATGTTTCATAATCTAAACCAAAGGTTGTAGCTATACTTCCTCCGGCAACACCACCCGTTTTACTAATAAAGTTAATAATACCCCCCGGAGAATTAGATGCCAAAGTAGAAGCAGAACCACCTCTAAGCGCTTCAATACGAGCAACACTTTGATCTGCTCTTAGAAAGATATCTGACGTAGCAAAAGCAATGTCTCCAAAAAGAAATACTGGCAGCCCATCTTCTTGTAATTGTAAATATTTTGATCCACCCGCAGAAATTGGAATACCTCTTACCGTGATATTAGTGTTTCCATCTCCTCCTGATGCTTCAGAGCGAATCCCAGGAATAGTTCGGAAAATTTCAGCAGTCGTCCGAGGAGAGGATTGTAAAATCCCTTCTGGTTTTAAAGTTGTGATTGAGATACTTGACTCCAATTTAGACCTAGAGTTTGCAAGTCCTGTAACTACGACTTCATCTAAGCCTAAGGCATCAGTAGAAAGTGCAAAGTCGATTTGACCTGACCCTTCGACCGTTTTTTCAAGACTTGAAAATCCCGTGTAGGATGCTACTAAGGTAATTCCGGTGGAACGCTCTAATTTAATTTGGTATTTTCCGTCAATGTCGGTAACTGTTCCAACACCAGACATTTCTTTGACAGTAATAGTTGCACCAATCAATGCTTCTCCACTTTCATCCGTCACCGTACCTTCAATAGATACATTTTGCGCAGACAAATTTGAAAGCAATGAAAAAGTAAGTAACAACGAAATAGAAAGTATAATTTTTTTCATTTGGACTTAATTTTAAAATTTTGTTTCGAATAATATTATACAATGCTATACTTTTTTTTCTTTTTTGAAAAATCACAAAGTTTCGCAAACGGTTGCGGGATAGGTTGCGGTTGGTAAGTTTTTAAAAAAAGGCTATCTTCGAGCATATGAAAAGAGTAACGATTAAAGATTTAGCCAAAATCTTGAACCTTTCCACCTCTACCGTCTCTAGAGCATTATCCGACCATCCAGATATTAGCGAGTCTACTAAAAATAAGGTGCGATTAGCTGCTAAAGAGTTCAATTATACTACCAATGTACACGCTCGTTTTTTTCGAAATCAACATTCTGGATTAATTGCATTAATCCTACCAGAGATAAATATGTTTTTTACTCCTAACCTAATCAAAGGTATCAACAAAACAATTTCATCGTCTAAGTATTCTCTAATTATGTTTCTGACGAATGATAGTTACAAGAAAGAAAAGGAAATTATTACACAATGCTTGAGTTGGGCCGTCGAAGGGGTTCTTATTTCTTTATCTAAAGAAACCTATGATCTTAATCATTTAGAACCACTCACGAATGCAAACATTAAATGTGTTTTATTGGATAAAGCGTTAGAAAATGAAGATTTTCCAGCAGTTACGATTGATAGTACCCAAGCAAGCTACCAAGCGATTTCCCATTTAATAGAAAAAGGTCACCAAAATATTCTGGCTATTTTTGGAAATCCTAATTTCAACATCTCTCAAGAAAGAATTAAAGGGTACGAAAAAGCCTTGACAGAACATGGAATTCCAATTTTAAAAGAAAACATCATTTCGGTTGATAAAAGTGCGGACCTTGACTTCATTCTTCCTCCAATTCTAAACCATAATAAAAAGATAACTGCCATCTTTACAATGTCGGACGAATTACTTGCCAAAAGCTTATACCATATTAATGCTCTCGGATTATCTATCCCAGAGGATATTGCTATTATATCTATTAGCGATGGAGAATATCCTTATTTAACCTACCCTCAGATCAGTCACGTCAAAGATTCTGGTAGTAAAATGGGGAAAAATGCTTGTAATTTTTTACTCGAAGCCATTTCGGAACCAACCAAACTTCGTCCCTCTGAATTGCTCGTTTCGACCAAGTTAATAAAATTACAATCTGTCTAATACTCAATTGCATAGTTTCCTTTCTTCTTTAAACAAAAAGTAATCACTTGATCACCAAATAACAAAAGCTCCTAAGGAATTACCCTAGAAGCTTTTATCATAGACTCATTCAACTTCAAACCTTACTTCTTCTTTCTCTTTCCCGCTTTTGCTGTCATATCGTATTTCAAACCTTTGTATTCTTTCAAAACTGCTTTAACAGAACCTACCGAAACAGGAGATTCGATTAAAACTGGAATCCGATTTTGATCATCCGTTACGTATACATTCATTTCGGTATCTTCTTTAAAAACTTTACCTGAAATGACCTGCGGACTAAACTTAATCGTGTTATAACGACCTTCGCCTTTTACTTTTTTACGAGCTGCTTTTCCCTTGTATTTTACTTTCAAAGGCCATACTTCCTTATCCATAAAAATTTTGACGGGAAACTCCTGCCCTTTTTCGTATTGATTGAAGTCTATATTACGAGAGTAATATACAACCGATAATAAATCGTGTACACAAGCATCTACCGCATAATCTTTTTGATTCGTTTTTGCCTTCGTATCTCCTCGGTGAGAAGTTGCTAAGCCTTTTTCTTGATCAAAAATGATTTTATCGTACAATCGATACTTACCTTCTCTGATATCTCGGTAAGATACTTCTGGTAATAAAGATTCTTTATTGATGTAAGTATCGTAGTAGTCTCTTACTTTAAAAAACCATTCGTACGATTTGAAAGTTTTCCCTACCGCTGATAAGTGGTATTGTCCTTTGTGTTCTTTAACTTTAAAAGTAACTTCTCCCGCTGCCAACCAGACGAAATTCCAGTTGTAGTATAATTTGTAGGTCAATTCTTCTCCTACTTGAAAAGTACTATTTTCCATATAGCAGGGCTCCTGTGTAGCCGTACTATAATTGGTCTCATCAATATGAGTTGGTTGATTCGGCGTAGTGAAAGCCATCAGAAAGGTTATCATCGCCATTAAGCCGAAAAATCTACGCATTGTTTTTTTCATAACCTAGTGATTTTAAAACGTTTGTATTAATAATAAACACTGCTCCTATTAACGATGGAATGATTAAGTTAAGTATCCATAAACTAAAGGTTGCAGCAAGAATGCTCAATTCATTAGTGCTAAAATGACTCCAAACAAAGAGCGCTACTTCTCCTCTTACAAATAAACCCGCTAAGGGAGGAAGCGGAATACTGGTCTGTAATAAAAATATCGTTGCAATACTTGCTAATGCTGCCACTAAAGTGATTTCAATGCCAAAAAACTGCAAAAACAAGTAATATTGTATCATATACACCAAATATCTTGCTAAAGAGTAGCCTAATGTCATCGTCAATTCGCGACTCGTATAATTCTTTAATACGCGAACATGCTTGATAAAATGCTTAAACTTATGGATGTAAGGTATTTTCTTCGCAATGGGAATCATCATATCCACATTATAAAATACAAAAATCATTAATAAAAGTAAAGCGACTCCAATGCAGCTAATGCCTAACAGTAATAAATTTTCCATTTCCACGTAGTGCTGAATAAAGTAGATCAAGCCCAACCAGCCCATCGTTAGTAAAACTAGCAGTTGGCTAAAACTTCCTACTAAAGTAGCAATGACGGCTTTCCAGTTATTTTCTGGTTTGACCATCAATATCCGACCACCGTATTCTCCTACTCGATTAGGGGTAAAAATAGAGAAAGTAATACCCGAAAAAATAGCTTGATATGCTTTTCCAAAAGAGATCGTCTCAAAATTTTTGATTAGCTGTTGCCACTTCATCGTTTCAAAGGCCCAATTGATTGGCATCAAAAACAACGCAAAAACGACCCAATGTATATTTTGCCAAGCAAGTTGCTCGTAAAAAGCATTCCATAAGTCGTGGATATTATCCTTCGCAACGACTTGTTGATAAATAATCATCGCCAATAAAAAGACAACAATTGATTTAATCAGGATATTAATACCTTTATGGTGAATAAGTTTATTCAAACTTTGATCAGCTAATATGTTTTCAAATGTATTCAAATGCTATTTCTGCTTTAAATGTATATAAATTAGACGGGGATTTAGCTAAATAGTTGCTTATTAAAATGTTATCAAACTCTTATGGAAATGTTATCGTAGCACATTCTATCGTATTTTAGCTTTTGTGCATCAAAATAACCGTTGAAATTAGGCTTTTGAAACAAAAGATTTCAAATTATTTGTTTTGCGCTGCTTTTTGTAATACATTGCTTTTCATGCAAGCACAACCGACTTATCGAATTTTGGGAATTGATCCTGGTACGAATGTACTTGGCTACGCCGTAATTGAAATCCGGAAAAAACAACCTTTGCTTTTGCACTTAGGCACCCTGAATATGGGTCATTTAGACTCTCCTTATTTGAAATTGCAACACATCTTTCAGGGGGTGGTTGAAATTATTACGAAATATACTCCGCAGCAAATGGCGGTAGAAGCTCCTTTTTACGGCAAAAATGTACAATCTATGCTAAAGTTAGGTCGAGCGCAGGGCGTTGCAATTGCGGCGGGTATGACGAATGGTATTGAAGTAACGGAATATGCTCCCAAAAAGATCAAACAATCCGTGACGGGTAACGGTAATGCCTCAAAAGAGCAAGTATCGGCGATGTTGGCGAGTGTATTCAATCGAAAAATGACAGATGCAGGCCTAGATGCAACGGATGCTTTGGCAACCGCTCTTTGTCATTTTTATAAATCGGGAAGTGTTCTGAACGGAAAGAAAAAATATAGCGGTTGGGAGAGCTTTCTGAAAGACAATCCCGACCGGCAAAAGTAGTCTACAGCAACTAACAGATTCTAGAAGTTAGCCCGAATTTTAGCGGCTAAAGCGGCCAACTCATCGGAATTTATCTGAATAGGATTCCCAAAGGAAAGATCTCCAACGGTATTTACAGGCATAAGGTGAACGTGAGCGTGAGGAACTTCAAGCCCAATGACACCAACGCCGATACGCTCACAAGGAACTGTTGCTTCAATGGCTTTACTTACTTTTTTTGCAAAAAGCATTAAGCCTGTTAAAACATCATCTTCGAGATCAAAAATATAATCTACTTCTTGCTTAGGAATCACGAGTGTGTGTCCTTCTACTTGAGGGCTAATATCTAGGAAAGCAAAATAGTGCTCGTCTTCTGCAATTTTATGGCAAGGAATTTCGCCATTAATAATTTTAGTGAAAATGGACGCCATATTATTCGATTGTGATGTTGGTAACTTCAAATTCAATACTACCTCTAGGGGTTTCTACGGTTGCGATTTCCCCTACTTTTTTGCCTAATAGTCCAGCACCAATTGGCGAACTTACAGAAATTCGTTTTTCTTTGAGGTTAGCTTCCGCTTCGGAGACAAGTTTGTATTTTACCTCTTTGCCCGTCTTGGTATTCTTAATGGTTACGCTAGATAAAACTACGACTTTAGAGTTATCTAACTGACTTTTATCTAAAACCCTAGCCGTTCCGAGAGTTTTTTCCAATTCATTAATTCTAAACTCTAATAAACCTTGTGCATCTTTTGCAGCATCATACTCTGCATTTTCAGAAAGATCTCCTTTTTCTCTTGCTTCTCCGATCGCATCAGCTGCTTTTTGTCTCTCGACTGTTTTTAAACGAACTAATTCTGCATTTAATCGATCATATCCTTCTTGGGTAAAATAAGTGTATTTTGACATAAGTACTAAAGTTTAGGATTTATTAGTGCTAGCATTCACAAGCTTAGCCCGCTGAGGTCGCTACCAGTTTCCACTGATATCAACTTTTTACCACCCAATAAATCAGATATTTTTAAGACAGTTTAACCTACCGTATCCTGCTTTGTTCTCGTTGAATAAATTAGAAATCCGACGTTTGTTTGGTCGGTTAATTTCTGTAGGGACATGTGAGCATGTCGTTGAGCTTTGTAGGTGTATATATACGCCGAGAACGTTTCCATCTTAAGATTGACAGAAACGTTCTCGAAGTAAGTATACTGTAAAGGTATAAAAAAATTAGAAATATCTAAAATTTATACAAAAGTTGTTCTATTCTTAATTTTGCATTAGTTTTTAGAACATTAATCTGACTGCAAAATTGTGTGTCCCCCCCCAAGGGTTGGTTGCTCGGTAAGCGTAATCAATAGCGACTTTGGAAGCAGAACCTTTCTTAAAAGGAACGACTACAGAAAGTCCACCACTTAATCCAGTATATACAGAAGCTTCTGCTTCATTTTGACCAAAGTCATATTTATACCCACCACGGAGCATAAACATTTCGTTGAATGCATATTCAAGACCACCACCGATTTGATCTCTAGAAAAAGAGTTCGCCGTGAAATTTCCGATTGCGGTAAGTCTATTCTTAGCGTTAAGCAAGAAATCGTAAGATACTCCTACGTTTAAAACGGAAGGCAATTCAAAGCCACTTACCCGAACATTATAAGTTAATTGGTCACCACCATCTCCTGAAGGAGGAGCCAATTGGGTACTCAGTCCTTCGCCCGCGAATTTCATTTCTGTACCGATATTTCTAAGAGAGATACCAAATTTGAATTGATCTTTAGGTCCTGTAACGTACTGTACTCCTGCGTCAACCGCAAAACCAAATGCATTTAAGTCAGCAATAGACTCTGAGATGGCTCTTAAAGTAAGACCTACAGATACTTTATTTTCGAAAGTATGTGCGTAAGATAATCCAAGGTTAAAGAAAGAAGGAGAGAATGTTCCCCCTGTTCCTTCGGGTTGATCCGTAGTAGTCACTGGAATTTCGCCAAAATCTAGTGCCATCAAACTAACACCGATCGCGCCATTTTTACCGATTCGTTGTGCTAACCCAAAAGCGTTCATTTTGATATCGGTACCCTCTAAGTACCGTGCATGTCCAATGACAAATTCTGAACTGTTAATTCTAGATAGCCCTGCAACGTTAAGTCGCATAGCTTCTACACCGGTAATCATTGAAGTACCCATGGTGTGTAATCCGGCAGATTTTGCCCAAGGATTCATTAGCAGCTCGTAAGCGCCTGCTTCTCCTTGCCGATCTGGATTTCCTGCTTGGACAGTAGTTGTGTGCAATGCAAGAAAAACGAAAGAAAGAATGAGGTAAAAATACTTATTCATAAAGTTTACTTTTTCTTTTTAATTAATCTAATTGGTAGGCTTTGGCTTGGAGTAGCCGTTATCTAAACAATTGCTACTCCAAGCTTAGCACTTCCTTGTTATAAACCAGACGGGTCAAATTGTCGACCTACACCAAACCATTTCACAACTCGTTCGCCGAGACCATCTGCATTAATGTGGATCAAATAAATACCACTAGCGATTGGAATTCCTTTATTGTTCTTCAAATCCCATTCAATTGCAGGAGAGATTTGTCCTTCTGCTCTCGCTGGATTACTACCTGATCTTGCAATTCCTTTTTCATCTCTTCGGTATTCTCTGATGAATCTACCGTCCAATGAGTAAATGGTTACAGTACATTTAGCAGGTAGATTAGTGATTTTAATTCGATTATCGTTAGCACCTGTTTCGTAAGAAGAGAAACCGTAATAAGGATTTGGTGCCACGTTAATCATATCTAACTGTGAATCAATTTCAGCATCTGTTGTTAAGGCACTAGCTTCTACTCCTGTGAAGTCAAATTGGTACGTTGGATAACCATTAGCATCACTTAATGCACCTTTTTTAACTTGGTAAGGATTTTCAACGCGCAACTTAATCGTTACATCATTTGGAATTAATCCGTCTCTAGGAGATAATAACTCCTCTCCTTGTTCAATGATTGGTACTGCTGTCCAAGTAACTGTTTGTAGTGCTGGAATAGCTCCAATTACTGGATTCAGCACTGGTGGTTCCCATTTCAACGACTCTCTCAATTGTGCACATTCATCGTAAGGCTGATTGGTAACATAGATAAAATGTTGTGCACCAAGGATAGCATCGTAAATAGAAAGTCCACTTTGAGCATCTACTCTAAATTGTGAAGTAGGATTCCAAACCATATCTCTACCGGTAGAGTTACCATTAGGACCACCGTCGAATTCTCCATTAGCACATAGATCTGGTCTAACCTCGCAATCATAAGTTGAATTTTCTCCAAAGAAAATATTTACACGTAAGCCTGTTTCAATATCAATCGCATATCCAGGGAACCAACCGAAACCCGTAGTACCCGTGTCATCTGCTAATGGCATACCATTTTCATCGAAGTTATCGCGACTAACGGAAGGGCTAGGTCGCACGGTCATTTGACTTACGCCTCCTTCTGTCGTCCAACCTTCGTCTGCGTAGAATTGATTTGCAGACTCTACTACGATACATCGACTCCATTTGCTACGATCCGAAGTGAATACGATATCTACGTTGTTAACATTAGCGATACCTTTTTCACCACCGGGTGTTCCAATTCTTACGTTTCCTTGGTTTTGATCTTTCCAAGCTGGTGTAACGTAGAATTGTACTTCATCATCTGCTTCTGGCTCTTGGTAATCTGCCAATCGATAAGGAATAAAACCGGATTGATTTTCTTTAAAAGCATTTGCTGGATCTAAAGATTGATCAATTTCATCTGGACTTGTTTTGACATAGTTAACAACAGATTGAATGGCTTGCGCAAAACTTCCGTCACCATCAAGGTCATCAATAGTATTGAACCATATTGTACCATTAGGATCAGCATAATCAACTGAGGCACTAATTAAACCATTCATTTCATCATCTTTATCTCCTGCATCTAACGTTTGTCCGATAGAAATAGAGAAACCGTAAGCCGCAATAATTTGCTCATTTAGGTCTTCGAGTGTCGATTCAGAAACAACTGAAGGTGCTGAAGGATCTGTAAGATTTCTCATTACCCAAGTCGCATTATCATCTAATGTAGTATTATTAAGAGTATTATCAATAATTTTAAATTCAAATTTATTGTCTTTGATCGACAATGGATCATAAACTTGTACTTGAATTGGTCCTCTTCCAGACTGGTAAGTAATCACTCCTTTTTCTCCTGTTTCTGCAAGAATTTCTTGGATAGACTCTTCCGTTAATTCTAAGTTATTTCCTCCCGCACCGACACCGTCGTAGCGTGTAATTTGTGGTCCAGACTCGTAACTTGCGTTTAAGTTTACGCTAGTAATTGGTCGTGGTATTGCGGTGTAATAATCATTGACATCATCTCCGATATTTTTACGTCCCGTTAAATGTGGACTTTGCTGACCTCGTCCTGTTGAAGGTTCAAACTGTTCGTATTCGTTATAAGCATAAGCAAGTGCTGTAAAGTAGTATTTTTTGTGATTAACGATTTGCTTATCCTCTCCCGTTGAGAATTGATCATCAGTTACTCGGAAAGTATGTCGAACGCCATCATCTGTAGCGTTTTCCACTTTAGGTACGGGTACGTATACTGGATTACCATTTAAGTCAATACCTTCTACTTTTTCCCAATTGATAATTCTGGCAACGTCGTTCTTTTTATCTACCGTAAAGATTGGACGTGCTTTTTCAGGATCATCGATTTCTGTGATATCTACATCTGGACCAGAAAACTGATAGATTGTATATCCTTCAAATCGATATAAACTATCAATACCTGGCTGTGTAGGAATCGTTAATCCTTTTTCGCTATACATTTCGAATGCATTATTAGAAGTCGTTGAATCATTTGTTAAAACAAAAATCAACTCTCTATCTAATTCAATGATCTCCATATCTGGCGCATCTGGTCCATCCGTAATGTTGAAACAGTTGTCAAATAAAGCTTGTGCTAAATCATCCGCTGCTAACAACGCATCGATATTTGGACATGGATAAGGTAAGTCTGGCACCCAAACTGCACCAACGATTAACTCGTTAATCGCACCTGGATCAAGTCGGAAAGGTCCTGAAGCCTGTACCGTACGTCGGTCACCTGGAGGTAAACTTTCTTCACACATAGACCATCCACCGGGTGTATCTGGATCATCAAAAAACGCATAATCAACCGTCTCTGAGCTTCCTGCGTTATAAGCATTTCCACCAAAAGTAAATGGTGTTCCATCTCTCCATGATCCTGAAAGGTAGTTATAGAATTCTGCTGCTACACTAGGATCATCTGTTCCTTGAGGAGGTGGAGGATTCAGTCCACCATTATTATAGTAAGTAAAAGAAGACATACCTATTTCGACACCATTTTCATCTCTAGGTCCTCTAAAATAATCCACTCCAATAATTGGAATTTCAGTTCCGTAAGTAGCAACTCCTTGCTCACAGGTAGTACCCGTTGTACCGTCTGCTGCATCTTCATTGTAAACGTAAGCCAAACTTCGATCTACATCACAACCGATATAATCATCTGTGTAACAACCTAAATCTGGATCCACCCACATGGCGAAGAACATACTATCGATCGACTTTGGTGCTCTATTAATCAACTTGTACCGTTGGAAGGTCATGTTATTAATGGCATCATTTGTTTTATAGGCAAACGCTTGTACTTGTACTTCCATTTTAATGGGGTCTCCCATTGATTGCGTGTGAATACCACCATTATCATTGTAAATCCAGAAAATCATTTGATCTGGATATTCAGGTGTTTCGCAACCTCTAATTTCAATCCGAGGATAATCTCCTTCGTTAGGTTCATAATTACCATCTAAATCAACATCCCAGAAGGCTGCTAATCCCTGAATCGTATTTGGTAAATCGAAACTATGAACGTCAAAAAAGAACTCATTTCCCCGAGCGGGCCAGCCTTTAATATTTCTAGGCATTTGCTCTTCGGTATATTCAACTCCCGCAGCGACACTCGCTTCGTAAGCCTTTAAGTGTTCATCAATTTCTTCTCCCGTTACGGTAAAGAAACGATCCCAGTTTGCACAAGTATCGGCAGAAGTTTCTCCTCCCGTATCTCCTTCTAACTGCGTTAATGGCCCAGGCCAAAAATCGGTTTCTCCATTATTCGTACCGTAAGTTTGAGCGGCAAGTTTAAGGTTACCAGCATCATCGACACCTCCTAACCAAACTGCACCGGCAAAAATAGAAGAAACTTCAGCGAGTCCAGATGCTGGATCTACTTTAGGAACGATGTATTTACCATCTCCACTTCCATCCCACCAAACATCTCCTCCATTGAGTAGACGGGCACGAACGTTATTAATGTCTTGATCAATTTGAGCCGTGGCTAAAGCACAGTCCATCCGATATGACACCGAATGAGCGGGCTTTCCTTTTCCTTCATTCTTTGGATTAACGTGGGCGTAACTGTCCACGAAAAACCCCAGCGTTAGAAGGCCTAGAAAGTAATATTTTAAATTACGCATATTTGTATTATTTTTTAAATTTAACATTTTCATCTAGTAGCAGACTAGATATTAAAAGTCAAAGATTGCTCCTATGAAAATTCTTCTAGGGAGTTTATATAAACCTGGGTTTAACAAACGCCATTGGTAAGAAGATAAATAAGCCGCTCTTTCTGCCGGAGATCCTGTATCCGTATCAACTAATCTTTGTCCGATAGCAGACTGTAAGAAACCATCATCATCTGGTGAACCAGATGCAGAATAAACACCATCAATGTTACGAGTATCTAATAAGTTTTGAACTCTGAAATATACGTTTACATTTAAAGGTCGTTTTGCCTCAGGAGAAGAAAGTCTAAATGTTTTATCTAGTCTCAACCCAATCGTAAAGTTCCAAGGTAAACGTGCTCCGTTTAAAGAACCTTCTACTCCTGTACCTCCTAGTGTCTGTGGAATCCGTGTAGCAGTGTAAGGTCGACCAGAAACTGCAATGGCTTGAATGTTTAAACCAGTATTTGCAAAAACATCTGCCCCGAACCATCTTGGTCCATTGTATCGCTTACCTGATCGGTATCGGTAATCAATAGATGCTGTAAAACGGTGTCTTTCATCATTAGATAATGGGAAGAGCGTTCTAAGGTTTTTGTTCAAACCTCTTTGAGAGTTAGAGTTAGATCCTGTTCCATTCGCAAACTGTAAGGTGTAACCTGCATTTACCGTAACATTATTGGTTCTTCTTAAGTCATATTGAAAAGTAAATCCTTTTACGGTACCGAAGTCAAGGTTACCATAAGTTACATATTGATTGATAATTGGAACTGGAGTATAAGTTCTTTGTTGAATCATATCTCTCATTTCTCGGTAGTAAGCCGTGATGGTCATTGCAGAAGAGTTCGACAACTTTTGCTTAAATCCAACTTCATAATCAATCGTTTGTTCAGGCTTCAAATCTGGATTTGCCAATGGGCTATTTTGATCCGAAGGTCGATCGTAGAAATAAAAATAATCTAAAGCGGTAGCGATTGTGTTTGCTGGTGGTCTTTGTACTAAGATATCGTAGTGTGCAAAGAAGTTGGCTTCATCCGAAATAGGGAATGAGAAAGCCAAACGTGGCATAAAGTTTACCTGAGGCTCATAATCTTGGAAAGAAGTACTTGTTTGAAAATCTTCATCCTTAATATATCCACCACCTGTTATTTCATCATTTGCGTATCTAGGTGTAATAACTCCTGTACCAAAGATCGCCGTAGGATCATTTACAGAAACACCATTCGGTCGGTACCATTGGTCACCATCTCTGAAAGCCGTAACTTCGTCTTCGTTAGATTCTGAAACGTATACCTTGAAACTTTCGTCGATATTAGAAGGTCTTTCTCCCCCCGTCTGGTTGTAAAAATCTCCAGCACTAACGATATCATATAAAGAATAAGGATCTTTTAATACTTTAGTATTGGCATCGTAACGATCTACTCGTACCCCTAACTTGAAGATAATATCACGGAAAACGAATTTATCTTGAATGTAAGCCGCCCAGTAAATAGGTTGATTCGGTGCTACAGGGTGTGTTCGTAAACCATCTGCATCTCTAGCTGTAAAGAAATCATCAAAAGTTACATCAGTACCTACTTTATTTCCTAAGTAATCGTATCCAAAATAATCTAAAGAAGCAAGGTTATCAATTAATTCCCGTGCAGAGAACATCTCTAAGTTAAGGATACTTGGATCAAGAGATTGAATATTTACATAATCGTTTAAGGAAGCATTAGGTAATGCTTTTCTAATTTCTTTATAAAATTTAGAATTCTCAGGAGTCGTTGTTAAGGTATTATAGGTTGGGATATTTAAATCTTGCCCTGCAATATTAAATACAATAGAATCTCCTGTAGGGTTATCATAATCAAGTGCAGTAATATGATTATTAACCAATCCTCTAGCAACATTCCATAATCCTCTTGGGTTAAGACTGTAACCACGATTAACTCGTTGTTCGTAAAGGATACCAAATTGAATAGAGTGTCTACCTTTATCAGAACCACCAGGCATCAAGTCAAAAGAACTAGAGATGTCTACTGTGTATCGGTCATTCTGTGTCTTTCGGAAGAAGTTGTAAATTTGTCCAACGTTCGTATGTAAATTCCAAACATCTTCTACATCACCAACAGAAAAGCCATTTTGCATTGCAAAAGCAGTTTCATTCATTGGATCAACTAATTCATTATTATAGGCTGCTAAATCAGGATTTTTACTATTAGAAGCGTCGAATCCCGTGAAGGTTTCACTATCTCCAACGTGACCAATCCATAAAGCTTGACCGTTTGGTAATAAAGTTTCAACTGCAAAATCTCTAAAGTTTGTAAAACTTGCCGTATCAACTACGTTTGCTACTGGCACCCATTCTCGATTAAAATCTCCGATGTGACCGTAATCAAATAATCGATCTCCGTGCGTAGGATCCCCCAAGTCTGATAATGCTTGTTGAAATCCAACTTGGATCGTATACTGAGCATTTCGAATTAAGGCACCTTTTCTTTTAGCATTAGCATCTTCTCCCTCTGCGGCAGCCACGGCAGGAGCATTTCCTCCACCCAAGCGGTGTCGGAATCTAACGTTACCACGATATCTCGTAGATTCTAGGGTAGGATTATTTTGTACGTTTAATAATCTCCAACTATTAAGTGGTGTAAATTGGTCAGATTGTTTTGTGTAGTTTCCAGAGAATGCGATATCTACATTACTACTTAAACGAGCATCTAGTTTTGCGGTAAAATCAATTCGCTCATTATTTTCAAATGGTCTCGAATCTAATAATTCTACATCATCATCCGTCAACAATCTAGCGGTAGGAACCAATGCTGGTCCAATTCGAGTCAAAGGATTTTTTCTCAATCTTTCGATGACATCATCTTTCGCTCGGTATACACCCGTTGCTGGTGGATCATCATCATCTCGATTGATGTACTGTCCAGAAATCCGGTAACCAAGAATAGATTCTCCACTTTTCTTTTTAAGAATAGGACCACTTAAGTTAAGACTTAATAAGTTGTAACCATAATCATCTAAATACTCAGAAGTTTCTGCTTCAAATCCTCCTGAGAAACGGCTAGAAGGACCTTTGGTCGTAATCGAGATAATACCTCCCGTTACGTCACCATACTGTGCTCCCACACCACCAGTGATTACTTGCATTTGATCAATCTCTGATTGTGGAATAAGATTACCACTTACCCGAATACCATCGATGTAGTAATTGGTACCACTTGATCGTCCACCTTTTACGTTAATGTCTTCCCCTTCATCCGCAGAAGCAATACCTGCCGTTTGAGCAGCTAAGGCGTTAATGTCTTTGGTAGGAAGGTTCTGGATTTGCTCCGAAGTGATCGTACCTCCAGAAGTAGTATTGTCTTGTTCAATCAACGGAACCTCATATGCCGTAACGATGACTGCATCTAAAAGAACTCCTTCGTCTCCACCTAATTGCACGTCGAGACGATTCGCTTGTCCGGCCTTGACAACAACTCCGGTAACCTTATTATCGGGCGAACCGATATAGGAAAAAGTAATATCATAAGTACCTGGATCGATGTTAATACTATAATTACCATCGAAATCTGTACTCGAACCGGAAGCAAAGGTACCGTTCTTTTCCAAGACGATATTTGCGCCGATAAGCTCTTCTCCAGTTTCCTTGTCCGTCACCTTTCCTTCGAGCGAAGTCTGTGCGTAGGTCAATGTACTGAGAAGTACTAATGTAAGTGAGAATAAAAATTTACGTACCATATAAAACATGTTTTAAGTTTTGACGAAAGTGTTGAAAATTCATCAGTCAAGTGATTACCAAATACGATGAATGCCTTTAATTTTTCGACTAAGGTTCACAATGTTAAGGAATTTAACATTTATTTCAAAAAAAATTAGCGTTACCATGTCTCTAAAGTGACAAAGCCAATAAGCTTTAACATAAAAAGTAAGTTTTAGCTTTGGCAAGCAAGCAAATTCTTTCTGAATAACTAGTCTAACTAGCTTATTCACCAATAATTTAATTTAGTTTTCTGTCGATTCCTGGAAAGACGTTCTAAGATTACGCTACGACTAAAGACTCTTATTTCTTGAGCTTTATGTAAAGGTAATATATTATACGAATAATTTGCGCACCTTTCTAACCATATAAGTCAGGTTTCAAGGCAGCATTTTTTTGTTTTCTACGGCTTAGTGACCTTTCTTATTTTTGCTAAAAGCACGCTAGCTAATCGTTCTTTCGATTCTTTTGTCCATCCCGCTACGTGCGTAGAAAGCACCACTTGGTCTAGGGCAAAAAGCGTATCATACAAGGCTGTTTCCGTAGCAGTATAACGGTCTGGTTTTTCATTTTCAAAGACATCCAAACAGGCTCCGCCGAGTTTCCCTGTTTGCAATGCTGCTAATAAGGCAGTAGTTTTAACAATTCCACCACGAGAAGTATTAATAACGATGAGACCATCTTTACACGAATTGATAAATTTTTCATCAAGCAGATAATTCGTTTCTGCGGTCAATGGCAAATGAAAACTAATGATATCAGCTTGTTGTTTGATCTCGCTTATGTCAGTTTCTTTAACAAAAGGAAATTCCTTTGCAAATCCTTTTTTATATTTATCATGTGCTAATATTTTCACCCCCATCCCCGAAAGCTTTCTAGCGAATTGACTTCCGGTATGCCCAAAGCCAATAAGACCTACCGTTTTACCCATAATTTCGATACCGCGATTTCCTTCTCTATTCCAGCTTTTTTGTCGCACTTCCCGGTCGGCTTGCATAAGTTTATTTGTTAAACTCAGCAACATTCCTAAGGCATGTTCTGCCACCGCATTTCGATTTCCTTCTGGTGATTTCAAAACGGCGATTCCTTTGCTACGAGCATAGGGAATATCTACAATTTCCATCCCTGAGCCCAACCGTCCGACAAATTTGAGTTGCTTGGCTTCATCAATGAAACCTCGATCCATGATTATCTTGCTATTAATAATCAACCCTTCGTAGTTACTAATGATTTTCCTGGTCTCTTCGAGTGTGATATTTGCCTGGTAATCGCAATGATATCCGTCCGCTTCCAGTCCTTCGATCAGTAAAGGGTGAACACCATCTGAAATGAGCACTTTTGACATTGTACTTTTATACTTATTTTTTAAAAATGGCAAAATTCTTATACCTTGTTTTGTTCCTTTCCTTCCATCCTTCTTTCTAAGAATAGCAAAAACAGCAGAACTTCCCTCAAAGAAAGAATTTTATCCTTAGAACTTCTCATAGTTCCGCTATTTTATTTTGCATTTTGGAGATGTTATCTTAAAAAAGCGATGTGATGCCTTTTCTGGGGAGAGAAGCTTTGCCGATAAATTTATAGATTTGACGATGGCTCTTCGTAATTTTGAATTGCTTCAAAACCCTAGGTTAACACTAAATTCTTTAGCTTTGGCTTTCTAAATTTCGTTTCCTTCCATCTCGAAATTCCACACTTCTATTTAGGAAATTCAAGTCAGACCCTTATCTTTGGCAAACTACTCTGCAATCGTTAGCCATAAAGTGGTGCTCAAAAATGGCTAGCTTTTAGCACTAAGTTAAGTGCTTAACCTAATGAAGTTATTTAGAAATCCTACACTGGAAATCTCCATTTAAAAAAATTGATCATGAATTTTCGTTTTACCTTATTGAGTTATCTAGCATTTTTACTTTTTTTAGGGAGTTGTACCAACGAGCAAAATGCAGATACGAACAGCAATAAAATTACTGCCACTACCTCACAACAGACCTTTACTAATTTCTACGTTAGATACCTAGAAGACGATCAGGAGTTGAAAGCAGAAGCTATTTTTAAAATTGGAGATTCGCTTAAAACCGCGACCGCACAAGCTATTCAAAGTGTTTCCTTTGAAAATACACCGATGACAATTAAAGACCTTGGAAAAAATGGTATCCGTTACCGTTCTAAAAAGTCAGGTCAAAGTTTTAAAGAAAAATATACTTTTAATGCTCAGCTCGACTCAAAAATAAGTATTGACTATCCTTTAAGCATCAATACCGTGAATAGTTTTTCGATCAAAGAAAAACAAGTTCGTCGTTCAAAAGGAGTAACCATTACTTGGGATGGAACGCCATTGGTAAAAGGAGAACTATTGGTCGTATTCTTTGTCAATCCAGATAAAAAACCCGTTAGTTTTACCATTAATGGTCCGACCAACAAATCGGAGGTATTCTTAGAAGCTAAAAACCTAAGTCGGTTAAAAGCAGGAGAAGGGAAATTACGCCTGATTCGCAAAGTACTCAATCGCCTCGATGAAGCTCCACAGAATATTGAATCCGTCATTGAATATTACACGAGACCTATAAATATTATTATTGCAGAATAAAACTTGTTTCATCTTATAGGTAATAGCCTGTCCCAAACTTTAACGACGAAATACATTGATACTGCTGCACGGTCTATGCTAAGACCTATAATTAACAATTTGTAGCCGAATCTGTTTTTTCTTTTAATTTAAGTAGATTAACCTAATAAATTAGCTTAATTATTAACAGTTTGCACTAGTAAGTTTTCGCAGGTTTAGTTTTAGCATAACACTACGCTCTATTTTTTTTTAAAAATATCCAGCATATCTTCTAAATACAATGATTCGCTAACTATCTTTGCGGGCGATTTGGACATTCACCTATTAAATCCTTTTTGCGCCATGCCTAAAGATACTACCATTAAATCTGTGTTAATCATCGGAAGCGGAGCGATTATTATTGGACAAGCTTGCGAATTCGATTACTCTGGAACTCAGGCTTCTAAATCCCTTCGAGAAGAAGGCGTTGAAGTCACACTGATCAACTCCAATCCGGCAACGATTATGACGGATCCCGTTACTGCTGATCACATTTACCTTTTACCATTGACTGTAGAAAGCATCATCCAAATTTTGGAAGAGCGACAAATTGATGCGGTTTTGCCAACTATGGGTGGACAAACAGCTCTAAACCTTGCCATCGAAGTAGGAAAACACGGCGTGTGGGAAAAGTATGGTGTCCGGTTAGTCGGGGTTGATCTAGAAGCGATTGAACTTGCGGAAAATCGAGAAGCATTTCGAAAGTTAATGATTGATATTGGGATGAAAGTAGCGCCTTCTTTTATTGCTAATTCTTTTCTAGAAGGAAAAGAAGCGGCTCAAAAGATTGGTTATCCACTCGTTATTCGTCCTTCGTATACGCTTGGTGGCTACGGTGGTGGTTTTGTCCACGACGCAAGTGAGTTTGATGAATGTTTACAAAGAGGCTTAAATGCTTCCCCCACCCATGAAGTCTTGGTGGAACAAGCCGTTTTAGGTTGGAAAGAGTTCGAACTTGAACTTTTACGAGATAATGCAGACAACGTAATTATCATTTGTACCGTAGAGAATTTAGACCCGATGGGTATTCATACAGGTGATAGTATTACCGTCGCTCCTGCGATGACCCTTTCGGATACGGCTTACCAACAGATGCGGAATGATGCGATGGTCATGATGCGTTCTTTAGGAAATTTTGCTGGTGGCTGTAATGTACAATTTGCAATCAACCCTGAAACAGAAGAATTAATTGCGATTGAAATTAACCCTAGAGTTTCACGTTCTTCTGCCCTAGCGAGTAAAGCTACAGGATACCCGATTGCTAAAGTTGCCGCAAAATTGGCGATTGGTTATAATTTAGATGAATTAAAAAATCAAATTACTCAAACTACTTCTGCTTACTTCGAACCTACCCTAGATTATGTCATCGTTAAAATGCCGCGTTGGAATTTCGAAAAATTCCACGGTGCCAATCATAGCTTAGGACTACAAATGAAATCCGTAGGAGAAGTGATGGCAATTGGTAGAAACTTCTTGGAAGCGTTACAAAAGGCTTGTCAATCGCAGGAGAACAATCGTTTTGGATTGGGTGCCGATAAAAAAGAATGGATCAGAACTTCTGATATTCTAGATCGTTTAGAGCAAGTAAGCGACGATCGAATCTACCGTTTGAAAGATGCATTGCGATTGGGTGTTCCTGTTAATACCGTACAGAAATTAACCCGAATTGATCCTTGGTACATTAACCAAATCAAGCGTTTGGTGAAAATGGAAGAGCGCGTGATTCGGTATAACGTAGCAGAAGATATTCCAGAAGATTTCTTTAGAGAATTAAAAGAAGTAGGTTATTCCGATGCGCAGATTGCTTGGCTCATGCGGATTAAAGAAACAGACGTTACGAAACAACGTAAGAAATTAAATATCCGTAGAACCTACAAGTTAGTAGATACTTGCGCTGCCGAATTTGAAGCGCAAACGCCCTACTACTATTCTACTTTCGATCAAGAAAATGAAAGTGTTCCTTCAAAAAATAAAAAAATTATCGTCCTTGGGTCTGGCCCAAATAGAATCGGACAAGGAATCGAATTTGATTACTGCTGTGTACACGGTTTGATGGCCATCAAAGAAGCTGGATACGATGCGATTATGATTAATTGTAATCCTGAAACAGTTTCTACCGATTTTGATTTAGCGGATAAATTGTATTTTGAACCTGTTTATTGGGAGCACATTGAGGAAATTCTAGAATTAGAACAACCTGAAGGTGTGATTATTCAACTAGGGGGACAAACTGCCCTGAAACTAGCGGAACAGTTTCATCGAGCGGGCGTGAAAATATTTGGTACGGATTATAAATCAATGGACTTAGCGGAAGATCGCGGTGCATTTTCTGATTTGCTAAAGGCGCTACACGTTCCTTATCCTAAATATGGTGTTGCCAATGATACTGACGAAGCATTAGCTATTGCCAATCGAGTAACTTATCCTGTATTGGTTAGACCTTCTTACGTTTTGGGTGGTCAGCGCATGCGAATTGTCATCAACGATGATGAATTGGAACGACATGTATTGAGTATTTTCAAGCACATGCCAGATAATAAGGTATTGGTTGATCAATTCTTAGAAAGAGCAAAAGAGGCTGAAATTGATGCGATCTGCGACGGAGAATCGGTTCATATTATGGGCATCATGGAACACATTGAACCGGCAGGAATTCACTCTGGTGATAGTTCAGCGGTGTTACCGACCTATAGTTTATCCGATGAGATTCTAGAAACGATGATTACTTATACGCGTAAATTAGCCTTGGCGTTGAACACTCGTGGTTTGATTAATATTCAATTTGCCATCAAAGGCGATCAAGTTTACGTCATTGAAGCTAACCCAAGAGCTTCTCGAACAACGCCGTTTATTGCTAAAGCTTACCAGGTTCCGTACCTAAAAATTGCAACGATGGTTATGCTTGGAGAGAAGAAGTTGAGTGATTTTGAAATCAACAAAAACTTAGATGGTTACGCGATTAAAGTTCCCGTATTCTCTTTCCACAAATTCCCTAATGTTGATAAAAAATTAGGACCAGAGATGAAATCAACGGGAGAAGAAATTAGATTTATTAAGGATTTAACGGATCCTTTTTTCAGAGAATTAGATCGAAATCGTTCTATGTATTTGTATCGCTAAAATAAATTTTAACACTCGTACTTAAACGATTTTCGATTAGTTTGGCAGAGCCATTTAAACGCCGCCGCGTATCTTACGTAGCAGAATGTTTGAATGGCTTTGTTCATTTTAAGCACTAAGACAGAATTAATTCACTTATTAACTTGCATCATCTTTTGAGCAGTCTCTTCGTTACTCAAAATCTAACACCATTTAATGGTAAAAAAATTTTGTATTAGTACTTAAATTGTATTAAATTTTGAAGCGGGTCAAGGTACGAAAGATCAGGCAAGTTGATTAGGTGTTTTAATTTGTCTTGGCTCTTATTTGATTTATCGGCAGATTTATTGTATTATTCATTTTATGAAGACAAAAAAAGAAATTGTAGAAAACTGGTTGCCTCGATACACCGGTACGGCACTAGAAGAATTTGGAGACTATATCATTTTAGTCAATTTCAGTAAGTACGTTTATACTTTTGCAGAATGGAATAAAGTAGAAGTAAAAGGAAAAGATCGTTCGATGCTCTCCGCAACGGCAGGTAATATCACCATTATCAACTTTGGAATGGGAAGTCCTAACGCGGGTACTATTATTGACCTGCTTACTGCCGTTAAACCCAAAGCTGCTTTATTTTTAGGCAAGTGTGGTGGACTCAAAAGCAAAAAGAATAAAGTAGGAGATTTAATTCTTCCTATTGCTGCTATCCGAGGAGAAGGAACCTCTAACGATTACTTACCACCCGAAGTCCCTGCCTTACCTTCTTTTGCTTTACAAAAAGCCATTTCAACAACGATTCGAGAATACGATAATGATTACTGGACTGGAACCGTTTATACGACGAACAAACGGGTTTGGGAACATCGGAAAGATTTCAAAAAATACTTGAAATCACTACGGCCAATTGCCATTGATATGGAAACAGCTACCATTTTTGTTGCAGCGTTTAAAAATCATATTCCTGCGGGCGCATTACTTTTAGTTTCTGATATGCCGATGATTCCAGAAGGTGTTAAGACGGAAGAAAGCGACAAAGTAGTTACCAGTAGTTTTGCGGATTTGCACTTAAAAATTGGTATTGATTCCTTGAAGAAATTGATCAATAATGACTTAACGGTACGACACTTGCGTTTTTAGAACCCTTAAGTTAAAATACTAGCCTTGTGGCTAATTTTATACGTTAACGACCACTTTTCCAATCGTCTTTCCCGTTTGAAAAAGTCGAATGGCATCTGGCAAATCGTGGAAAGAGAATTCGTGCCCAACGTGCGGTTTTGCTAAATTTAATGCCATTACTTCTGATAGAACTTCTTCCATCAGTGCAGCGCGTTCGTATAACCAAATCAAGTTAAACCCCATAATTGATTTATTCAATTCGATTATTTTCTGTGGATCAATTTTAGGGCGAGTGAGGTAATGATAGATCAGTTTCAAATAATTCGGACGATTGCCCGGTGAAGCGTAGCGCGCAGAACCGTAGACAATCATTCTTCCCTGTTGTGCAAGCAAATCATAACCAATTTTAAAAATTCGTCCGCCAATACATTCCATAATAATCGCCAGTTCTCGATCGCTTAAACTTTCCGTTAGCTTACGTCTAAATTGTCGATCTCTCACAATCACATCGTCGTATCCTTCCGCACGAAGAAAGTCCACTTTATCCGGTCGCCCAACGGTACCAATGGTATAAGCATCATATTTTTTTGCAATTCGATTTGCCAAAATTCCGACACCTCCCGCAGCACTATGAATCAGAATCGTTTGTCCTTTTTGGATATTCCCCAATCGTTTCAAACCATAGTAAGCCGTTAGCACTTGCACCAAAAATGCAGCACCTTCTTGAAAGTTCCACGATGCTGGTAAACTTCGCACATAGCGAGCATCAATATTCAAATGAGAAGCGTACGCTCCAAAGCGGGTCACTCCCATGATTCGATCTCCTACTTGATATTGAGATACTTCCGCACCTTTGGCAATCACCGTTCCGGCATATTCTAAACCGGGTATAAAACGTCCCGCGGGAGTCGCACCATATAACCCCCAAATGGCGAAAACATCGGCAAAATTCAACCCAATCGCTTTTACCGCAATGCTCACTTCTTGTGGTCCAGGTGGCGATAATTCTATAGTCTCCAGTTTCATATTACTTAGACTTCCTGCTTTGAGGCGATAGACTTGGGCTTTCATAAGCTTATTTTAATTGTAAAAATAACTCCTTCGCTTTAGCGTTAGTTGGATTGAGGGCTAGGATGCGATGTAGCATTTTGCGGGTAGCAGGGATTTCTTTTTTTAACAACAGCATTGCTAATTTATTCATCAACGCTTGCTCATAATCAGGATCTAGTGCGATCGCCCGATCGTACAATGCTTCCCCTGCTTCGTACTTTGCTTGCAGCACATAGACGTATCCTAAGTTACTCAAGGCTACTTTTCGTTTCGGGTTTTCCGTAATAACAAATTCTAAAGTTTGTTGTGCTTGTGCGATCTGCTTATTTTGCAAATAGCTCAATCCAAGTTTTTCTTGAAAATCTAAATTATAATATTGTGCTTTTGTAGCGCGCTGATAATAACGCTCTGCTGCTGCAAATTGTCCTAGTCGATAAAACGCTTCGCCCATCCGATAATTGGTCCAAGCGTCTTCGATGTTGGCAGCGGTCGCTTGTGGTGCTAATTTTGTAATCGTAAGATAATCCGCTTTCGCAAAATAGTAATGAATACTCGTTTTGATTTTCAACGGGGAGTCTTCTTTGACGCTTTCTAAATACCAAGCAACAGAATCCAACATTCCTGCATGATCGACGTATTTGTCGTATAATGCTAGATAACCTCTTGCCATATCCAGTGGTGTTCCTTTTTCTTTGGTTAAAATTTCTAAACCTAGGAATTTTGCAATGGCAGTCTTTTTTTCTTCCGTTACTATTTTCTCCTTTTTCGCCGTGGTATTGCTAATATAATGGTCTGTAATGTTAACGTGTGGAATATCTATACTTCCCGATTTTTGCATATGACAAGCCACACAATTATCTGCTTCTTTCGTTCGCTCGCTCAGTGGTGCTATACACAGCTTTTGAGTTTCATTTTGGTGACAAGATTGACAAGCGTCATTGTACTGAGCCTTTTTGGTCGTCGCAACACTGTGGTGTGGATTGTGGCAAGTAAGGCAACTCATTTCCTCAGATTGAAGGTAGCAAGGACTAATCCTCAGGCGATCCGCCTGAGATGCCATGATGAATTTTTCGTGTAAATGTGAATATCTGGGCAGGTAAACATTCATGATATCCGAGAGTTTCATCCCTGGTTTGAAATCAAAATAAGTTTTTCCTTCTTCGAGTACGGAGACGCCTTGCAGATGGCAGCGTTGGCAGAGATCCATCTGCAAATCGCGGGAGAGATGTTTGGGATTAACGATACTGTAATCAATGTATTTGGAAGTATCGACGATTTCGCCCGCGAGTTTTGCTTTGACGTGAATAGCGCCGGGACCATGACAACGTTCGCATTCAATCCCCCGTGGCATTTCTTCGTACTTATTTAAAGAACCGGCAACCTGCTTTGGCAAGTGATTATGGCAAGTAATACATTCCTCTGTCAGTAAGCGACTAAAGCGTAAATTAGCCCCTTCAAAACCGGGCGCCATGTCCCAAGTTTCTTTTTGCGTGTAATAGGTAATTGGAGCTTGGAAAATATAACCATTAATCGATAGAATATGAGAATTTGTATGCTGACCAGAACCTACGATATAATCTATTTTCTCTACTCGCCGATGCGTCGTATCTCCATTTTCTAATCGGTATTCCAAAATATAAAAATCCTCTCCTTCAAAATAGGGCTTATAATAAAAGTTTGATTTTTTGTCGTAGACAATCGCGTGTTCATCAAATTTGGCGCTGGTTTTAGCACGACTGGCTAAGTCAAAAGAACGCCCCATTCCCGTATGTATAAAAGTCTGGTATACATTATCGTGACAAGAACGACAAGTCTGCATGCCTACGTATGCTACGGAATCTGCCAAGTTGAGAAACTTATGCGCCGCAATTTTATCGACCGTAGCGGGACCTTGATTGCAATAAACCAACAAGCTCGCCGCTAAGACAAGAAATGAATAGATAAGATTTCGAGCATTGAACATGCTTCAAAGATAAAAAGAAGTGCTGGAATATACAGTCGCTTGCGCAACTTTCGGAAGGATACAAGGCGAAGTTATTTTAAAACAACTTACCGAAGAAAAAACAGCGAGGGGAAATCAGATTTAATTAAGTTATCTACCGTTGCTTACCCGTATCTTCTACTTTTAGTTTCATACTTGTAATGCCTGGTAATGGATTGATTCTCATGAATTGTTCCAGTCGAATCGTATGCTTCCCTAAGGTATTAAAATAAGCTTCGTTTTGTAAAAGAATTTCTACGGTACATTCTTCTTCGTTACAATCGCCTTTATTCCGCCCCATTTTGTCCATTAAATCAATTGATAGGACTTGGGCGATGGGCTCCCTTTCGGGAAAAAGACTGTGGATTCGCAAATAGAGATTCTGCTTTGGATAAGTTTTTTCGTAATTGATGTCTAGCAACAAATTATACAACTTGAGGCTATCTGCAATTTCAAAATCAAAATCGAGTTGCTGATCGTAAGACCATTGTCCTTCGATAATCGGTACTTCTTTCTCTACGATATAATTCGGACCACAAGCACTGATACTAAATGTAAGAAAAGGGATAAGAAAGAAGCCGATTTTTTTCATAATGGAACGCAAATAATGGAAAAGATAAAACTTAATCTCGTGACTGATAGCAGTTAGAGTAAATATGACTTTAAACTAAGATGCTGGAATTTGTTTCCAAATTCCAGCATCTCAATCTTAGTAACGAACTACTATGTAAAATAGTCTTTCATCCGGTCAAAAAACCCTTTTTCAGCTTTGCCCGGTTGCGGTTTAAAATTAGGCATTTTTTGCAAACGCTCCATCATTTTCCGCTCTTCGTCGGTTAACTTCTTCGGTGTCCAAATATTAGCATGGATTAATTGATCTCCTCTTCCGTAGCTTTGTACCGATGGTAAACCCTTTCCTTTCAAGCGAAACATTTTTCCAGATTGCGTTCCCGAAGGAATTTTCACTTTCACGAGTCCGTCAATGGTTGGTACTTCTACCGTAATTCCTAATGCCGCATCCGCAAAATTGATAAAGAGCTCATAAATGAGATTCATGCCATCGCGCTGCAACGTATCGTGTGGAAGCTCTTCAATGCTGATAAGTAAATCTCCACTAGGTCCGCCGTTTACACCAGAATTTCCTTTCCCACGCATGGACAATTGCATCCCCTTTTCTACACCTGCTGGAATTTCGATTTCAATCGTATCTTGTCCGTAAGAAGTTCCTGCACCTTTACAAGTAGAACATTTTGCGGTAATCATTTGACCGGAACCACTACAAGTGGGGCAAGCCGTCGTCGTTTGCATTTGTCCTAAGAAAGTACTTTTAATCTGTCGCACATACCCTGAACCTTTACAAGTAGTACAAGTCTTAACCGAACTTTTATCTTTCGCTCCAGAACCATTACAACTATTGCAACTGATCTGCTTTTTAACTTTGATACGCTTGGTAACACCGTTGGCAATTTCCTCTAAGGTCAATTTAACCTTGATTCTCAAGTTAGAACCGCGTTGACCTTGACTCTGTCGTCTTCGACCGCCGCCACCGCCGCCGCCAAAGAAAGATTCAAATGGACTGCCACCGTCTCCAAAAACGTCTCCGAATTGAGAGAAAATATCTTCCATTGTCATGCCTCCACGACCACCAAATCCACCAGCACCTGCGTTATTACCTACTCCTGCATGACCAAAACGATCGTAGCGGGCGCGCTTATCCTTATCGCTTAAGATTTCGTAAGCTTCGGCTGCTTCTTTAAATTTATCTTCTGCGGCTTTGTCTCCTGGATTACGATCGGGATGAAATTTCATCGCAATTTTCCGATACGATTTTTTGATCGCACCTTCATCCGAGTCCTTTGCCACCCCTAGTATTTCGTAAAAATCTCTTTTTGCCATTTGTTTAGATTATTAAAAGTCGTCTACAATTATTTTCCTACTACCACCTTAGCATGTCTGATAATTTTGTCTTTCAACAAGTATCCGCGCTCTACCGTATCAATGATTTTTCCTTTCATTTCTTCGGTCGGTGCAGGAATTTCAGTAATCGCAGAATGTAATTCTGGGTCAAAAGTTTCATTAGTAGATTCCATCGCCTCCAATCCTCGCTGACTCAAAATGGAGTTTAATTTATTGTAGACCAACATAACGCCTTCGCTGAATGGCTCCGTGCTATTGTCATCTTCCGCATTTTTCTTGGCTCGATCGAAATCGTCCAATACGGGTAACAAGGCGACTACTGTTTCTTGAGCGGCCGTCTTCATTAGCTCAATCCGTTCTTTGCTGGTACGCTTTTTATAGTTGTCAAACTCTGCAAAAAGTCGCAAATATTTATCTTTCAATTCTCCTACTTGGATGTTGAGTTCTTCGATTTCTTCCTGTGCGGCAGAAGATTTTTTCGATTTTTTCTTCGATTTCTTCTCCTTTACATTTTGGTCTTTATCGTCTACGATGTTAGCATCATCTTGCACAGGCTGATCTTTGTCATCAACAGTGTTTTGCTTTTTGCTCATTATGTCTTTTATTTTTTTAAACATTCTAGTTTTGTTCTATCAATTTTGTTGCCATCTGCCAGAATAAGCCATTTTGTCAGAAATGCACTAAAAAAGCCTGCCATATCGAAGGCATAAGGATCTAATTTGCCAATCTTGCTGACAAAATTTTATCCAATTCTTGAAAACTTTGGTTCACCCCAATGATCATCCCATCTTCGTTAAGTAAGAACTTCGTAGGAATTTCTCGAACACCATATTGCAATGCAATATCTGAATTCAAGCGCTTAAAGTCACAAACGTGATTCTTCCAGTTCAGTTGATCGCTCTCAATGGCTTTTAACCAAGATTTTCTTTTTGATTCGATGCCTACACTAATGATGTCAAACCCTTCGGCATCTTTAAATTTCTTGCCGTGAAATTTCTGGTGTAATGCACGCAAGTCTGGACTTTCTTGGCGACAAGGTCCACACCAACTGCCCCAAAAATCAAGTAAAATCAATTCTCCTCGAAAATCTGCTAACTGAATCGAGTCCCCATTTGCCAAATAGCCCGTAAAATTAGGTGGCACTTCACCATTGATGAATTTGGGCTTCATATAAAGATACTTTCCTACAATAAAAAGTACTGCCAGTAATGCCAAGGTCATAATGCTACGCGAAAATATTTTTGCCATTTTGTTTATTTTTTTAAGTTTGAAAAACTTTCCTTCTTACTCCACTACTACAAACCGCTATCTTAAGAAGTTGTTTTCTTTACCGTAAGGAAATGCAAATATCGGTTTATTAAGTGCTAATACAAATTGTTTTCCTCATAAGATGAGTCCTTTAATTGAAACTAAACTTAAACGAACAATAAAGTAGAGTCAGATTACTTTTTAGAAAAAGAAATTCTTGAAATATTTTTTATGCTAGCGTATTGGATAGAAGTTGTTTTAAAATGATGTTAGCAACCGAAGGTAAAGGCTTGTAAGTGAGGACGAAGCTCTTTTGCATCCCATCCGCAAGTCGTAAATTCTATTCAGAATTTATGCAGCCATAGCTGCGGTGACGAGAAATAAGGGGAAGTACTGGATTGCAATGCGTTACCTGTAGGTATTACGATCTATTTTAAAACAACTTCATAGCTACTTAATCACATTCGAATGCAATTAGTTTGTAAATTGCAGTTTTAAAACAACTTCATACCTAAAACTCTATTTAATGTTAGTAATTGATCCGAAGACGACACCTACCAAAGATTTACATCAGTTTTTACTAGGATCCGTAGCTCCTCGCCCGATCGCTTTTGTAAGTACCATTGACGAAAACGGAACGCCCAACATTGCTCCTTATAGTTTTTTTAATGCTTTTAGTTCGAATCCGCCCATCGTTGTATTCTCTTCTAATCGCCGAGTCGTGGATAATACCACTAAGGATACTTTGCACAATATCGAAAGAACAGGTGAAGCTGTAATTAACGTCGTGAATCACGAAATTGTACGACAAATGGCCGTGACCAGTATTTCTTTTCCAACGGGAACTAGTGAATTCGAGAAATCTGGATTGACACCAATTCCTGCCGATTTAGTCAAAGCGTTTCGGGTCAAAGAATCTCCCGTCCACATGGAAATCAAAGTCAAAGATATCATCAGTTTGGGGAAACATGGTGGAGCAGGACATCTAATTATTTGTGAAGTTGTACGCATGCACATCGACGAAAATATTCTAGATGAGCGACAACGAATTGATCCACACAAAATTGACTTGATGGGACGGATGGGTCGCGCGTATTATGTCCGAGCCAGTGGAGAAGCGGTTCAAACTATTGTACAATCCGTGATGGAGATTTCCATCGGTTTTGATCAATTGCCAGAGAGCATTAGAAATAGTAGCGTATTAACTGGAAATAACTTAGGACAATTAGCTGGCTTAAAAACGATTCCAAGCTCAGCGGAAGTACTTAGCCTCAAAGAAGATGAGCGCGTACAAAGAATTTTACAATCCAAGACCCCAACGATAGGCCTACACCAATATGCCAAAGAAGTTTTAGACGCGCAGGATGATCGCCTACTTGCTGGAAAATTATGCTGGTTGCCAGAGTATAGCTAAAATAATTAGACAGCAAAGTTTTTTTAAAATACCAGTAGACTTTGCTAGTCTTCTTTTTTTCGAGCGTTCATGATATTACGAATCCAATTGGGGATAATGATTGCACCAACGAGTAAATAAAGGTAATACGTAAGTAATCGCCAAATGAAGGCGATGAAGGGAGAAATAAAGCCATTATCAAGTGGCATGTAATCAAAGAGAAAGCCGTTGAATACTAATTCGGCAAAACCAGCCCCGCCTGGTGTAGGACTAAAAGCCATAATTACAAACATGGTTTCTAGTCTCGCAAATAAGGTGAACTGACTAAAGAAGTCGGTACTTGTTAGTTCTACTAAGCCAATAATCAAACAGTTCAATAATAAGAATCGGCAAGACCAAGCCGTCGCGGTCGATAAAAAAGCACCGAGGTGATAACTCCATCGTTTTTCCCAAATCTCCTTAGAAGCAATAATGATATCGTCCCCTAATTCAATCGCTTTACGTCGATACTTTTTCAAAAATCTCAACTTGGTAAATCCGACCAACAGTCGTTTGATCTGCATAGGATTGATAAAGAGTCCATAGTAAAACAAGCAACCGTAAGTAAGCATAAAGAAATATGCCCCGATAAAAGTATAGCCCCATCCATCAATATCAGAAAGACTTTTTAGCCCTGGGCGGATAATCTGAGGACCGAATGCTAGAAACAGAATCGGTAAAGTTCCTACGAAAAAAATGGTATCTAAAACAGTAGAATAGATCACAATTGCTGCAGTCTTGGCGGTCGTCAGTTTTTCTTGCGACAAGACGAAAAGTGCTACGGCAGAACCACCAACGCTCGTTGGCGAAACGGCAGAACTAAACTCCCAGATAAAGACCAGTTCGATACATTTTTTCCAACTAAATATACCATCGGATAAAATTCTTAAGCGTAAAGCGTAAGCCAAATGGCGAATAATTAACAAGGTTACCGAAGCACTAATCCAAAACCAGACATGGGCATTCCAATTGATCCGACTAAAGTTTTCAGCATCGTACTCTTTGTAAAGTAAATATCCTACTACGCCCATACCAATCAGAATAGGTAGAATAATCCTTGAAATCCTTACTGATTTCAGCACATCTTCTTGCTCTTTCGAAAAGTCCGTTTTTTCTTTTTGATTCACTACGTTTTCTTAAGGTCCTCTTCTCGCCTATGGCTTAAATTTGACCTATTTTACCGAAAGTTAGACAATTCGCTCAAATTACAAACTTATCGTTAGCTACGAAGCTAAATTGGATTTTTTATTTTAACTTTAGTGTGTGTTTATACTTTTATTAGTTAATTCCGACGGGCAACGTTGTTATTTAACTTCGTTAAATAATCTCTACCAAAACTAAATTTACACGACCTCAAAACAAGATTTACTAAATCATCATTCTCAAAAATAAAATATGGATTTACTCTACTTTATTTTTTTAGGCGCCATTGCAGGTTGGTTAGCAGGAAAACTAACGAAAGGAAAAGGTTTTGGCTTATTAGGTAATATTGTCGTTGGTATCATCGGTGCTATTGTTGGTGGATGGACTTTCCGCTTGCTTGGTATTTCTGTCGGCGGAGGTTTAGGCGGTTCTATTCTTACCGCAACGGCTGGCTCTGTCATCCTACTTTTTATACTCAATAAGTTAAAATAATTGATTGCTTTTTTCATAAAAGTCTATTTCATTCTTTTTCATTTGCTACGCTTATGTCTGATAATCTAAAAAAATGGCGCCTCATCCTTGGGAAGCAAGCTGATCCACAAAAAGAAATGAACCTAGATGGTGCACTTCAAAATATGGATAATATCTTGGAAGCCCTCTACGGAGAAGATGCTGAGCGACAAGGTGGATTGGGTAGCTCTGCGCCGAACGTCAATCGTTGGTTGGGTGATATCAGAAAATACTTCCCAAGTTCCGTCGTACAAGTAATGCAACAAGATGCGATGGATCGTTTGGGTTTAGAACAAATGTTGATGGAACCCGAAATGTTGGAAGCTTTAGAACCCGATGTCAATCTTGTGGGTACATTGCTTTCCCTTAATAAAATTATGCCGAGCAAAACGAAAGAAACAGCTAGAAAAGTCGTCCAAAAAGTAGTTAACGAATTAGAAAAAAAGATTAACAATCCACTGCGAGAAGCGATTGACGGAGGCATGAGTCGAGCTGTTCGCAACAATCGTCCTTCTCATCAAGAGATTGATTGGAATCGTACCATTCGCTTAAACCTTAAGCATTATCAGAAAGAATATAAAACAATTATTCCCGCTAATATTGTCGGTTACGGAAAAAAGGGGAAAGCATTAAAAAATATCATTTTACTCGTCGATCAGAGTGGCTCAATGGCGAGCTCGGTCGTATATGCAAGTGTCTTCGGAGCAGTGATGGCTTCTTTGCGAAGCGTTAAAACGCACATGGTTGTTTTCGATACTTCGGTAGTCGATCTTACGAGCGAACTCCGCGATCCCGTAGAATTATTATTCTGTACGCAACTTGGTGGTGGAACGGATATTAATGGTGCCTTAGCATACACTCAAACTTTAGTTCAAAATCCGAGCGAAACCATTCTCATCTTAATTAGTGACCTTTACGAAGGTGGCAATCAAGCAAAAATGCTACAACGCTGTCAAGCGATCAAGAACTCCGGCGTACAATTTATTACCTTGCTTGCCTTGAGTGACCAAGGCGCTTCGATGTTTGATAAAAATAATGCGGGAAAACTAGCAACGTTGGGTATTCCTTCCTTTGCTTGTACACCAGATTTGTTTCCAGATCTCATGGCTGCTGCTATCAAAAAAGAAAATATCAATCATTGGATGTCGAGGAATGAGTTAGTTGGGCACTAGTAAAAATCTTAGTCAATAAGGAACACTTATTTCTAATGCTTCTTTATTTCGATATCTTCTCTTCCGCGAAGCATTTAAGTTTTTCTATATTTTGTGGTCCTTTAATTCTCCGAAAAGGCAGGCACCTCTCTAAAAAATTGCCGAAAGCTAGGTTCTAATAAGCTATAAACACGCGTATTATTATTAACCTCAAAAGACCAGTTCTCTTCCTCCGCTAAATATTCCATAAACTCACTAATTAGCGAATTAAAGGCTACATAGCCCATCTCCTTGAGGTATTTAGTTACCGCTCGTACTGTTGTATTCTGGTTCAAACACATCAGTTCTACAGCGATCATCTTTATAATATGCTTATCCGGATGCTTCAAGTGGTTAGGTGTCGTGCCCATTGGTTTTATTTTATTTATGTTCGACACAAATGTAATCAAATTAATTAAACATAGCAACAAAAAAGTGATACTCTTTGGAATAATTTTAGCTTCCCACTAAAACAGTCCCTCACTATTTTGAATCATAATTCATTTTGTAAACTCAATCTTTGTTTAATTATTGCTTGAGCAGGCTTTATTTTCAACTACTTGTAAGCTAATAAGCACTATAAGTTGTTTTTAATTGGCGCGAAACTGCACCTATTTTATTTAGAGAAGTTGTTTAAAAATAGTAGCGAAAAGCTGTTTTATTTACAACTATTATTGATTAATTGTTGATAAAAGCGGATCACTTGTTCGTAGTTGGCAACACTAATTTGTTCATCAATCCCATGGATTCGTTTAAGATCACGCTTACTCAATTGCATTGGCGTAAAGCGAAAAATATTCTCACTAAGCATTTCGTAATGACGACTATCTGTACCAGCAATGACGAGGGAAGGTGCCACTACGACAGCTGGAAATAATTCCTGTATGGTATTTTGAATAACATTGTAGCCAAAAGAGCTCGTACTAGACAACTTCGAAGGGTTACTCGCAAAACCTTCGCCCTCCCCTTGAGTTACCACGACACGGTCGTCGTTAATCGTTTCCCTCAAATAGTTCATGACCGTTTCTACCGTTTCTCCTGGTAAAATCCGAAAATTAATTTTTGCAGCGGCGCTAGTCGGTAAGACATTATCGCGAATTCCGCCCCGAATCATGGTAATCGCCGTTGTGGTCCGTAGCACAGCGTTACTTGTTGGTGCTTTTGACAATTGCTTGGTAAGTAAAGGTTTGAAGAGCCACAAATTAGCAAAAATGGCTTTATACGGTAAATTCATTTCAGGACCCGTATATTCAAACAACTCTTGTGTAGCGCCATCAATCCTGGCAGGAAAGGGATTGGCTTCTAACGTCGTCAAGGCTTTAGATAAAATGCCAATCGCTGTAGCTTGTGGCGGCATAGAAGAATGTCCTCCTTGCTCCAAGTTAACGGACAGCGTCAAAGTTGCGTAACCTTTCTCCCCTACTCCGACTAAAGCTACCGGAGCCGCTAAACCCGGTAGTGCTTCTTCCAAAATAATCGACCCTTCATCCAAAATATATTCAAAATCAATTCCTCGTTGCTGAAACCAAGCGACTTGACCTTGAGCACCATGCGTTCCACCAACTTCTTCGTCGTGACCAAACGCAAGATAAAGGGTGCGATTCGGTTGATAATTAGCTTTCAATAGTGCTTCAATCGCTTCTAAAATTCCAAAAACATTGAGCTTGTCGTCGAGTGTACCTCGTCCCCAAATTTCATCATTTTTAATGATACCACTGAAAGCGTCTTCGGTCCACGAACCTTTACTTGCGTCTTCCACGGGCACCACATCAGTATGTCCCATCAGTAAGACGGGTTTGAGTTTAGCATTTTTACCGGGCCATTTATAAATTAAACTAAAGTCATTGATTCGTTCTTTTTCTAATAAGGAATCGACCAGCAGATAATTGCTATCAATGTGTTCTAGCAGCTCAACAAACATCGCTGTATCGACGCGACTCGGGTAAGAAACCGTAGCTGCACGTAGTGCTTGAGCAAAACGATCTTTGGCCATTGGGTCAACCGTAATCGGTGAAATGGAAGCTGTTTGATTTTGCTTGGAAGAGAACGTAACTGTTTTTACGATGATGATACAGAGCAAAATAAAAACAAGTACTAATAGAAGGCGAAAAACTTTACGCAAAAAAAATTTCATTAGGTCGTTCGATTTGAAGTTTTGGACAGGAGCTGATTTAGAATCATTTCATTGGCAAAGATGCCTAAAAAAACCTTGGGCAGCAAAAATATGTTTTGCTGCCCAAGGTATTCGTAAAAATATTCGTAAAAATATTCGTAAAAGTAGGTATTGTTCTAGTTATTTTTTTAGCAAGCCTAATAAATATTCACCATATCCACTTTTGATATATTTGTTGCCTAACTTTTCTAGTTGTGCGTCATCAATAAAACCCATTTCGTAAGCGACTTCTTCGATACAACCAATCTTAAGTCCTTGTCGATCTTCGATGACTTCGATGAATTGTCCCGCTTGAATTAATGATTTGTGAGTGCCCGTATCCAGCCAAGCGACTCCTCGTCCGAGTACGCCTACTTTCAATTTTCCTTCTTTGAGGTAATGCTTGTTAACATCCGTAATTTCGTATTCTCCTCTGGGACTAGGTTCAAGATTCTTAGCAATCTCTACCACATCCCGATTGTAAAAATACAAACCAGGAACGGCATAATTTGATTTTGGCTCGCTGGGCTTTTCTTCAATGGAGAGCGCCTTAAAATCTTCGTCAAACTCTACCACACCGTAGCGCTCTGGGTCGGCTACTTGATAAGCGAAAACGATTCCGCCTTCTGGATTAGCGCTACTTTGTAACAACTCTTTTAATCCAGCTCCGTAGAAAATATTATCGCCCAAAATTAATGCGGCACTATCGTCTCCAATAAAATCTTCTCCTAAGACAAAAGCTTGTGCTAAACCGTTTGGATCATGTTGTACTTTATACGAAAAGTTACAACCAATTTCCTTTCCATCTCCGAGGAGTTTTTCAAAATTGGGTAAATCTTGAGGCGTGGAAATGATTAAAATATCTCTAATTCCTGCCGTCATTAAAGTAGATAGCGGATAGTAAATCATCGGCTTATCGTAGACGGGCATCATTTGTTTGCTAACCGCAAGCGTTAAGGGATATAATCGAGTCCCCAAACCTCCGGCGAGTATTATTCCTTTCATTGTTCTATTTTTATCCAATCAGTATTATAGTAATGGTAGATAGTCTATACCAATCTTATATCATGCCAAATATAACTTTGATCATTTACCAAGAGGGGATAAGTGGAATAGCCTACAAGACTAATCCATGAATTGAGGAGCTACTGTTTGGCTAAAGCGATGTCTTGAAAAATCTTTTTAATCCGCAGAATAAGCTCGTTGGGTTTGAATGGCTTAGTAACGAAATCGTTCGCTCCCATTCGGAAAGCTTCGAGGACTGTATCGTCGTGTTCTAAGGCAGAAATAATAATGATGGGAATCTCCAATTGTAATTCGTTACGAACGTAATTGATTAATTCTAAACCAGTGACGTATGGCATCATAATATCTGCAACGACTAAATCTGGTGCTTCGGTTTTTAAGATTTCTAGCGCTAACTTACCATTTTTTGCCCGCATAATTTCGTAGCCGTGCTTTCGCAAGCGAAATTCTAATGCAGTCAACATAATTTCTTCGTCTTCGCAAATGAGAATTTTCATAAAATTCTTTATAACTTAAGTGATTGGATGCTAAGTAGTACATCCTGCAAACCTTAAAGATATAAAGAAATTTTGATATCAAAGTACGGAATGTACTCGTTTTAGCTCCTCCATCACTTGCGGAAGCATATTTTCCAAGGTTTCTATGTGAGCTGGAATGGCATTTAATTCCCTTTCTGCCTTCACATTTTCCTCAATATTCTTGTTGGCTTCCGTCATAGACTCATTCCCCACAAAAGATAAAGTGGACTTCATCTTATGACTCACAGAACCCAACTCCTGCCAATTCGCTCCATCTAACAAAGCACGCATCGCATTGATCTCTGTTGGTAATTCTTCGAAAAGCATTTCTAACATCACTTTCTTCATTGAATCATCTCCATCTGACATCAAGTTGAGGTACGATAAATCGATGTGCGCAAAACTCTTATCATTCATTCGGTCGGTTGTTTTGATTAACATATTTAGCAATTTTATGAAATAATTGTTCCGGTTCAAAAGGTTTTAAAACAAAATCATCCATCCCATATTCTTTAAACTTTTCATCTTTCGCAATATGAGCGTGAGCAGTCATCGCCAAAATCGGCATCGTAGCAATCTCTGTCGGCATATTTTTTCGAATATAGTCGGTTGTTTCATAACCGTCCATGATCGGCATTTGAATATCCATTAAAATGATATCGAAGCGTTCTTTTTCTAAGATTTCAATTGCAATCTTGCCATTGTCCGCAATCGTCACTTCAATACTTTCCCACTGTCGTTCCAAGGTTTTACGCGCAACAATTTGATTCATTTTATGATCTTCTACGAGTAACAAACGCAAGGGTTGATCTTGGTTGAGTTCTTCCATCGTTTCATCTTCGATGTTGTTACTACCAATATCTGATTGTTTTCCTAATTCAAATACTAAGTCAAAAAAGAATGTGGAGCCTTCGCCCAATTTACTCGTTGCATTGATTCTTCCACCTTGCTGATCTACCAAGTTTTTAGCAATTGATAAACCCAAGCCTGTCCCTTCGTACAGTCTTTCTTTGGATCGAATCCGAGTAAATGTTTCAAAGATTGCATCCAGCTTATCTTCTGGAATTCCAATTCCAGAATCTTCCACTTCAAATTTGATCTGCACACTATCGTTGATCGCACTCCAATGCTTCACACGCACCGCGATGTGTCCGTGATCCGTAAATTTAACTGCATTTCCAACGAGATTGTATAAAATTTGATTGAGGCGGAGTTTATCTCCTTTGATGAATTGTGGTACTTCTGGTTCTATTTCTAAGGTAAAAGATAGATCCTTTTCGTTGATCTTATATTGCATGACGTTGACCAAATTATCGAGTAATTCCTTGAGGTCAAAGTCTGCGTGTTCGAAAGCTAACTTTCCATTTTGGATCGTTGAAATTTCGAGAATATCGTTAATAATTCCCAGAAGAATCTCGGAGGACTGTTTGATTGAATTGATTAAATTCTTTTGTTCGGGTCCCAATTCCGTTTTGATCATCAGGTTACTCATTCCGAGTACAGCATTCATCGGCGTCCGCATTTCGTGACTGACACTTGCGATGAATTGTTCCTTCATCTTGGCCGATTGCTGAGCGATATCTCTTGCTTTTCGAAGTTCCTCCGCTTGCTTATTTTCGGTAATATCCCGAACGATGACACTGTAGCCTTCAAAATTATCTACCGTTACTTTATTCGCCGTGATTAGACAATAGCGTACTTTTTCTTCTTTGGAATGGATTTCAATTTCGAAATCTTTTATATTTTCTTCCGCCTTTAATTTTTGTAGAAATAGGTGGCGCTGCTCCTCGGGTTGAAAAAGACCGTAAACGTTCAGCGACGCCAACTCTTCCTTTGGATATCCCAGCAAATGAACCGTCGATTGGTTGTAGTCCTCTAACGTTCCACCTAAGTTGCAAATAAAAATAGCATCCTTAGATTTAGAAAAAATATCTTGGTATCGTTCTTGACTTTTGCGTAATTCTTGCTCCGCTAATTTACGCTCCGTGATATCTTGGATGATTCCCGTGAGCACCAAATGGTTTTCTGCGTTTTTATTCGCTCGACATTCGATGAAGCTAAAACGCAATTGTCCATCCGCGCCTTGAATTTTAACGTCTCGCTTGACTACTTTATTAATGATGGTCTCTTCGTGAATTTCATTAAATAAACTAAACGGACAATTGAAATCTTGTAACTCTTCCAAGCTATTCGCCGTTTTGCGAGGAGAAACTCCAAAAATACGATAGACTTCATCCGAAGCCGTAAATTCCTTGGTTACAGGAATATATTCCCAGTTTCCAATCCGAGCAATGCGCTGTGTTTCTTCCAAACGCTGTAGCACACTATTTCTTTCAATTGAATACCGTAGTGATTTAGCTAATAAATCTGCGTCAAAAGCACCTTTGATCAAAAAGTCTTGTGCTCCCGCTTTCACTGCTTTGACCCCTAGACTTTTATCCGATAAACCTGTTAGTACGATAACATTATTATCAGGACACCGATCAAGTAATTGCTCTAGCGTTTCGAATCCTCTACTATCCGGTAAAGTCAAATCTAATAATACCGCGGCATAGTCTCCCTCTTCTTCCAGAATACGAATTCCTTCCGCCAATGTCGTTTTGTTCGTAATTCGGCAGTTCAGCAAATCTGATTCTCCCAACAAGAGCTCTACTAAACGAGCATCCCCAGGATTATCTTCTATCAGTAGAATTTTGTTATAAGCTGCCTCGTAGTTGGATTGATCCTCATACATAGTCGTTGCCTCATTCGAGGTATTGTTATCGGAGTTGTTAATTCCTTCCGGATAAGCTTTATTTTCCAAAATGTTAGAGTTATGACCCTTTGACCACGCTCGTACCGCTTGTCAAAGAGTGTAAGTTATTGAACATTAATCTAATGTATTCTTTATCAAGGCTATGTCAATAGGAAGGAGCCTTATTTACTTACGAGGAAGAAATACAAAAGTTGCACCAATATCTGCGATTACAAAGAAGCAAAGGAAGTTTTTTGTATCTTTATAAATCGACTTAAAGTTTTCTAACTTTTCGGTTTCAATGAGTTGACGTGCCACAAACTCTTCTAAAGTAGAGGCATTAATTGACCATTTTCCATCAAAACTATTCTTTTCCCCCAGCGGAATTCCCAATTGAATCTCTTGCTGGCTCAGTACCAAAATAGGATATTCCGATACATTTTCATTCTGAATGGTATCTATCGCTTGCCCTAACATTTTCCGATAGGGCGCTAAAGTAGTTTCTAGTGATTTTAGTAAAACTTCTACTGCCATGCGATTTTTTTTTAATAATAATTAGCGTTTAATTAGACTTTACGTCAAACGAAATGCTTATAAGTGCTTGTACAAAACTGGTTTAACATTCAAAAGAATTTAAACCGTTGCTGACTTTAAAACGAGTAAGGCTACATTTTCTACGTGGTGTGTATGTGGAAACATATCTACGGCTCGTGATTTTACAACACGGTATTTTTCTGCCAATAGGCTAAGGTCACGCGCTTGAGTAGCCGGGTTACAACTTACATAAACAATTTTAGGCGCAGCAAGTTCTAATAATATTCCAATAACTTCTTTGTGCATACCGGCTCTCGGCGGATCCGTCACGACTACATCAGGCTTTCCATGTTGTTGTGCGAAGTCCGTTGTCAAAATATCTTTGACATCACCAGCATAAAAAACGGCATTGTCTATTTCGTTCAAAGCCATATTATCTTTAGCATCTTCGATCGCTTGAGCAATTTCTTCAATCCCTACAACTTGCTGACAATGCTTTGCCAAATAAAGGGCGATGCTTCCCAAGCCAGTATACAAATCATAGACATTTTCGGTACCTTGCAAATCTGCGAATTCAGCTACGACATCAAACAATCGCGCCGCTTGTAAACTATTCGTTTGAAAAAAGGATTTTGGTCCAATTCTAAATCGGACTTCGCCTAATTTCTCTTCGATCCACGGCGTACCGTGAAATAAATTCATTTCCAAATCCATCATAAAATCATTCATCTTTGGATTGATGCAATAATAAATGGAATTGAGTTGGGGGAATTTTTCTTGAATCGCACCGAGATAGCCTTGGATTTTTTCTGGGTCATTTTCGAAAAAGCTCACTATCAGCATCGTTTCTCCTAAGCTACTGATCCGTACGATCATATGACGCAACATCCCTGCGCGATTTCGAATATCGTAGAATGCTAAACCCTGTTTGATCGCAAGATCCCGCATTGTGTTTCTTAAATCGTTAGAAATTCCACCTTGCAAATGACAGTGCCGAACATCCACAATTTTGTCAAAAGATCCCGGAGGGTGAAAACCCAAAACTTCTTGTTGATTGCTCAAGCTTTCATCGCTTAACTCTTCACTTGTTAACCAACGACGATTAGAGAAGGAAAACTCTAATTTATTGCGATAGTAACTCGTCTCCGTTGCAGATAAAATCGGATAAAAGCCTTCTTCGGGTTCAATTTTACCAATTCTACGAAAAGCATTATGCACCACCAACTCTTTATGTTTAATCTGTGCCTCGTAACTCAGGTGTTGCCACTTACAACCTCCACAAACCCCAAAGTGCTCACAAATTGGTTCAACGCGATCTTCCGAATACTTGTGAATCGTTTGTGCCATTCCTTGCATAAAACCTTTACGCTTACGTAAAACTAGCACGTCAACGACGTCACCCGGCACCACTTTATCTACAAAAACGACTTGCCCTTCTTGATTTCGTCCGACGGATTTGCCTTTATCTGCGATTCCTGTGATTTCTACCTTCTCTAATACTATTTTCTTCTTCTTCCTTCTTCCCATTTTTTTTTATTAAACGGCTCCGTAAGCCATATTTTTCGCTGAACAATAATTTTCGCTGCAAATTTACGATTATCTAGTCAAGACGATGTAGTCTCGAATCAAAGTTTTCAAAAAAGCGATTTTATCCACTGGTTTTTCTACCACATCTAACTGCTCGACCAACTGCTCGACTAAGTCATTAACCACTGATCGGTGAGCAGGATTGCGATAGCGGCGATATCTCGTAATGATATTTTTGATGAGCAACATATCTTTTTCGCTCAAGCGCCTCACTTCTGGATAACTCGGTTCGTAGTCTTCCAAAGAATTAATTTTGAGGATATCTTCGAGTCGAAATCGCAAGTTGAATTTTATTTTAATGACTGCTGTATTAGCTGTCATATCGCCTAAGCGTTGACTTTTTGCCGAAGAACTCACTAATAAAGCTGCGAGTACACCGCCCGACAAGATCGTATCCACCAAGTGAAAAACAGCCCGCAATAGATAGTCACTCAATCCTGGTTCTTGTCCATCCAAGCGTACCACTTTAATCCCCAGTGCTTTCTTCCCCCAAGATTGACCGTCCGCTACAATTTCTGACATCAATTGATAAAAAATAAAAATAGCGATGGGCAAAAACTGATAAAAAGTACTAATAGAAGCACCATTGTCAAAACCACCGAGTAGGCTCAGAAAGACCAACATATAAATCGTTCCCACGATGAGGCAATCAATGAAGAAAGACAGAAAACGATCTCTCAAAGTAGCCAGTTCGTACTCAATGGTAACATTTTGGGTGGTGGTAATTTCTATCGTTCGCATAGATCGAATTCCTATTGATGGGTGTTTTAATTTTCTTTTGTAACTTTTATAAACAACTTCACGGCTAATACACGTTGCAATAAATAATACTTCATTGTAATGTTTCCTGCATTTAATTTAGACCGCAAAAATGATTCCTTTTGCTTACCAGCACTTAAAGGTACGATCCTTTCGTCATTCAAATTAAATAAACATTTGTATTTATACGATTTTTTTGCTAAAATGTGTTTTTAATCTTGGAGCTGGTTTAAAAGCTAAGGACTATTCTTTTTTTTATAAAAAAGGTACCATCCTGAAAATTTAGACGAATCTCCTTCCGTAATATTTTTTTTGAACAAATAATATAAAGCCTAGTAGGTCATCAAGTTTAATCCTTTGAAAACGATAAAGCTGTTTTGAAAAAAGTAAACCTAAGCTTATCTCAAACTTCGATCACCTCAAGTGTCTCTTTAAAAATCCAAGTGCTCCGCTGTCATAACTACTTTACAGCTCCTTGGCGAAAATTTAAATATACGCTACGAAACGATTCAGCTCCATGCGAGAAACATCATTTATTAAGCAAAATAAAGAAAAATGGAAAGAGTTTGAAGAAGTTTTAGAATTTCAAGATACTAATCCTGATAAACTAAACGACCTTTTCATTCAAATCACGGATGACCTTTCTTACTCTCGAACTTTTTATCCGAATCGTTCTGTTCGGGTTTACCTAAATAATTTAGCCCAGAAGATTTTTTATAGTATTTATAAAAACAAGAAAAACCGACTTGGTCGTTTATTCACTTTTTGGACCGAAGAATTACCACAACTCGTCTACGAATCCCGCAACGAATTTCGTTTGTCCTTACTCATTTTTACCTTAGCATTTGTCATTGGTGCTTTTTCTTCCATCATGGATCCTGAATTTCCGCGAGCTATTTTGGGGGATGACTACATCGATATGACCATCGAAAATATTGAGTCTGGCGATCCCATGGCTGTTTATAAGCAGCGAGGAGAATTTGGCATGGCGCTCAGTATTACCGCCAATAATCTTTTCGTCGCTTTCCTAACCTTTGTACTTGGCGTTTTCTTTGCGATTGGCAGTCTTGCCATTATTCTTAGTAATGGTATTATGGTCGGTGCTTTTCAATACTTTTTTTACGAGCAAGGTGTTTTCTGGGAGTCCTTTCTAGCAATCTGGACGCACGGCACACTCGAAATTTCAGCCATTATCATCGCAGGAGCGGCGGGGATTACGATGGGAAAAGGTTTGGTTTTTCCAGGCACTTATTCTCGCATTCAATCCTTTCAACTTTCGGCACGGCGGGGTTTGAAGATTATGTTTGGTATTGCTCCCATCATCATATTAGCAGGATTTATCGAAAGTTACCTTACCCGTTATACCGAAACGCCCGATTTTATTCGTTTGCTCTTTATCCTAATATGCTTGGCTTTTGTATTATTTTATTACGTCTGGTATCCTAGAAAAAAAGCGCAGGAAGGTTTTGATGCTGCACTAGAAAACAGTAAAATCCCTCCCAGCAACAAGCAACAAATAAACTTTGGGCGCATTAAAGGTTCGGGCGAAATTTTTGCTGATACTTTTTTGTTTTTCAATAAACATTCGCAATCTATTCTTTCCGTTGCCTTCGGCTTAGCAGTACTTTTTTGCCTCGGTAGTTTTTCACTCGCGACGGCGTCGCCATCCGAGTTGGTTAGTTTTCCGACTTATGTACTAGGTATGATGATGACCTTAGAACAGTTTATTCAAAATGATAGCAATCTCTTTTTACCTTTTTTCAACGTATTGTGTTTTACAATTATCAGTTTCTCTTGTTATACTTTACTCGTCAAAGAGGCCAACACCTTTAAGCAGCAAGCGGTAACCATTAGTCGGAAAGAACATATTTTTAATTTTTTACAAAGCTTATTACCAATCAGTTTATTCTTTTTTGTCATGATGACAAAGGATTGGTTCGTAGTGCTAGTTTTCCCGTTCGCCTTTCCACTCTTATTACTTTGGCTTTACACTATGTACCAAGAACGCTTAAACGTTTTTGCAGCCTTGGGAAGAACCCTTAGTTTGCTAAGAAGCGGCAATTATGCCCGAGCCCTAGGCACCTTTTTATTGATGACCGTCGTCGCTGTGATTTTTTTCGGTATCTTGGATCAGCCCTTGACTTGGTTCTTCATCGAACGCATTAGTTGGAATATTGCCATCGAAGAACAAAGTTCGGAGCAAGTCGTTACCGTCCTTGGCAGTTTTATTTTAATTTTCACCACTTACCTGATCTACTATTATTTGATCATTGGAATTGGTTTATTATATCATAGTTTATTAGAAATCAAAGAAGCACCAAACTTGCGCGATAAAATAAAATACATCGGTCTTGGTCAGCGTATTCAAGGAATGGAAAAAGAAGCTTAACGAAAATTCATGATCGCTCGAATACTACCCTACTTTCTCTTTTTACTATTGTTCGCTTTGAGCAACGAGGCTTTGTTTGCCCAAGAGGAAGCGGTAAGTGCCATTGAGACCATCCATATGGATGCGGATTTTACCGCTATTAATGATACCAGCCTGAATTTTGTTAATCCTCGATTAGAATACCTCGACGAAAGTTTTGAGCAACAACGTTTCGAAACCAAAACTTGGCAAAGCGTTATTCAAGATTATGATTATACCAATTCGCGAGAAAAAGATCGAGATGAAGCTTTTGACGAAAGTTTAACCAATGGTCCATCGGGAGGTACTGGCGGGGGATCAGGTTTCAGTTTTAGCAGTGAATTCTGGAGTGGTTTCCTCAAATTCATACTCATTACTGCGGCCATCATTACGATGGTTTTCCTCATGCTTAACTTACTCGGGCAAGGTAGTTTATTAGGCCCTCGAAATAGAAAAATAAAAGCCAAACCGAATCAAATTACAATCGAAAACTTAGAAGATAATATTTTAGAATCGGATTTAGATCGCTTCATCCGCACCGCAACGGAAGAACAAAACTATGCTTTAGCGATTCGCTTATATTACCTCGCCATCATTAAAGAGTTGTCGTTAAAAAAATCCATTAAATGGAAAAGAGATAAAACAAATCGCGACTATCTTCGCGAAATGCAATCCAATTCCTTGTTTCTACCGTTCAGAGAAGCAACGGGAGTTTTTGAACGGATTTGGTATGGAAATATCGACCTAACAGAACAAGATTACCTTAAGGTAAGACCTAAATTTCAAGACTTAATTCAAACGGTGCAACACGCACCAAAAGCCGCGATACTTTCGTAGTGTAAGTAATTTTTTTTAAATGAATGACAAGCGTCCATTTATTATTTTAGGCATTACAGCATTGATTATTCTTTGCTTCTTTATCTATTTCCGTGGAGGTGGACAGCAATATAGTTGGGTAGAAGATTATAAGGAAAAAAGTAAAGATCCTTATGGCACGGCTATTCTACACGAACTACTAGAAGATTATTTCCCCAATAAAAGCCTTATTGATCTAAAGAAAAGTATCTCCGACGAAATTCCACTAGCAACCAACGATACGACCGACAATTATTTATTCATCGGCGAAGCCTTATATCTTGACACCAATAATATCGAAGCCTTACTCCAATTTGTAGAAAAAGGAAATATTGCTTTCATTTCTAGCAAGACTATCCCTTACGACTTGATGTTTCATTTGTACTACGAAGAGTGTAATTACAACTATTGGGAAGATTACGACGCGCATTCTGATTCGATGAGCGTACTCAATTTTTTAAATCCTTCTTTACGTAAAGAACAACCTTACGAATACCGTTTTCTTAATAAAAATCTTCCACGTAATTATCGCTGGCAATACATTGACTCCGCTTACTTTTGCGATGAGCCTTACAGTTTTGCGGAGGTCGGTGCCAATCATTTGGGACAAGTTAATTTTGCCAAAAAATCCTACGGGAAAGGTACTTTTTATTTGCATACAACACCTTTGGTTTTCACCAATATTCAGTTGCTAGATCAAACAGGATTGGACTACGTAGAACGTGCACTTTCGCATTTGCACCCTGGCAATATTTATTGGGATACTTTTAGTCGTACTGCCGAAAATATTGGTCGGCGGCGAAACCAACGAGCTGGTCACGGCGGATCGCGAGGACTGACGGCAGAAAGTCCACTTAAGTATATTTTACAACAAGATAGTCTGGCTTGGGCTTGGTATTTATTCTTAGCCTTAGCTTTAGTATATTTGTTATTTCGAGCCAAACGGCGACAACGCATCATTCCCGTTTTACCAGAAAACAGCAATACTTCACTGGAGTTTATCTCAACTATTGGTCGCCTATATTTTATTCAAAATGACCATCGAGAACTCTCGCTACAAAAAATGAAATTATTTTTAGGCTACGTTAGAGATCGTTATCATTTACCCACAAAAGACTTGACCGAAACTTTCGTAGAACGCCTGAGTGCAAAATCAGAAATACCTTTATCTATCATCCAGACCATTGTCAAATACTATGAAAATATTAAAACCTCTAATTCTATTTCAGAACAAACGATGATCGACTTTCACCTGGAAATGGATAAATTTTATAAGCATTGTAAATAACTAAAGCGATAAGCGTACTTCGCAAAAGTACCTCGCCAAAAAATAATAAAATGAATATCGACGAGCACAATGACAATCTCCCACAGCCCGAGGACCAGCCCGAAAACAAAGTTCCGCAAGTAGAGCCAACCATCGAGACGAACGCTCCACGGTGGCAGCAAAGCAACTTAGACCTTTCTCCCGTACGTGATGCTGTAGATAAGGTAAAACAGGAACTTCAAAAAGTATTAGTTGGACAAGACGAACTAGTGGAATTAATGCTAACGGCTATTTTTGTTGGTGGACACGTTTTGATTGAGGGTGTTCCTGGAATTGCCAAAACCCTCAGTTCGAAATTACTCGCACAGAGTTTGAATATTGGTTTTTCTCGTATTCAGTTTACGCCCGATTTGATGCCTACGGACGTCGTAGGAACGACGGTCTTCAACGTCAAGACTTCAGAGTTTAGTTTCAACGAAGGACCTGTGTTTTCCAATATTATTTTGATTGATGAGATTAACCGAGCACCAGCAAAAACGCAGTCGGCACTTTTTGAAGTCATGGAAGAATACCAAGTTACCATTGATGGAAAAACCTACCAAATGGACTTGCCATTTTTTGTAGCTGCTACGCAAAATCCAATTGAGCAAGAAGGAACTTATAAATTACCCGAAGCACAGTTAGATCGATTTTTATTCAAAATTAATCTACACTACCCTAGTTTGGAAGAAGAAAAAATGATCTTGCGCAGGTTTAGACAAGACTTCCAGCAAACGGTACAAGCAGACGTAAAGCCCGTCTTAAGCAGCGCCGAAATAAAAACTTGTCAAAGTTTAATCGAAAAAGTATTAATCAAAGATGAACTCTTAGATTACATCGCCGCAATTATTCATACGACACGGAACAATGGCGATTTATTTCTGGGGGCTTCGCCACGAGCTTCGCTTTCTATTATGAAAGCTTCAAAAGCAGTAGCCGCCATGAACGGTCGAGATTTTGTTACGCCCGATGACATTAAATATGTTGCTTATCCCGTTTTGAATCACCGTGTTATTTTGACGCCGGAGCGAGAAATGGAAGGCTACGACAGCCGCGACATTATCAACGATATTGTAAAGAAAATTGAAGTACCTCGATAATCATTTTTGTGAAAAATTTATTCCTATCTAATCGCTTTTTCTACGTCCTCAGCGGCGTCATCGCGCTATTTGTGTTAAGCTTTCCTTTCGGGTTTTTATTTCCCGTGGCGCAAACTGCTTTGGTACTCGCCTTAGCGGCTAGTATTTCAGATATGTATCTGCTTTTTAATCCAGCAGTTCAGCTTAAGGTACGGCGCTACTTGCCCAAAGTCTTTTCCTTAGGAGATGACAATCGAGTACAAATCGTTATTGAAAACTTATCTAGCCTCAAGTTAAATTTAATTGTAATTGATGAATTGCCTGTTCAATTTCAACGAAGAGATTTTGAGGCCAAGCTCAAACTCACACCGGGCAACGAAAAAAAAATCACCTACCAATTGCGACCAGTAGCGCGGGGAGCCTATAGTTTTGGGGATATCAATTTATTTTTAGAATCTTTCCTTGGGCTTGTGCAGCGACGGTATCAGCATCACTATCCGATGGAGGTTCCGGTCTACCCTTCTATTTTGCAAATGAAAAAATTTGAACTCAAAGCATTCAACCGAACTTCTCATAATCACGGCATCAAAAAAATCCGCCGATTGGGACATAGTTACGAATTTGAGCAAATTAAAAATTACGTGCAAGGAGATGACTTTCGGAGTATCAATTGGAAGGCGAGTAGCCGGAGAGGGACCTTCATGGTCAATCAATATCAAGACGAACGGGCGCAACAAGTATACAATATTATCGATAAAGGGCGCGCCATGAAAATGCCTTTTAATGGTTTGAGTTTAATTGATTATGCGATCAATACTACACTCGTCATTTCTAACGTCGCATTACAGAAATACGACCGCGCAGGGCTCATTAGTTTTTCTGATAAAATTGGTAGTACGATCAAAGCAGAGAAGAAACCTCACCAACTTAATAAAATTCTAACGGCGCTCTACAAAGAACAAGAACGCAATATGGAATCTAATTTTGAGCTGTTGTATTATTCTTCCCGAAAATTAATAAAAGGTAGAAGTTTACTCTTTTTGTATACGAACTTTGAGAGTATTTATGCGATGGAACGCGTAATGCCCATCTTGAGAAGAATCAATAACTTACACTTACTTGTCGTCATCTTTTTTGAGAATACCGAAGTGAAAGATTACGCAAAACTAGAAGTTACCACCACCGAAGAAATTTACCACCAAACCATTGCGCAAAAGTTTGTAGCAGAAAAAGTACAAATGGTACAGACGCTAAAACAGTACGGAATCCAAGCAATCTTAACTCCTCCAGAAGAGCTTTCGGTTAATACGATTAACAAATATTTAGAGTTGAAATCGAGAGGTTTGATTTAGCATTGATAAAGAAATTGCTTTAAAAGTTCAGCCCCAATAACTTCGATAAGCTAAATACTCGCTGATGATTACGTACGCGTAGAACAAAAGTTTCTGCTTACATTGCTTACCAAAAGAAACGTTTTCTTGAAAACTAATTACTTTGTTATAAAAACACAATTTTCTTAGCGTACAATAACAAACTCTGTTCGCCGATTGCGTTGTCGCCCCTCCTCCGTATCGTTGGTATCAATTGGAATTGTTTCGCCGTAGCCTTTATAACTCAAGCGATTGGCCGCAATTCCTTCTTGTACTAAATAAGAGTAAACTGCCTTAGCACGATTGTCCGAAAGGGCTAAGTTATCTACCTCGCTCCCCACATTATCCGTATGCCCATTTACTCGAATGCTCAAGTCCGGATTTTCCTCTAGTAAATTTTTCAAGCGCGTAAGCTCGGTAATTGAGACTGGTCTTAAATCAGCTTTTGCCGTTTCGAAAAATACATTTTTCAGAATAATCGGTTTTACTTCCGTAAGCATCTTTTTCTCTGCTGGTGTAGCACTGCTACTCGCTACCGCTGGAATGGGTTGCAAATAAATTTCTAATAAAAACACAGCGTCCGTATCACTCGCTTTTTCTAAAGCAAAATTTTCAGAATGAAATAAATATTTTTCCTTAGAAACATTTAACGCGTAATCTTTTCCGAGTGGGAGACAAACTAAAAATGCTCCACTAAGATCCGTCGTTGATGAAGCATAATTTTGCTCGCTCGCTAGTTCCACAAAATCTACTTGTGCCCTAAGTTTCTTTTTGGTCACCGCGTCAAAAACAACCGCCTTCACATAAGTAACTGGATTTGGTCGTGCCGCTTCGTGTAAAACAAAACTATAAATATCCGTTTCCGCTCCAGATTTTCCATTATCGAAAGCACTATCCTCAACGACGTCTAATTTTCGATCACTCGCAAAGTATGCCGTTTTACCATCTCGACTCACGACCAAAGCACCTTCACTAGATTTTGTATTGATTGGATAACCCAAATTCTGCGGTGCACTCCATTGCTGATCCTCTCCTATCTTAGCTAAAAATAAATCGTATTCTCCCATCCCCGGATGTCCTTTACTCATAAAGTAAAGCGTTTGATTATCTGCGTGAATAAATGGCGATTGATCATCCATTTTAGTATTAATCTCTGAGCCCAAATTTTCGGGCGCCGACCACTTGCCAGAACTTTTGCGATAGCTCACCCAAATATCTTTTCCTCCGACACCACCGCTACGGTTACTCGTAAAATAAATAGCTTGTCCATTAGCAGAAATAGAAGGCTGAGATTCCCAACCCTTAGAATTAATTGGACTTCCAATATTGGCTGGCGGTGTCCAACGACCATCTCTCACTTCCGAAAAGTACAAATCACAACTCCCGTATCCATCTTTTCGATTACAGGCCGTAAATACCATAAATCGACCATCCGCAGAAATACTCTGCGCACCTTCATTTTTAGGCGTATTCACTTCGTGCATCGGCTTCCCCTTTTGCCAAACGCCATCGACATTGCTACTCATATAAAAATCTTCTTGACCACGGACTCTACTCGTATAAATCAGCAATTCCCCATCCGCCGTAAAAGAAGGTAGGTATTCTGCGTTTGTAGTATTGATATTTGGTCCCAAGCTTTTAGGTTTAAATGGAACTGGATTCTTTATAGCCTGAGCGGCAAATAACGCATTTTCTTGGTAGCGTTTTGCTTTTTTGAGGAGCGTTTCATTTTTCTTTTCTGCCTCCAAATAAGCACCAAAATGTGCAGCAGCTTCTTCGAACTTACCCAACTTCCATTCGGTAATTCCTAACGTATACAAAACTTTTCGAATATACATTGGATCTAATTCAATTGCCGCTTCAAAAGCTGTTTCTGCTTTTAAGTAAGCATCCATATCATAATGAATCATACCCGTTAATAAATGAGCATCAATAAACTGTGGCTCCGATTTCAACGCTTTCCCAAGGTATTTTAATGCTTCTTCGTTGTCCGATGCTCTACTCGCCTTGCGAGCTTTATCAAAATATTTTTTAGTTTTTGACTTGATCGTTTTTTTCGTGACGTAGTTTTCTCCAGGTTGTGCTAATGCTCCGGTAGCTAAGCAAAAAAGGAAAGCAAATATTTGAATAATTTTGAATTTCATGCAATAAAGTAAGTTGGGAACATCTTTAAATGTTCGGCAAATAATTGAAGGGAATACGTTTTTTGTAACAAAGCAGTCTTTCTATTGTCTTACTATTTTCAAAATTGTTGTTAAATACAATCACTTAAATTTTTCGACCCGAGGAAAGCTACTCTTACTTAAACGCAAAATTAACGCCGAATAGCGTATAAGTAACAATACAAATTAAGACATTTTTTTCTCGTTCATCACGCTCGTTTGTTGGTGAATGGACTCTTTGTGAATACATTGAATAAAAGCTTGGGCAAAATCTTCACTTAAGCCAGCATCAATGGTTGCCTTTACTCGATTATCAAAAATATTAGACCAGCGATTCATCTGTAAAATAGTTACGCCATTTTCTCGTTTGTACCGACCGATTTCTTGCGCTACTTCCATTCTTTTTGCTAACAATTCGATCAAATCTCGATCTAAGCTATCTATATCTACCCGCAGTGCTTCCAGATTAGCCAAAAAATCAGGGTTTTCTCCAACCGACTGTCGTTTGATCAGCGCATTCATTAAGGTCTGTAGTCCTGATGGCGTAAGTTGCTGTTGTGCATCGCTTAGTGCTTCGTCGGGATTGATGTGCGTTTCAATCATCAATCCGTCAAAATTCAGATCTAGTGATTTTTGAGATACGGATAAGAGTAAATCTCGGCGACCACAAATATGACTAGGATCACAAATAACTTCTAGCTTTTTTAACCTTCTTTGTAATTCAATGGGGATTTCCCACATCGGTAGATTGCGATACGGTGCCGACTTCGTCACCGAAAACCCACGGTGAATAGCTGCTATTTTTTTAATACCTGCATGCCAAAAACGCTCGACCGCACCAATCCAAAGTTCAACGTCAGGATTAATTGGATTTTTAATTAAGACTGGAATATCTACGCCTTGCAAAGCATCAGCTAATTCTTGCACCGCAAAAGGGTTAACCGTCGTTCTAGCACCAATCCACAAAACATCAACCGCTGCTCGGAGTGCTGCTTCGACGTGCCGTGCATTTGCCACTTCTACGGTACATGGAATTTGAGTTGCCGCACTAGCTGATTTGACCCAAGGCAATGCCGCTGCTCCTCGTCCTTCGAAGGAATTGGGTCTTGTTCTTGGCTTCCAAATCCCAGCTCGCAAAAGGTTCGCTCCTGCTTGGGCAGCGCCTAAGGACGAATCCATGACTTGCTGTTCGTTTTCCGCGCTGCAAGGTCCCGCGATTAATAACGTTTTACCGGGATTTAATCCTAATCCCCAATCTTTCATCTGTATAATATCCATCATGTTACTCCGAGTAGTTGTTGTTTACTTTTTAGACAAAAAAAAAGCTCATTAGTTTAACAACCAATGAGCTTTTTAAGTTAAGTGCGTATTAAAAATAGTACCGATTGGTAGCTTTTGTCATACACTATCTTTGAAATAGCAACGCTATTTTTATTTTCGATTTTTCAAAATCATTTTTGCTCCAGTAGAACCAAGTTCAACCGCTTTTTTCCAAGCCTTTAAGAAACCAGTCTTACCTGCTTTTTCCTTACAAGTTCCCAAATGCATCCACTTGTCGCCATCTGGAATATTATCATTTCCTTGGGTGAGGTTGATACACTCTTGGAAAGCTTCTACTGCTTCTACGTAAGCTTCTGTTTTCATTAAACAAATACCATAGTTATAAAAGCATTGTCTTTTCCAAAGTAAGTTAGGATTATCCGCTTTGAAATTTCTTTTAGTAAAGAATTTAAAGTCTTGCAAAGCACCAGCATAATCTTCTTTCTTCATCAAGCACTCTCCTTTAAAGCGACGAGATTTCCAGTAAATATTTTGTAATGGAATAGATTTTTTAACTGCTTGTGCAAAATCGTCGATAGCAGCATCAAGGTCTCCGTTTAGCACATGTACGGTTGCTCTCCCAAAATAGGGCTCGGGATTTCCTGCAGAGATATCAATACTTTTGCTATAATCATATACTGCATCTTCGTAGTTTTTAAGTAAGAAATTTACTTGACCTCTACGCTCGTATGCTTGTGCATGTCTTTCGTATTTTTCGATGGCACGATTAAGTGCTTCCATCGCTTCCGATTCTTTACCTTTCTCTTTGAGCAATTTTTTCCCTTTAAGGAATTGCTGTACCGCTACTTTATCACTCTGAGGTTCTACGATACCATGATGAAGTATTTTTCCTTCTTCCGTCATCCAAGCTACTAAGTTACCAGATACCGCAAATTGAGCAATATACTCTAGCAAGCTGTAAGTATTTTTCCAGCTTTTCTCAGAACCTTGAGTGATGTATCGGGGTACGTTTAGACAAGAAGCTTCCTGATCGAAGATATCTTCTTCGTTGAGTAAGACATCCGATTTGTAATAGTTCTCCACTCGGTGCTGATACATTTTAAGCACCTTGTCGTAGCTTCTGGCATTACCAAATTCTAGTCGGCCTGTGAAAATAGTTTTGTAAGTCATTTCGCTGTTTTTTCGAGGAATTTAACCAAATTGTGATTCTCTATAGGTTTTTCTACAGGAGAAGTACGAGTTCCTTTTTTCTGTTTATATAGCGGACTTCTACTGCGTGCAGCCCCTCTTAAGAGCTTTGACTTTAATGACAAAACAAGTTGAATATTTTGTTTAATAGGCATTAACTGTCCTGAATTTCTTTGTAAAATCTGTCTAAAACAAATATAGCTGAACGTTGGAGACGTTGGTTGCTTATTGTCGTTGCATCAGCAGACAATATAACCGTGCAGGGTTTAGCTCCAAAGTTGAGTTAGATTTAATAAAGGACAAAAGTCGCAAGGAAACTCATAAACTCTCTTACAAGTTACTTTTTAAATACTACACACAAACTTCTCACAGTATGTTTAAATATCTTAATATATAGTTATTCGGGATTAGATTTAGATCTCCGAGAACTTTAACAAGTCTGGAAAAACAAAAATAGCCCTTTTTTTTGGAAAATTCAAAAAACTTTTACACTTTTGTCCGTTTTTCTCGTTTTCGCATTATGCATTTATTTTATATGTCTTAAATAAAGCCAATACAAACAATTGAATTACAGGCCATTAACTCGCCCACACCTTACAACCTTCGGTACAGTTTGTACAAATGTCAATTTTATCCCGACCATTTAGCAAAGCCGTTCTAAAACTCTGATATTGTTGACCTTGCCAAATCTCCACAAATGATTTTTCTTTCAAATCGCCTAATTTATGACTTGCATCTTTATCAAAACAGCAAGGAACGACCAATCCGTTCCAGGTAATGACACAAGAATGCCACAACTTCCAGCAATGGTTGAGTAATTCGTTTTTAACGTGATATACGCCGTCGCTGTCTTGCTTGTACCGAGCGTATTTTTCAATGGTTGGAATTAAAGGGTTTCCTTGGGCGTAATCGTAGACCTGTGCTGTTTTCAGCTTCACTTCGTCAACACCAATGGATTTAGCGAGTTTGTAAATCTCTGGAATTTGATGTTCATTAGGACGAACGACTAAAAACTGAAAAATAATATGTGGCGTAGCAGATTTCATCTTTTTTTTCCACTTTACCACATTTCGCGCTCCCATTAAAACATTCTCTAGCTTTCCTTCCTTTCGGTAATTTTCGTAAACTTCTTGCGTTGTACCATCTACGGAAATAATCAAGCGATCCAAACCTGATTCGATTGTTTTCTTTGCATTCTCATCGTTGAGAAAATGCCCATTTGTTGAAGTAATGGTATAAATTCCTTTTGCACGAGCGAAACGAACCATTTCTAAAAACTTAGGATTAATATAGGGTTCTCCTTGAAAATAAAAAATCAAGTAGATTAATTCTCGGTGTAACTCACCAATCGTTTTCCGAAAAAAATCTTCTTTCAAATTGCCCGTAGGGCGACTAAAAGATCTCAAACCACTTGGACATTCAGGGCAGCGTAAATTACAAGCGGTCGTAGGCTCTATAGATACGGTCATCGGTTTTCCCCACTGTACCGGACGTTGCAAGTACTTTGTCACATAAAAAGATGTGATCAGCTTGCACGCATTCCACAAGCGCAAAAAACTAAGTTTAGAAAGAAAATTAATACTATCTCGAATATATATCGACATATCAATCCAATGCTCTTAATCGGTTAACAAAAAAATGCAGCGCTAAGTTCCATTCTGCCATGTATCCAGTACCTTCACGACGAATCGCTTCCAAACTTGAATTGCGCAGAAATAGGAAAACTCAACCTTACATTAGAAGACTCAAAAGTACTAGAATTAAAGTTAGTGCTCTGATTTTTAAGTAAAAAACTAAGTTTTTTTTAGCTTAGTGCCTAAAAATATCGTTACATCAAAGTAGTTTTATTTATATAATAACAAAAAAAGTAGCTGTTTAATAGCTAAAAACAAAAGTTTTATACTTGGCCTTTTTTTAGATATCAAACCGAGTGTCGTTCTTTAGCTAAATGTACCGTCACAAGAATCGGATTTAAGGACTTTGATTTCTAAAAAAAACTTTGATGCTAGCAAAAATCAACTTATCTTATCTTTAGAAGTTAACACAAACACAACTTCTTTTAGCTTAAAACAACACTCAAGTAGTTCAATTCTATACTACACCAATTAATCACTCCCCACATTTCCCTCCTTTACCGTTCATTTTATCAAGGGACAATTACAAAAAACACTACAACAACACAATTTCACTCCACAGCTAAGACTTAATTCACCATTGGATGAGCAACAGCTTTGGAAACGAATCTGCGGACTTTCACGGTCTGCAAACACTAGCATCTTTCCGACGAGTAGCAACGGAAGCTCCTATTTCCTATGAGTTTCCGTTGCTTCACATTTCAGTATGACTTTCTACCATCGAAACTTGAACTTGTTGCCGCAAGTCTTCAATAGAGCAATTACTATGACTAATGCTTCTTTTTGTAGCCTTATTTTCGATACTTACTGCGTTAAAAAATTAATTCGCCATAAAATAGTATCACGTGATGAGGCAGGAAAGTCTTCCTAAGGTTTAGCTCTAAAAGACTTTGAGTAGCAATGAGGCAAGTTAATAAGTCATTTAATTTGTATTCGTACTTAAGTAGTTTAAATTTGTTCTTCAAATCGTAAAACGACGAAGCTTGTCGCTTTAATTTCAAATTTTAATGTCATGAATTGGCTACAACGATTTTTCAATCTTTTTAATGATACCAAAGCAGAACTAGAAGATCCTATGAAATTTTTAATTGTTGGCTTAGGCAATATGGGCGCCGAATATGATCAGACTCGACACAACATCGGTTTTGAAGTTTTAGATCAATTAGCTGCCGATGCGGGGGTAAGTTTTAAGAATGATACGCTTGGCGATTTAGCCGAATTCAAGCACAAAGGTCGAACCATTATTTTGCTTAAACCTTCCACATTTATGAATCGTAGTGGTAAGGCACTTCGATATTGGATGCAAAAGAAAAAAATTCAAAATGACAATTTCCTCATCGTCGTTGATGACCTTAACTTACCTTTTGGTAGTCTACGCTTACGCGCCAAAGGTAGTGACGGAGGGCATAATGGGCTGAAGGACATCAACCAAGTACTGGGGCATAATAAATATCCTCGAATTCGCTTCGGCATTGGCGACAGCTTTTCGAAAGGTAGACAAGTCGATTTTGTATTGGGAAAATGGTCTACAGAAGAAATGGAAAAATTATCTCCCCTTTTGAAAGAAGCAGGCGAAATGATTAAAAGTTTTGCGACCATTGGAGTCACTTTTACCATGAATCAATTCAATAAAAAAAAGTAAGTAGGTTTAGCTAATCAACTCCTCTTCAAGAAAAATCTACCCTTTAATGGTCTCTTTGATAATTTTGCTCAGTTGCGATGTGATCTCTTGACCTTCCGACAAACCAGAAAATGTTAGGGCAGCCGTATAGTCTTCGGCGAGATTTAAGTCCTTCTGCTTTCGGTAAAGGAAGCACTTTCGTTCACAAAAATAACGAGCTAAGTACTCTTGCTCTGTTTGCCCTGGCGTTGGTACAAGCAAAGCTTTTTTCTCCAGTTTTGCTAAATCCATCATAGTACTATATCCCGAGCGACAAAGAATCAACTTTGCGCTCAGCATTAAATCATTTAAAGCTTCGCTCGTCAAGTAAGGGTAGATTTGAATATTGTTTTTAAAATATGGTGCTTTTGAAAGTTCAGCTTTACCTTGTACGATGCAAGCATTAAGTTTTAGCGCAGGAAGTTGATTGAGGACAAGGGTTTCCAGATAAGTTCTTTGTGGTTCGGGACCAGAAAGTACGACGACCAAATCGTAAGCAAGAGCAGTTGGATACTTCGTCATTCGAGACAAAGGACCGAGGTAACGGAGTCTCTTAAAAGTTGTTCCGTGAGATAATTCTCCTGCCAGACTCAGCGCTTCTTTTTCCACGTCGGGTACCCAACATTCATCGAATCGTTTTATCCAGAAATGATTTCCCCAGGCGATTACTTTTTCGAGTAGTTGATGAGGCGCTTTGATGTTGAGTTGGTGCGTTAGAAAAATATTATGCGTAGTAGTGTGGTAACAACCAAATCGATTATCAGAAATAATGACGTCAATACCTTCCGAGGATACTATTTTTTGGATGGCACGATGTTCTTGCCAGATTGTTCGCAAAATGTGAGGCATTTGCAAAGCCATATTAAAGACCATATTTTCCCAACGATATTTAATTCGATACGAGGGTAATTTGAAAAAGCGTAATGTCGGAAATTCTTCTTTTAACAATTGTAAAGAACCACCGTCCGTCGCAATAGATACCGTTTGTTTTTCTGCGAGTAACGTACGAATAATGGGAATGCAGCGAGTAGCGTGACCGAGTCCCCAATCTAAAGGGGTAATAAGAAAGTGCTTAGAAAGGCTCAAGACTGGCATTTATTTTTTACCCTGTGCATTTAAGTAGTTCGCAGAATTAAATTGCCATTAAATTGTGCTTTGCTACTTAAGTACTAACACAAATAAAAGTTGTTTAAAAATAAACTTATCTTCACGGTGAACTATATATTTCAGCTTGACTAAATACCTTGTGTACTAAGTGCCTCAAGTAATTGCCACGGCAAGACCTCTCCGTAAAGTTAAAAGAAATGAAAAAACGAAAAAACACCTTCCCGATGTTTATTTTTTTGCTACTAAGCTGTAGCTTGACAAGTTGTAGAGCTGGAGATTGTGCCTGTCCAAAATTCTCGTTATCCGAGTTGGTAACAGACCTAATCTCCAGCTTTCCTTGGTAATTGATCTTTTGATTTTAGTTCAATCTAATTTCATCTTGCTTATCATCATAGAATCGATATTCTGTGATTGCAACATTAGCATCGCCCATTACTTTAATCCATTTCCAGTATTTGAGGTACCACTGCTTTTGTTTACTTTTCCAACCTTTCGTCAAGTAAGCTTCGATGTAAGGATGGACTAATAAGCTCAATTTAGCGTGAGGTCGAGACTGGACGATAAATTCTAAATCTCGTTCGATATCATCTGTTAATAAAATTGAAGCATTAATTTTCCCCGTACCGTTACACGATGGGCAAACTTCTGCCGTATTGATATTAACTTCTGGTCTTACTCTTTGTCGAGTAATTTGCATCAGTCCAAACTTACTTAAAGGTAGAATAGTGTGTTGTGCACGATCCTTTTTCATGAAATCTTTCATTGACTTCACTAAGAGTCGGCGATGATCGGCAACGCGCATGTCGATAAAATCGACGATAATAATTCCTCCAATATCTCTCAAGCGCAACTGTCGGGCAATTTCTGCGGCAGATTCCATGTTGACATCCAGCACTGCTTTGGCTTGATCTCCTTTTACTACTTTATGTCCACTATTAACATCAACGACGTGCATCGCTTCCGTATGTTCAATTACTAAATAAGCACCACTCGGCATCGTTGCCGTTTTACCAAAAGATGATTTTATCTGTCTAGAGATACCATAATTTTCAAAAATAGATTTGCTTGATCGGTGTAATTTTACAATTTTCACCTGCTCAGGAGAAATCCCAGCCATGAAAGTTTTAACGTTGAGAAAAAGCTCTTTGTCGTTAACTACAATTCGATTGAAAGAATCATTCAGGATATCTCGAAGAATACTAGAAGCTTTATCTAATTCACTCAACAGCTTGACGGGCGCGTTCGCTTTATGCAATTGCTTAAAAATACTCGCCCACTTTTCCATCATGATGATGAGTTCTTCGTGCAAATCAGCAACTTTCTTTCCTTCTGCGGCAGTTCTTACAATCAGACCAAAATTCTTGGGTCTAATACTTTCTACTAATACTTTCAACCGTTGTCTTTCTTCGGCGTTCGCTATTTTCTTCGAAACGGCAACCACATTTGAAAATGGAGTGAGTACAAGATATCTTCCAGGAATAGTCATTTCACAACTCAGGCGTGGTCCTTTGGTCGAGATTGGTTCTTTCAAGACTTGCACGAGAATCGGTGCCTTTTTATTTAAGACTTGATCGATTTTACCCGTTTTGATAATTTCTGGTTCTAGCTCGAAGTTGTCTAAGCTATGCGTGTTAATTTTTCCAGACATTGCTCCTTCGGTGTACTTGAGTAGTGATCTCAATTTTGGACCAAGATCCGTGTAATGCAGAAAAGCATCCTTTTTATGACCAATATCGACGAAGGCGGCGTTCAGCCCAGGCATCAATTTGCGGATTTTTCCGACAAAGATATCACCTACCGTAAAATTGGTATTCGTTTGTTGATAGTGTAATTCTACCAATTTAGAATTTTCAAGCAATGCTATTTCAACTTCCGAAGGGGTTGAATTGATGATTAATTCTTTCGTATCTGTATTTCCTCCTTTTTTAGGTGTGGATGGGACACTCGACGCTTTCTGCATAAGTAGACAGATTATACATTGACAAGTTTTAGAAAACTTGCAGGTTAGAATATGTGCGAGTACGTAAAAGAGGAACTATTGCTAGAGTTAGTAGCAACCCGATAAGAGGCCTATAGTTGTAAAAGTAAAGTAGTATTAAATATCAAATAAGATCAGCATATAAAATCAATGCGCGAATCACTGATTTAATTATATGCTGATCTTTTTATATAAGTACAAAACGAGTGCCAATAGCAACGTTGCAGTATATGCAACAGCCAAGCGACTCGGGAAAAATAATATTCTTAATTATTTATTTTTCTTTTTATGTCTATTCTTGCGTAGTCTTTTCTTACGCTTGTGCGTTGAAATCTTATGACGTTTACGCTTTTTTCCACAAGGCATATTAATATTGTTTTAAATTTAAAAATTTTATTTATAAAGTCCTTAACAAGTAAGGTTTTATTTTTGTTGAAGCAACTGGCATTTATTATTGAATGCTGCTGCTTTGTCTGTATTTCCAAGTCCTTGGTAAGCTTGCGCGAGCAAGCAAGTCGCTTTTTGATTATTAGCATCTAGGCTTAGGACGACTTCTAGCCGTTTGGCTGCTTTTTCGTATTGTCCCGTTTGTAAACCTAAGCGAGCAAGTGTATTGAGCACCGAAATATTCTTAGGATCTTTTTTATTCAATTCTAACAACATCTGAATTCCCTTCATGGGGTTTTCTTTCAGTGGATATTCCGTGTAACACAACGCTAAATTAACTTGATGTGTTGTATTTGTAGGATTAATCGAAATTGCATTTTCGAAAGCACGAATCGCTCGATTAGCACAAAACTCACGAATCTTTTCAACTTTTGTACGTTGCACCGCGATGGAATAAGTAGTTCCAGCGATGGACCATGCTTGTTCCGTATTTTCAATCGTTGCAATTTCCTCCGCATAATGTCCTGCTACCGCTGCGTTGCCAAATTGATACCATTTCTGGGATAATAATTTGAACTGTTCGACTTTATCAGCATCTGACTTTGCGGCATTGAGTGCAGCTTCTACGGTCATTACTTCCGATCTTTCTGCGACACTCAAACTATCTTTAGCGTTGCGAACCAAACTTTTTACGTCTGTGCTCTCCAACGTAAGCGACCTTGCTTTTTCTACAATCTTTTGTTCTTGCGGCTTGGTATTACAACCAAAGTAAAGTCCCAAGAATAAAAAGATAGCAGTACCAACCACAAAAAGTTGTTGTCTAGACATTGCGCTTAATCTAAGTTGTTTATTTCTTCCTCTGGCATCGATGTTACCTGAGTTTTAACTTGATCTACAAAGATTTTAGCCGGTTTGAAAGCCGGAATAAAATGCTCAGGAATTTCTATCGCTTCATTTTTCTTTATATGTCGACCAATTTTTTTGGCTCTCTTTTTTACTACAAAGCTACCAAATCCTCTAATATATACGTTTTCACCATCAGACAAAGAGCTCTTGACCTCTTTAAAGAATGTTTCCAATGCGACTAGTACGTCTACCTTTGGAACACCCGTTTTCTCTGAAATTGCTGCAACTAAATCAGCTTTTCTCATTGCTATTCTTTGGTTTATAATAAGTTATGAATATCTTTAGACTCGTCAAAAGTGACGCAAATCTCGGGATTTTATTCTTTAAATGGAAATAAAATCCACTTTATTTCTAGCATTTCTTCAAAAATGTCCATTTATAAAGCCTCAAACTGTTAACTCGTTATTTTTTTAAAATAGATTAGCATGAATCTGGACTTCTGCGAGGCTTTTCAACTCAGCAGCAGCTCAAAAGTCATTCAAACCATTTAATAAAATGATTAGTCTATCAACTTAAGTTTTATTTGAACTACAAATATCCTTTAAAAAGGCTAGAGATGCAAGATTTTATCACTTTACCGTCGAATTATATTAATTGCTTCCACCGTCAGCTCAATTGGTTCTTACTAGAATAGATTTACACCCGCTCAATATTGAATACCTCGTGCATAAATAATCACTCAAATTTGAAGCTTATTTAAGCGATACCATTACTTAGTACACGGTAACATAAGTTAGTTGAAATTTTGGATAATGAGTTTTAGTGTCAATCGAGAAACGCCCGGAATCTGATAGCCATAGCTATCAAGGTGAGGACGTGACGAAGAGTGAGGCGAAAAGACATATTCAAAAAGCAAATAAATTTA
>JBGCFY010000034.1:0-34037 GCA_045110315.1 Saprospiraceae bacterium
GTTGAAATTTTGGATAATGAGTTTTAGTGTCAATCGAGAAACGCCCGGAATCTGATAGCGATAGCTATCAAGGTGAGGACGTGACGAAGAGTGAGGCGAAAAGACATATTCAAAAAGCAAATAAATTTATGTTACAATGTAATTATGGTTTTGGTTAATAAAAAAAACTTATGAATACTCAAAAAGCAAGTCCTTTACTGAAAACAGGATTGGGGTTGTTATTGATTTTTGCCCGCATTATTTTATACCGTGTACTTCGTAATATGGGGAAAAATGTAACCCATTGAAATCAAAAATATGAATAAAAATACTACTACTTTATTAACAGCATTTTTTGCCCTCAGCGTTTTTTTGGTATTAAATAGCTGTTCCAATACTAGCAAGGATTCTAATAAAAAAGTTGCTCAAAAAACCATTTATCCAAGTGATGTAATTTCATTTTTCGATCATTGGAACTTAATATTAGGCGATGGTTCAAATGCTGGTCAAGCAATCAGATTTGAGCAGAAAGATTTCTTCTATACTACAAAGGATGGGGAAAGAGATTGGGTAGTTTTTAAAACACCTAATGCCGGAAATACCCATGGAACTTCCAATAATACAAGAACGGAATTAGCCCAATTGAAAAAATGGTTGCCTATGACGGAAGCTAAACTAACGGGTACTTGCAAAGTAATGAATGTTTCTGCTACGGGTGATCCTCGGGTGGCAGCATCGTACTCGGTAGTCATTGGACAGATTCATAGCGCAGATGGACATGAAAACGAACCGTTTAAATTATTTTACAAAAAATTTCCAGGACATAAAAAAGGTTCTGTTTTTTGGAATTATGAAATCAATACCGCCGGTGATGACAATTCTGGAAGATGGGATTATTCCTATCCAATTTGGGGCTATGATATGTCTGTTGTGGGAACAACTCCAACTGATTTTCCACCAGAACCAGAAGATGGGATTGAATTAGGAGAAGAATTGAGTTATGAAGTAGTGGTGAAGGATAATATTATGAGTTTGAAATTCATGAGTGAGGGACATGAAACCAAATCATTTACAAAAAATTTAGTCAAATCAGAATACACGACAAAGGCTGATATGCCTAAGCAAGTTCAAAATTTGTTTGTGCCAATTGGTCAGGATGGAGTAGAGCGAGAAAATGCTTACGCAGGTGAGGGGCTGTTTTTCAAGCTAGGCTGTTACAATCAAACTAATGGGAAAGATCCTAAAGTAAACAAAGTCTGGTGTGCTGGTGCTGAAACCCACGGTGGTGATGTTCAAAAACAATATGCGGATGGAAACTATGCTGAAGTTTGGTTTAAATCAGGAAGTATCCATATTAGCGATGATGCTATATCGAACGCAGGGTACTTCCAAGCTAATGATGGTTTAAGTAAAAAAGTAGTTTATCCTAATGAGGTCATTCCTTTTATGGATAAATTTAAGATATTAATGGGAGATGGAACGAATGTAGACGATCTCACTAAGTACGAACACAAAGACTTTTTCTACACCGTAATTGATGGCACAAAGCGTTGGGTCGTCTATAAAACACCAAACTCTGGAGTCACTTCAAAAAACTCGAGTAACACGAGAACCGAGTTACAGGAAAAAAGGGAATGGACGCCTGAACAAGGGGGGAAATTAACTGGTTCTTGTAAAGTCATGCAAGTTTCTACTTCTGGCGATGCCCGAGTTGCGGCGTCTTACTCAACAGTGGTTGGGCAGATTCATAGTGGAGAAGGACATGAAAATGAACCTTTAAAAATATTTTATAAGAAATTTCCGGGCCAAAGTAAAGGATCTGTTTTTTTTTTTTATTAAATCAATACAAAAGGTAACAATTCAAAAAGATGGGATTACTCTACCGCAGTTTGGGGACATGATATGTCGGTCATTGGAACAAGCAAAAATGACTATCCTGCTGAACCTGCAGATGGTATAGAGTTAGGGGAAGAGTTCAGTTATGAAGTAAATGTATATCAGGGTATCATGTATCTCACATTTAAAAGTGATAAACATGAAACGAAAACTTTTACTAAAAACCTTATCTCATCTGAATATGTAAATCGATCAGAAATCCCCGCACAGGTCATGAAAATGTTTGTGCCCATAGGACAAGATGGAACAGAACAAGCCACTGCCTATAAAGGAGAATTGAATTATTTCAAGCAAGGTGCCTATAACCAAACGAATGGGAAAGCTCCTGAAAAGAATATGGTTTGGTGCGCAGGTGCAGAAACCTATGGTGGTGATATCGCTAAGCAATATGAAAACGGTTGTTACACGGAAGTATGGTTTCAAGAAGCTACGGTAGGTCCAGGTACGCCACCGAAGTAAATGCTTGGATAATATTGATCTTTTAATATTTATGCATCTTCTTAAAAAGAAGAGAATGAAAATTCTGGTAAATATAAAGGAGTAAGATTGTCAATCGAAAGTAATTTAAAAAATTTCAATAATTAAAAAGGAAATAGAACAGTCTATGGCTTTCATTAGTCAGTGTATTTGAATGAAAATAGAAATCTTAGAGCTGTAAAATTTAATAAAAAATAAAATTATGATAAAAGCAAGTAAAGAATTTTTCTTTAAAGAAGATGCGGAATGGGAACAAGTAAATCCGTTATTACGGAGACAAATTCAGGGACATGACGATAAGATCATGTTAGTAATCGCAGACTTCAAAGCTGGTGGCGTTGGTGATATGCACAATCACCATCACTCGCAGGTGACCTACGTTGCCAGTGGGGAATTTAAAATGACTATTGGCGACCAAGTTAAAACGATTAAAGGAGGTGATTCGTATTATATTCCGCCAATGGTAATGCATGGTTGTACTTGCGTAAAGGATGGACAATTAATTGATGTCTTCAGCCCCGCGCGGGAAGATTTTTTATATTGAAGTTGTTTTAAAACAGATAGATGATTTATTTGCAAGCCATTGATTTCCAATATTTCAGCTAATTTTTTTCCCCGTAGCGATGGCTACGAAAAAAAAATGGAGCTTCCTCTTGAAAACGAAGCGCTTACAACTAATTTCAACCCCCATTTTAAAATAACTTCATTGATTGATGGAGTTAACGGAAAATAGTTTAGAAAAATAATGGCAGATAGCATATTCGTGATGAATTTAAACAATATAAAATGAAGATAAAAGGACTAAGATGGTGGGTAGTAATACTGATTGCTTCAGCAACCATTATAAATTATATTGATAGGACTTCTTTTAATATTCTATGGCCTGATATATTCAAAGAGCTTTATCCTGAGATGAGCTTAGATGGGCACAAACAATTGTATACGAATATTTCTATCGTGTTTTTGCTTTCTTATGCATTTGGACAAGCTATTTTCGGAAAAATATTTGATTGGATTGGGACAAGGTTAGGGTTTGCATTATCCATCGGAGTCTGGTCGATAGCTACTTTGCTTCATGCATTAGCCAAAGGAGTTACGAGTTTTGCTATTTTTAGATCTATTCTGGGAGTTGCAGAAGCTGGCAACTGGCCTGGAGCTGCTAAAGGAAATGCGGAATGGTTTCCAACGAAAGAGCGGGCATTTGCGCAGGGTATATTTAACTCTGGTGCCGCGATTGGTGGAATGATTGCTTTTCCTATCATTTCCTTAATGTCTGTCTATATGAATTGGCAATGGATATTTATTAGTATTGGGCTACTAGGTTTTCTCTGGTTGATACCATGGATGTATTTAGTAAAGTCTCCACCTAAAGAACATCCGTGGCTATCGGAAGAAGAAAGAAGTTACATACTCTCTGGTCAGAAAAATCAAGATATTAATGAGGATGGCACTTACGATGATGGTTATAATCCAACTACAGGTGAACTGTTGAAGCACAGAGAAAGTTGGGGCGTTATCATAGCTTCCGCAGCGATTGATCCAATCTGGTGGCTATTTGTTTTTTGGATACCTGGATACCTGATGGAAGTATATGGTATGGATGTAAAAAATGTTGGAATTTACGCATGGGTGCCATACGTAGGGGCAATGGTTGGTGCTTGGTTTGGAGGACTACTTGCCCAAAATAGACTGAAAGTTGGCTGGACGGTAAACAAGACAAGAAAGTTTGTAATCATTCTGGGATGTCTGATCATGCTACCTGCATTATTGGGTCTGGCAAATCCAGGAGGCCCCGTAGCTGCAGTTTTAATTATGGCTGCTATTCTTTTTGGATTTCAAACTGCAATTGGAAATATACAAACATTACCAAGTGATTTATACAGTGGTAAAACGGTAGGTACTCTTTCAGGGATTGCAGGTATGGCGGCTAAACTTATGGGAGGATTTTTGTTATATTTTATTCCATGGTTAACTGCTGGAGGTAATTATTTCCCTGCATTCGTAATTGGAGCAGCTTTAGCAGCAATTGTCGTGGTCTCACTCTTAGTATTTTGCCCGAAAATAGAACCATTAAAACCTTAAGTCATCAATAATAATTATAAAATAATATGTCGGCTCGATTGAAATATTTAGCTTGCGTTTTTTAGAACAAATAAATTTTTTATTAAACTTATAAAATATGCAATTAACAGGAAAAGTAGCTATAGTAACTGGTGCCACTGGTGGAATTGGTTTTGAAGTAGCAAAAAGATTAGGTAAAGATGGATTTACTGTAGTATTAAATGGTATTCAAGATGAAGCAGGAGCTAAAAGAGTTGAAGAACTTGTGGCAGAAGGAATTAAAGCTGAATATTGCGGATTTGATGTTACAAAGGAAGAAGCGGTAACTGCAAACATCACCAAGATTGGTGAAAAATATGGAAAAATTGATGTGCTTGTAAATAATGCAGGAGGACTAGGTGGAAGATCTAGATTTGAAGAAATGACAACAGAGTTTTACAGAGCTGTAATGGCATTAAACCTAGACTCTGTTTTTTTCGCTTCAAGAGCAGCAATACCCTTTCTTAAAAAGGGAGACCATCCTACCATCATTAACTATACGTCTAATGCAGCATGGAATGCAGGAGGACCTGGTGCTGGAATTTATGGAACATCTAAAGCTGGAGTTCAAACAATTACGAGAGCATTAGCAAAAGATTTAGCGGAATACGGGATCAGAGTAAACGCAGTATCTCCGGGTACAATTGACACCGCATTTCATCAGCAAATTAAATCAACCAAACCAGAAGTTTTTGCTTCTTGGGCCAATAACATTATGCTAGGAAGATTAGGCCAACCAGAAGATGTTGCGGGCGTTGTTTCTTTCTTAGCTAGTAAAGATGCCTCATTCTTAACCGCGGAAACAATCCAAGTTGGTGGTGGTCAAGCATTAGGGATTTAATTTTAAAACCTGAAGTTGTTTTGCAATGATGCTAGAAACTGAACCTGCTTAACGGTAGGGAAGGTGTAGGTGATAAGAGCATTGCAAAACAACTTCCTATATAGAAAAAGTGATGAGTAAATTTAAAGGCAAAGTAGCAGTAGTCACTGGAGGTGGTAGAGATATTGGTAGAGCCATATCCGTGAAATTAGCCAAAGAAGGTGCTGAAGTAGTTGTGAATTATAATAGTTCTAGAGCTGGAGCGAAGGAAACCGTAAAAGAAATAGAATCTTTCGGAGGGAAAGCTATTATGGTTAAAGCGGATGTCTCTAGTCTAAAAGGTATAAAGAGTTTAAAGGCAAAAACAATTAAGGCTTTTGGTAAAAAGGTTCATATTTTAGTAAACAATGCAGGAGGTCTTTTTGCTCGAAAAACATTAAAAGAATTCGATGAATCATTTTATGACTTAGTTATGAATGTGAATTTTAAGTCTATCGTTTTTGTAATGCAAGCATTTGAACCCTTAATGGCTGAAAGTTCCTCAATCATCAACCTTTCTTCTCTGGCAGCGAGAGACGGTGGTGGTGGCGGATCTTCATTATACGCTTCTTCTAAAGGAGCTGTCACTACCTTTACCAGAGCCATGGCAAAAGAGCTCGGACCCAAAGGAATTAGAGTAAATGCACTTTGTCCTGGAATGATTGCTACGAAATTTCATGATGACTTTACAAAAGATGAGGTACGAACAATAGTTGCTGGTAAGACTCCAGTAAGAAGAGAAGGTAGGGCTGACGAGGTTGCAGATTTAGTAGTTTATTTAGCTTCTGATAATAGCTCGTTTATTACAGGAGCCAACTTTGATATTAACGGAGGATTAGCTTTCTCATAACCTTTTTTTTAACCGTTATAAATTAACAATCAAATTACACTTATGAAAAAAGTGGTAACTTTTGGAGAAATAATGCTTCGCTTGACGCCTCCGGGATTCAAGCGTTTTTCACAAGCCAACTCGTTTGAAGCAATCTATGGAGGTGGAGAAAGTAACGTTGCAGTATCGCTAGCCAACTATGGGGTACCCGTAGATTTCATTACCAGGCTTCCTCAAAACGATATCGGAGATTGTGCTCTAATGGAAATGCGCAAACGAGGAGTCAACACGGATAAAATAATTCGGGGTGGTGAACGACTGGGTATTTACTTTTTAGAAATAGGGGCAGTGAGCAGAGGCAGTAAAGTAGTGTACGATCGGGCTCATTCAGCTATGGCGACTATAGAGGCAGGCATGATTGATTGGGAGTCGGTTTTTAAAGACGCCCAATGGTTTCATTGGACGGGTATTACTCCCGCCATTTCTCAGGGCGCAGCAGATGCTTGCCTAGAGGCTATTCAGATGGCTAACAAAATGGGCATCACTGTTTCTACTGATTTGAACTACCGAAAAAAACTGTGGAAGTATGGTAAAGCCCCTGGTGATGTTATGCCTGAATTAGTGGCAGGTTGTGATGTCATATTAGGAAATGAAGAAGATGCTGAAAAACATTTTGGTTTGCACCCTGAAGGGGTAGACGTGACGCATGGTCATTCGGTTGATCCGGAATCCTACCTTTCTGTTTTGAAACAATTAATGGAAATGTTTCCCCGAGCCAAAAAAGTGATTACGACGCTAAGAGGTTCTATCAGTGCTTCTCACAATACCTGGTCTGGTGTTTTGTATGATGGCAAAACGCTTTACAAAGCACCCAGCTATGAAATTACCCACATTGTTGATCGGGTAGGAGGAGGCGACAGCTTTATGGGTGGTTTGATCTATGGTTTATTGACGAATCCAAATGATGATCAAAAAGCACTTAACTTTGCAGTGGCTGCATCTTGCCTGAAGCATACCATCTATGGCGACGCTAATTTGGTGACGGTGGAAGAAGTAGAAAAACTATTAAGTGGTGATGCAAGTGGACGGGTTAGCAGGTGATGAAATGGAAAATGGTAAAATTTTGTCTTAGTACTTACTGGCAATTTCCATTTTCATAAATGTAAACATAAACTTAAAATATTAATGGCAAAATTTACAAGAATACAAGTAGCTCAGAAAATGGCAGAGCAGGGAATGGTGCCACTTTTTTACGATCCCGACTTGGAGGTTTGCAAACAGGTGGTAACTGCTTGTTATGTTGGTGGTGCAAGATTATTGGAATTTACTAATCGAGGTGATTATGCTCATGAAGTTTTTGGTGAACTAAATAAATTTTGCATTAAAGAACTTCCAGAAATGATTCTGGGGGTCGGTTCAATAACAGATCAGGGAACAGCTTCACTTTACCTCCAGTTAGGAGCCAATTTTATTGTGTCAGCATCCTTAAGAAAAGATGTAGCTTTTGTCTGCAATAGAAGAAAGGCTCTATACAGTCCTGGTTGTGGTACTTTGACTGAGATTGGTCAGGCAGAGGAATTGGGCTGTGAAGTGGTCAAGTTATTTCCTGGAAGCACTTACGGACCTAATTTTATTAAAGCCATCAGCGGTCCTCAACCCTGGACCAGCATAATGCCTACGGGAGGTGTTTCGCCTGAGTTTGATAATCTAAAAAAATGGTTTAGTGCCGGGGCTTATTGCGTAGGAATGGGTTCAAAGTTAATGGTAAAGGATGAAGCTGGCAATTTCGATTTTGAGAAAATTAAAGCATTGACCCAAACAACATTGAAGCATATTAAAGAAATTCGGGAAATGTAAAACAAAACTGCAATAATAAAATTAAGTAACTATAAGATATAGAAGTTGCTTGCCAGGCAGTACGCATTTAATCAATATTCAACATTGTTTATTTTGATAATGTTGAATATTGATTACCTTTTTCAACTACTTATTTACTCACCCCACCCAACGCTCTCGATCCAAATTTCGATACGGAATCGCTTCCGCAAAATGTGCCGCCATAATCAAAATGTGCCGCCATAATCTTTTTACTCCCACTTAAATCCGCTCCCGTCCACACTACTTTCAAAATCCGACGGTAAGTTCGTACGGATAACTGTAATTTATTTATTGCTGTTTTTAACAATGATAAAAGTAAAATCATTGTACCGATTTAAATTTCAAAATAATCAAGAAGTGTATTCAGCATCACTCAAACAAACTACTCAATTCCGCTGTTGAAATATCCCCCTCACTCAACCACAATTTATAAGCCTTCCCTTCCAAAACAAAAGGCGTCCTTCCAGAAGAAATATCTGATTTCGTGGTAAGCAAAGTAAAACGTTTTTTAGCAACACTTCGTCTACCCCGACTATAAGTATCCCAAATCCCCGCGCCATAGTGGAGTGTTTGACTTTCTTTTGTCTCAAATGGAATCAGGCAACGTCTACGGTGAATACACTCAAACATCGGTTTTTCTAGAATGGATTCAATACCAACTTCCGTGATGGTTTTTAAGATGGTTTGGTTTTCGTCAAGGTAAATCGGAAATCCCCATGGCACTAATTGAAGACTGACGGGTCTTTCATTGGTAATGATGGGATAAAGAGAACCGGTAGAGTACAAATGATCCTCGTTTGGATTTTCCCATAAGGTATCACGATTAAACGATACTTTAAAAGTACTTTCTAGTTCTTGTTGTGTCTTGCGGAGAAATAATTTCATCGAGTTGTTGCGCTGATTGAGATCGGATAAATAGAGGCTGCAAAGATATGTTTTAGGCTGCGAAAACGAAATATTTATGGAAAGCTTATTGTAGAATCGTTGGTTTAATGCGCAGTTATTAGCCAATAAGGCTTCTTAAAGGTTTTAAATTGAAAATAAGTATTGGTAACCTTCCTAGCTAACTAGCGTAACAATTGTTTTCTAGCAATCAAATATTCCCATCGCGATTCAAAAAATAGCGCCATAATTTTTAATAACCGGTTTGCCTAAATAATTCGTTAGTATTGCTAAAGCTAGTAAAACGACTTTTGTAGGTACAATCTATTTGATAACGATTATCGGCTCAAAAATAATTTTTGTGTTAATAGAGTTAGAAATTAAACACGCTTTTTCACTCTTTTCTAAGATGCGAATAGCTTTTTCCTTTTGGAGAATATCACTTATTTCTAAAGTCACCTGCAAGTTGATTTCGGAAACGACAAATCGTTTTTCGACTTTAGCTAAAACACCTGTTCCGCGAGCAGAAAAATGATTAAAATCTAGTTTTGAATTTTCTGCTATGGCTAAGAAAGTTGTCATAATACAACTTTCTACGGAAGCAATAAATAAGTGTTCGGGTGACCAAATTCCCTCAATCCCTTTTGGGAAATCAGGTGGCGTCGCGACTTCGATACTTTCATTTAAATCGGGAGAAGCAATGACTCCTCTTCTGCCTTCTTTCCATTTTAAATCTACTCGGTAATTGTGATGGGTATCCATATTGTAAAGTTTTAAGGAATGATTTTTTTAGCGCTATGCACACAATTTTTATTGATATTTATTTACTTCGCATTGATGCTAAATGTTTTTATTGCACCTAATCGAACAAGGTCAAGTTATGTGGATAAGGCTAAATAAGCTTTGACAATTATCATTTTTTTTAGTGATTATTCTCAACGGTCTTCTTTGTGGATAGATTGAATCTGCAATTACGTATTGAGCTAACGTTACCTTTCAACTCTTGGAAATAATAAGTAGTCCGCGTGTATTATTTTTCTGATTCAGCCCTACGTTGCTCATCAAAAACGTGGCTATGCGCCAACCCGAGCAGATCCGTTTTAAGCAAAAAGGCTTTAAAAGGATCGCTTCCCTCATTTTTTTGTAAACCAGAAAGAACATAACAGCCATCATCAGTTTCAATGAGCCCTTTGATTCGGTGGATGTGTTTACTTTCAAAAATTTGTTTCCAAACGAAATTTCCCGCGGCGTCTATTTTGAGTACGAGAAGGTCATAATTGTTGATGTTGCCTGCAATTACAAATCCACCGTCAAGGCATTTTATCAGCTGTGTGAGATCGGTCTGAAAACCGAAGTTTGCGAGTGTTGAGTTTGTCCAAATTAGAGTACCATTAGTGTTTATTCTAGAGATCGTACCGCCCGTTTCGGTAATAATAAGTTCCTGGTTATCGGCAACAAGCAAAGCCTCTAAGTGTTTTCGATATGCTGTTTCATCGTTCCAAATCACCTCTCCACGCAAATTGGTTTTACACAATAAAGCGTTACCAAAACCATGTCCAAAAACTACTTCTTGATGATGCACTCGACCTCCTTGAAGGTGTGCCGTTCCTCGCTCAAAATTGCTGCGAGTTGTTGTGATGATATTTCCTTGCGTATCCAATTTTACTAAGAATTGTAGCCCATCTAAAGCATAAGCATCATTGCGGATTTTATATTTTAAATTAATGAAAATATTGTCATCGGTTAGATCAACGATACCATTAATGGTGGATGGATCATAGTGTACGCCATTCTTAAAAATCGCTTTGGTAAAGTTACGTTGCCAGCATTTTATTCCATGCTGATTGAACTTGTAAATGCAAGGCGTAGGAGATAAACCGTATAGCAAGAATTGACCATCTTCCAAAACTTCAAGTTGTGAAAAAAATAGGGAAAAAGTATCTCGAGCAATCACCGTTCCTGCTGAATTTAATCGCAACAAATAGCTAACTCTATTGCGGAGGAAATTAGTAGCGGTATCCGCTTCTACCAGCATCATCAAATCATTATTGTCCAACTGAACAACACCTTTACCTGCATGAAAGTGTTGGTTTCCATAAGTGTGTTTCCAGCCTTGAGCGTTAAGTTTTGTGAAAAACAGGCTTGTTAAAGCCAGGAAGAATAATACCTTGATGTTCATGCGTGAAATTTATTTTTTAACAGTTGAATTTTCCATGTCGGTTAATGCGAACGCAAGGTAGAAGCAATTAGGAGTTGGTAGGAAGCGATTTTAGCTTAATTCATATTTTGATTTATTGAATTTTAATAATTCTTAAAAAAACAATAAACGGAGCGTGGGGCATGCTAACTAAGATTCGATTTGTAGAAGTATCATTTTTTTCATTCAAACGAATTTGAAACTGCATCTTACGAATATGAATCTCTTTTAGTCCAAAAATGAAAGCAGCCGAGTTGGTGGGATTTTCCTATTAATTTTACAATTATAATTCACCAAAGCGACTATTAAATATTAAAAGTGTTCAAACAACTTTAATCTGTGTTTGTACAAAAAATGTACGTAATCATTTTTTTAATAATAAAAATAGTAATCATGAAAAAAGTCTGTTTTTTTAGTTTATTACTTCTTCTACTAGTGGTATCCTGTAAGGATCAAGCGCTTGGTGATTTAGAAGTATCTGGTATTCACCCTAATAAAAATATGAAAGGGGTGCTTGTAGAAGGTCGCCTTCACTTCGATAGTGAAAGTGATTTTGAAAGCTCAATTGAGTATTTGAAGTCTTTAGAAGATGAAGCTGCTACTAATTTGATGTATGAATTTTACGGTAATGGTTTTCAGCCTTTGTATCCATTTTATCGGGAAAACGATGAACAAAATATCCTTGCCTTTGTAGCCAAAAAAACAAAACGAAACGAAGCGGGACAAGCACTTTTAAGAAATACGCCGACCCTAGAAATCGACGATGATCCATCCGAAATCGAACCGGATGATGATTTGATTGGAGATGATTATTTTGCGGCCTTATTAAATTTCGATCGAGAAATTGTGGTTTCGGGGAAATTACACAAGTATACACACGAAGGTGTCTTTAGAGTTGATCTCGCTAAAAAAAGTGATTTGGATGCTTACGTTGTACAGCATAATATTACGGAATTGAATCAACCAGATCCCAGCACGATTACAAGAGGGCTTGTACAATTAACACCAACGGTCGAACGATTTGCACCAGATTATATCTCTGGTGGATGTGGTCCGCAGACTTATTTGGATAATAGTTTTATGCAAGCTGATGATACCTATGATGCTTTTTATAATGACTTCATGGAAGGTGGATGTGGCAGCACTGGCGGCGGTGGAAGTGGTGGTAGTAGCGGCGGCTCAAGTTCTACACCAGACCACACGAATTCGATGAAAAACTACATGAAAAACCTTGCCGCTTGTGATACTCAGAATGGTGGAATTTTTGGTTGGAATCCATTCGGTACGAGCAAAAAATGTTTCTCTTATCACTCTAGTAAGTACAGAGTAAAAACAAAATATTGGAATGAGAATTTATTATTTTATTCTTCCATTGGTGTAAAAGTAAAGCACCAAAAGAAACGTTGGTGGTGGGGAACAAAAACAACGGATGAAGTTGCACTCGTAATCAATCAAGCGATGTTTGCGATTACTTATCCAAATCAAATTCCAAATTATAACGCCCTTCCGACGTATTCTTCTAACAATAGTAGAATGTATTACTACGATGGCAAATTCTACGACAACTTCGCAGCTTCCTACTTGGTGGCTACGGGCTGGACACCGACGAACGATGCACTAGTGCCCAAAACACCTTTTACGGAAGACATCATTATTCAAGAATACATTGACTTACCTATCCTAAGAAATATCGACGATATTGAAATTGAAGCAAAAGAGATCAATAAAATGTTCTGGGAGGAAGGCGTTTGGAATGGGGCTAAATCCTTGATGAATAGATTTGGTCAGGAACCCGTAAGAGTGACCTACATTGTTACCACGCCTCAAAAAGTATATGTAAATTATGTCGATTTAACGCAACGAAGATTAAATACTAAAAAGATAGTAAATACACTTGACTACGACTGGGGCGGCGAAATCAAATTTACTTGGTCCATCAATTCTGCAGGAAACTGGACGAGTAATATCAACGATTGGGGCAATCCATTGTCCTACGCAGAAGCATTTGATTTTACCGACCTAACCGATTTTGACATCTTATCGATGGACTTTGTTGGAATGACTAGAAGAGGAAATGCTTGGAAAGGAAGTAGAATTGTTTACCAGAAAAATTAATAAGGAATAGCAAATTAGTTTTTATAGGAGCGCAGCTGTTAGGGATTGACAGCTGCGTTTTTTTTATTTTTGGAGACTGTATATTTAAAGAGATACGAATAATCTTAGCACATACTCCTTTCCAGATATTTCCATTTTTATAATACTTTTCGTATGCCATTGTTTCAAATGGGATAGTTCTAAGTTCTACTCTAAACACTTTTTAAAGTAATTTATGTATCGTATATTTACCAACTACACAAATGATGCATAATGGAAAAGTTACTAAGATCGCGCTACGAATACGTCTTTGAAGAAAAGCTTATTAATGAAATAATAAGAGAAGGGCAATTTAGGAAAGTAGATAAAGATGTCTGCATGATTGATAAAGGGGACAAAATTACTCATATGCCTTTAGTTTTGGAAGGAGCTATCAAAGTCGTAGATGAAGAAAAGGATGGGCAAGAATATTTACTTTATTATTTAGAAATGGGAGATTCGTGTGCGATGACTATGACTTGTTGCTTAGGAGGTAAGCGAAGCGAAATTAGGGCAATCACAGAGTCAAATACCTTGATGTATATGATTCCTATACAGCGAATGGAAGATTGGTTGATAAAGTACAAGTCTTGGAGAATGTTTGTCCTTGATAGTTATAACTCCAGAATGAAGGAGATGCTGGAAACTATTGATTCTCTTGCTTTTTTAAATATGGAGCAGCGGCTGTATAAATATCTGAAAGATAGAGCTATGGTATTACAGTCTCCTACTTTAGAGATTACCCATAGCAGAATTGCCAACGATCTTAATACATCAAGAGTAGTTATATCACGATTGATGAAAAAGTTAATTCTTGATAACAAAATAAAGACTAACCGTAATGAGGTTACGGTTTTAAAGTTTTTACCTAAAGATTAGCCCTTCGTAACATTAGTTACCTACTATAATGATATAAACTCCCACCTTTGTATCATTATTAATACTTATTATCATAAAAAATTATGGAAATTATTTTTGCGCCTTGGGCGTGGTATGTAGCCGGTACAGCCATTGCTTTTATAATGTTTTTATTGTTGTATTTCGGGGGGAACTTTGGAATGTCTGCTAATCTTAGAACGATGTGTGCAATAGGAGGAGGAGATAAATATTCTGACTTCTTCAAAATAGATTGGAAAGCTCAACAGTGGAATTTAATGTTTGTCATTGGAGCTGTATTGGGAGGTTTTTTGGCAGCCAATTATTTATCCAGTGGAGAAGCTATTCAACTCAATCCCAACACGGTGGAAGCATTAAATACATTAGGTTTTCAATCGGTAGGAGAGGATTATCTTCCCAATGAGATATTTGGAAAAGAGGCAATGTTTTCATTTAAGGGGATTTTAATTTTAATTGGTGGAGGTTTCTTGGTGGGGTTTGGTGCTCGATATGCAGGAGGTTGTACATCAGGTCATGCCATTAGTGGTTTGAGTGATTTACAAATACCTTCTCTAATTGCTGTCGTAGGCTTCTTTATTGGAGGGTTAGTGATGACACATTTCTTGATGCCTATCATGTTCTAAAATTAGCTAAAGGTGAATATCAAACAATATGTAGGTCTAATAGTAGGAGTTTTAGTGTCTACTTCGGTATTTAGTCAAAAAGATCATAACCAAGAGGTTCAAACTCAAAAGGTAGAATCTCTAAAGGATTTTTTTACTCGCGGTCATTTACATGGTCATATTAGGAATTATTTCATGGCTACCGTTAACGAAGGTGATCTGACTGATTACTGGACAAATGGAATAGGAGGAGCCATCAAATATGAAACTTATAACTGGAAAGGCTTCCAATTGGGAGTAAAAGGAATTTTTACTTATCAGTCATTTTCTGCTGACTTGAATAAACAAGACGAGCAAGTTGCAAAAGGAGCAAAATGGGAGAAGGAATTGTATGATGTCAATAGACCTTATGAAAAGAAAGATTTAGATAGGTTAGAGGAACTATACATAAAATACAACTACAAAAAATCTTTTATCAAACTAGGTAAAATTGATCTAAATACAAGTCCGTTGTTATTAAGAAGGGATGGCAGAATGAAACCTTTTGTATATAGAGGACTATGGGCTGAATTACAAGAATTGAAAAACCAATCCATTTATATAGGATGGATAAATGGTGTATCACCAAGGGGGATGACAGAGTGGTACTCAATTAATGAAGCAGTAGGTATTCTTAACAACGGTTTTCAATATGATGGTTCAAAAGCATCATATCATGAGTTTTCACAAACAAGAGGCATTGGAGTTTTGGGATACAAAGCGAAAATCAAAAATATATCCCTGCAAATTTGGGATTATTATTTTGATCGAATGAATAATACACTCTGGTTGCAAGCGGATTATGATAAGAAAAACTTATTTGGAGGCATCCAGTATGTGATACAAAACGCTTGTGCTTATCAAAATGAAATTGAGTTTGAGCACCGATATTTTCAGCCTGATGAAATGGCAAATGTATTTGCTTTGCAAATTGGTTATCAATCAATAGATAAGATATTTAAGATTTCTTCTTCTTTTCTACATGGCTTTGGTATAGGTAGATTTCTATTTCCGAAAGAATTAGGTCGCGAAAATTTTTATGTCTCCCAACCACGAAGTTGGATTGACGGCTATGGGCTAGTTAATGTTTATATGATCAGAGGGCAATTGCGACCAATTAATGAAAAGTGGAAAGGTTTATCTCTTGATATAAGACTTTCTTATGTTGATGCTCCGGACCAAAATGATTTTGCTAATAATAAGTATGGCAGAACGGATTATACTCAAATAACACTTTTAACAAAGTATGCTTTTCAAAAAAAAATGAAAGGCTTGGAAATGACTTTACTCTATGTATTAAAATACAGCCCGAGTCAAGAATTGCTTCCCTCCGAAACATTTTACAAAACGAACCTTCATCATTTTAATCTAATTGCAAATATTAATTTTTAAATATGAAATATATAAAATTCTTACTAACAGGAATACTTTTTGGCATTGTGATGGCAAAAGCAGAAATCATCTCGTGGTATCGTATCTACGAAATGTTTAGATTCGAGTCTTTTCATATGTATGGTGTGATTGGTACAGCTGTAGTGTTGGGCGTGATCATAGTACAAGTAATTAAGCGAATGCAAATGAAAAACTTAAAGGGAGAACCTATCAAATTCAACCCGAAGAACGTAAGTATTATTCGGTACTTAGTAGGAGGGACGTTATTTGGTTTAGGATGGGCACTAGTTGGAGCTTGTCCAGGTCCGATGTTTGTTCTTTTAGGTTATGGGTACTTTCCACTTCTGATAGTCGTCTTTGGAGCTTTATTGGGAACGTTTGTATACGGGGTTTCAAGATCTAAACTTCCACATTGAGTAGTTCGCGGAAATTGAGTTTACAATAAGTTGAAAAGACTTTCAAGTTATTAGTTGATTTAATTCTGCAAACTACTTAATTCTGAAAATAAATTAAAAAATAATTGTTGTCTTCATTATTTGAATGGTGATGCTAAAGCGTATTGGGAGCGTGTATTTAGAGAAAAGCGTGAACAAAACTGGCATCAAGATAAACCAGATGAGATAAGTGTATTTATCAAGGAAAGCAATGTTAATTCTAACGACCTTGTGTTATGTGTTGGCGATTCTAAACTTGTGGATAATTTACTAGAAAAGGATTTTACCAATATCATTGCCAATGATATTAGTGAGGTGGCACTACAGAAAGTTAATACTCGCAATGGAGAAAACGCCATCGGTAAAATACCTTACGGATGATTTAACGACTCCTAAACACTTACAACAGTATGCAGGATAAGTCAAGCTATAGATAGACAGAGCTCCGCTGCGCTTTTTACTACTTGAGAAGACAAAGAGACTTATTTCGAGTTATTAAAATCTTCTGTCTCTTCAGGAGGTTATGCGATACTGGCTGTTTTTAGTAAAAATAGCATACCAAAATGTTGTGGCTTAAAGTTGCAGTTATGGAGTGAAATGTCCTTGGTGAATAGGATGGAAGGATTTGAATTACTTTACTCAAAGACCTCTCTTTTTATAGATAAGAACGAAAGTCAAAGAGAATACATTTATAGACTATTTAGAAAAAATAAATTATGAAACAATATTTTCCAATTTTAGAATGGGCAAAAAATTATAAGAAAGAAAATCTAAATGGTGATTTGTCTGCGGGTTTGACGGTAGGCGTAATGCTTGTCCCTCAAGGTATGGCATATGCAATGCTAGCGGGTTTGCCACCTATATACGGACTATATGCTTCAACTATTCCATTAATTATTTATGCCATTTTTGGGACATCACGACAACTAGCTGTTGGTGCAGTTGCAATGGTAGCTTTATTAATTTCAAGCGGTGTAGGACAGTTAGCGGAGTTAGGTTCTGAAGAGTTTATTGGTTTAGCTATTCTCTTAGCGCTGATGGTAGGAGTCATTCAATTTTTAATGGGAGTCTTCCGCTTAGGGTTTGTAGTCAATTTCTTATCGCATCCTGTTATCGCGGGTTTTACCTCTGCTGCTGCTTTAATTATTGGGTTTAGTCAATTAAAACATTTATTGGGTATCAATATTCCAAGAGGAAAGGTACATGAGATAATCATCAATGTAGCTCAAAATTTCAATCAAATTAATCTGCCAACGTTGGCTTTAGGAGGCGTCGCTATAATAGTCCTATTGGCAATCAAACGTATGAAAAAAAGAATTCCTGCACCACTTATTGTAGTTGTTTTAGGGATTCTTGCTGTTTATGCCTTAAATCTAACTACACTGGGAGTAAAAATCGTCGGAGATGTTCCAAGTGGTCTTCCTAGCTTTAGCTTACCGAATATAAACCTAAATGCTTTACAAGTTTTACTACCTACAGCCCTTACGATATCATTCGTGAGTTTTATGGAATCTATTGCTGTCGCAAAGGCAATTCAGAAGAAGCATAAGGATTATGAAATTGACAATAATCAGGAATTAATTGGCTTAGGTTTATCCAATATAGTGGGTTCGTTTTTTAAATCATTTCCAGTTACAGGTGGTTTCTCAAGAACGGCGGTCAATGACCAAGCAGGTGCAAAAACTGGATTAGCCGCTATTATTAGTGCTATTTTAGTGACTTTAACCTTGCTGTTTTTGACAGACTATTTTTATAATCTTCCTACTGCTATCCTTTCAGCTATTATTATGGTAGCTGTTTTTGGTTTGATAGATTTTAAAGAAGCTAAGCACCTTTGGAAAACGGATAAAAGAGACTTTTATTTATTTATGGTGACAGCTATTGGTACATTAATTTTAGGTATAGAGGAAGGGATAATATTAGGAGCAGTACTTTCTCTTTTAGTAGTAATCTATACTATCTCTTATCCTCACATTGCTACACTCGGACGTGTTCCTAGTAAGAACGTTTATCGTAATTTGGAACGATTTGATGATGTGCAGCCTATTCCGAAAACATTAATTATTCGATTAGATGCTCGGTTGTATTTTGCTAATATTAGTTATTTTAAAGATTTTGTTTGGAAGGAGTTAAAGCGTTATCCTGACACTAAATATTTTATTTTAGATGCTAAAGCTATTAATGGTTTGGATTCGAGTGGAGTCCATTTTTTGGTAGATTTCATTGAAGAATTGCGAGAGAAAGATATAGCTTTTTACTTGGTAGATGTAAAAGGAATTGTTCGGGATGTTTTATCCAAATCTGGACTGATAGCTATTATTGGTAAAGATAAAATATCTACTAGCATAGAAGAAGTGGTAAAGATGATAGTAGATGGGAAAAAACTCAATCCCAACTTGAAAAAATATGCCGTACAAGCAAATACAAAAACCAATCAATAAACGGATGGATAACATAAAAGATATACTTGCAGTCGATAGAACTAAATTAGCCAATCAGCGAACATTGCTTGCCTATATTCGCACAAGCTTCTACTTTATAGGTTTGGGTTTGACCATTCTTGGTATTGAGTCATTTGAAAAACTCAAATTTTTGGCTGTTCCTTTATTTATAATAAGCCCAATTATCATTCTAGTAGGAATTATATCCTATTACCAGGAGAGGAAGAAAATTAGACGTATGGAAATCAACCTCGAAAGCAATAAATGATTATTCTATTGGCGCTGAGATACCTCTCTCTTGGTAAGTCTTAGGGTAGGTAACAAAGGTTACACTCTAACGAATTAATGAGGACTATCTTTGAAGTGTATTCTTCATACATCAAAAAGATACTTTTATGAGTAAGAAAAATCGAAGTGTACTTTCCTCAATATGGGATATGAAATGTCCTCGATGTCGAGAGGGAGATTTATTCGAAACAGGCACATTTTCATTTGAAAAGCCTTTTGATATGCCTGATAAGTGTAGTTGCTGTAGTCAAAGCTATATGCCGGAGCCGGGCTTTTACTATGGAGCAATGTTCATCTCTTATATTTTCTATGGTTGGTTTTCTTTAGCACTTTGCTTAAGCTTAGTCTTTGCATTTGATTGGAGTATAAAAGGTGCATTTACACTATTGATATTGATCTCTATCGTTTTATTTGTTTGGGTTTTTAGGATGGCAAGGTCGATTTGGATCCATATTATTATAAAATATAAACCTCAAAATAATCGTAAAACAAAAACCTTATGACCGCAATTTTGACGGTAACAATAGTTACGAATTGATAAGATCAGATACTATATCTTTGAAGTATTATTAATCAATAAAAATTAATTGAAATGAAAATAGAACAAATATATACAGGTTGTTTAGCTCAGGGAGCATACTACATTCAATCTTCTGGAGAAGCTGCCATAATAGATCCGTTAAGAGAGGTTACTCCTTATCTGGAAAGAGCCGAGAAAGATGGTGTGAAAATAAAATATATTTTTGAGACACATTTTCACGCAGACTTTGTAAGTGGACATGTGACATTAGCGGAAAAAACGGGAGCACCTATTATCTACGGTCAGAGTGCTAATCCTGCTTTTGATGCTTATATTGCTAAGGATGGTGAAGAGTTTAAACTTGGAAAAGTAACCATAAAAGCCTTGCACACACCCGGACACACAATGGAAAGTACGACTTACCTTCTGATAGATGAGAAAGGTGAAGAGTATGCTATCTTCTCAGGAGATACACTGTTTTTAGGAGATGTAGGAAGACCTGATTTGGCTCAAAAAGCAGCACACATGACTCAAGAGCAATTGGCAGAGTTGTTATATGATAGCTTGAGAAATAAAATTATGCCCTTGGCAGACGACGTCATTGTTTATCCTGCTCATGGTGCTGGTTCCGCTTGTGGTAAAAACATGATGAAAGAAACCGTTGATACTTTGGGTAATCAAAAGAAAACCAATTATGCGCTGCGAGCCGATATGACTAAAGAGGAGTTTGTTAAAGAAGTAACGGACGGTTTATTGCCACCACCAGCTTACTTCCCTATGAATGTTAAAATGAATAAGGAAGGATATGAAAACTTTGAAAAGGTTCTAAAAAAAGGAATGCACGCTCTTACATCAAGAGAGTTTGAAGTAGCAGCAAATGAAACGGGGGCAGTAATGTTGGATGTTCGTCATCAAAGTGATTTTGCTAAAAGCCATGTTCCTCGTTCTATTTTTATTGGTCTGAACGGGAGCTTTGCACCCTGGGTAGGCGCATTGATTAAGGACGTAGCACAGCCTATATTATTAATTGCAGAGGATGGAAAAATTGAAGAAGCAGTTACTCGTTTATCGAGAGTAGGTTTTGATAATATTATTGGATATTTAAAAGGTGGAGTTGATGCTTGGCTCGCTGCTGGAAAAGAAATAGACACTGTAATATCCATTCCTGCAACAGTTTTGAATACCGTTTTAGAAAAAAGTACTGATACTTATGTTGTGGATGTAAGAAAAGAATCTGAGTATTTGTCAGAGCATATTAAAGGTTCAGAAAATTCTCCTTTATCTATACTCAATGAGCATTTAGCAAGTTTGCCAGAGCAAGATACATTTTATGTACACTGTGCTGGTGGATATCGCTCGATGATCGCCAGTTCAATATTGAAGTCGAGAGGTATTCATAACTTTATAGATATAGAAGGTGGATTTGAAGCGATCAAAGAAACAGATATTGCGGTAACAGATTATGTGTGTCCAAGTACACTTTAAAAAAACTAAATTTATTATAAACAATGGAAGAAATTAAAAATGTAATGCCTCGAATTGGTGATGACGCGCCAGACTTTGAGGCTATAACGACAAAAGGTAAAATTAAATTCTCAGAGTTCGCCAAAGACAAATGGGTCGTGTTGTTCTCTCATCCTGCTGATTTTACGCCCGTCTGTACAACCGAAATGAGTGGATTTGCTCAAAGAAAAACGGAGTTTGATGCACTCAATACCGAATTGATGGGATTAAGTATCGATAGTATTCACGCACATTTAGGTTGGGTGAATAACGTCCATAAAAATACTGGTGTCTTATTCAACTTCCCAATTATTGCAGACTTGGATATGGCAGTTTCTAAGAAGTATGGGATGCTTCAACCCAATGCAAGTGAGACGGCTGCCGTAAGAGCAGTATTCTTTATTGATCCAGATAAAAAAATTCAACTTATCATGTATTATCCAATGAATATTGGACGAAACATGGACGAAATTTTAAGAGCACTTGAAGCCTTACAGGTTTCAGCAAAGCATAAGGTAGCACTACCGCTTGATTGGAAAAAAGGAGATAAGGTAATTATTCCTCCTCCAAAAACAATGGATGAAATGGCACAGCGAAATGCAGATACTTCCTGTGAAAAAGTAGATTTCTACTTATGTAAGAAAGACTTAGCGCTTAACTAAGAAAACGATTAATGAAACGCATAATAGTATTTATAGCCCTAGTAATAGAACTAGGGCTTTTTTATACAACAATGAAAAGTAAAGGTAGCAAATCATCCTGCAATTCACGGCATCCGTATCACTCAATAATGCAGTTTTTGGGGAAACTGTAAAAATAAAAATTATCATGTACAAAAAAATCAGCCTAATTTTTTTACTCGTGTTTACACTTGGCTCAAGTGGTTTTTCACAAACCAATCCCTTTGATATTAAGATAGAGCCGATAACTATATCAGACCTTGGGGGGGTACAATCATTTGCTTTTGCTCAATACAACGGGAAATGGTTGATCGTTGGCGGTAGATTAGACGGCTTGCACAGAAGACAGCCTTGGGCTGCTTTCGATGAGGCTGGACATAATAATCATTTAATTGTTGTTGATCCCGTTTTAATGCAAAAGTGGTCTGCACCTTTATCCGCTCTGCCCACGGCTATTCGAGAACAGTTGAGTGCGACTAACATGAATTTCCATCAAGAAGGAGATTACCTATATTGTGTAGGCGGCTATGGTTATAGTGAAACTCTTGGTGATCACACGACCTTTCCTAACCTAACGGTGATAAGTGTTCCTGAGGTGATTGATGCGGTGGTTGGTAATACTGAAATCACTCCTTTTTTTCGCCAGATAACCGATGATATCTTTCAAGTGACTGGAGGAAAATTGGAAAAGATATATGATACGTACTACTTACTTGGAGGACAAAAATTTATTGGAGTATACAATCCCATGGGACCAAATCATGGACCAGGATTTGAACAGGAATATACAAATGCAATAAGAAGGTTTTTGCTCAATGACAATGGGGTTACATTAAGTATAAGCGAGTTGCCTACCTATCTAGATTCGGTCAATCTGCATCGCCGAGATTATAACGCGGTACCTCAAATCCTTTCAAACACAGAAGAAGGGATTACAATGTTTTCAGGAGTATTTCAATATAATGAAGATGTACCTTTTTTAAATTCAGTTACAGTCGATAGTAGCGATTACATAGTAAATAATGATTTTAATCAATATTACAATCATTATCATTGCGCTTCTCTGCCCTTATATGCCGAAAGTAGTAAGGAGATGCATACCGTTTTTTTTGGAGGAATTGCACAGTACTATGATAATGCAGGTGTTTTGGTACAAGACAACGATATACCATTTGTAAAAACTATTGCGAGAGTTACACGAGACGAAAATGGTAATATGGCAGAATATAAGCTACCTATTGAAATGCCATCATTAATGGGCACTGGGTCTGAGTTTATTCCAAATAAAAGTCTTCCTCATTTTGAAAATGGTGTATTCAAATTAGATAGCATAATGACAGACACCGTAATGATGGGATATATCTTTGGAGGAATAAGTAGTAGCGCAGCAAATATTTTTTGGGCAAATAATGGAACACAGAGTACGGCTAGTAATCAAGTTTTTAAAGTTTATCTAGTCAAAAATAATGAAACAGTCGGAGTTCATTATTTGAATGAAGAAAGTATCCGTTCATTTGATTTCCAGCTTTATCCCAACCCCAGTACAAAAAATAATGGACAATTTACTGTTCAATATCAGCTAAAACAGATAGATAATATTCAATTGAATATATTAAATGTTAATGGTCAAATAGTAGATTCAATTTTGCTGGAAAGTCAAAGTGGTATGAACAAATTTACGATTGAGTCTGAGGAACTGTATAAAAAAGGAACATACTTCATCTCTCTTCAAACTAAATACCACAAAGCTAGGAAGAAGTTGATTGTTCACTAGCTAATTGAAATTTAAAGAATAAAGTTATTTTAAAATAGATCGTAATATTCACAGGCAAAGAATGGCAACCCAGTACTTCCCCTTGTTTATCATCACCGAAGCTATAGTTGCATAAATTCTGAAAAGAATTTACCGCTGGATGAGAGGAATAAGAGCTTCGTTCTGAATTTCAAGCCTTTACCTGCAATTTCTAACATCATTTTAAAATAAGTACTAAGACAAAATTTTTTTACTATTAAGCTGTGTTAGTACTTAAGTACTAACACAGCTTAATGACCATACAATTTCAAATATGGAAAAATTTATAGTTGTGGCTTGCTGTATTTTGCTTTTTTCAAACTGCTTTGATCCTGCTCCCAGTAAGAACACTACGAAGGAAACAGCAGTAAGTATTTATATTGAACAGGGACAAAAAATTGCAAGGATGACCTTCGCTACGCTAAGTAGCAATTTACAAAAAGCGATGAAAGAAGGGGGCGTATCCAATGCAATAAAATACTGCAATATTGCTGCTTCTCCTTTGGTTGACAGCTTGACACAACTACATAAGGTTGGGATCAAAAGAACTTCTTTGAAAATCAGAAACCCCAATAATCGACCTACTGAAAAGGAAAGAGCACAACTTCTAGATTATCAGCAACAATTTGATGCTGGTCAAGCACTAAAACCGATAGTCCAAAAAAAGAATAATCAGATTGCATTCTATGCGCCTATTCATGTTATGCCTTTATGTGGGAAGTGTCATGGACAACTTGAGAAAGAATTGGTGGAAAAAGATTACGAAACTATTCAAGAACTATATCCACTGGATAAGGCTATAAATTATAATAGTGGGGATTTAAGAGGGATGTGGAGTATTACTTTTTATGAGTAGGCTGAATCCTCTGATAAAAACTCAAAACTTGCTTGTGTTGACTCAAGCACACATAAAATCGAATTGAAATGGATGTAGAAGTATTATCAAGAATACAATTTGCCTTTACAATAGCCTTTCATTATATCTATCCTCCCTTGAGCATAGGGATAGGGCTGATGTTGGTCATTTTTGAGGGGATGTATCTTAAAACAAGAAATAAGGAGTGGGAACAGTTGACCCGATTTTGGATAAAAATATTTGCACTAACTTTTGGTATTGGAGTGGCAACGGGAATCGTAATGGAATTTGAATTTGGAACGAACTGGGCAACGTATTCTAGGTACGTTGGCGATGTATTTGGAAGTGCATTAGCCGCTGAAGGCTTATTTGCCTTTGCACTAGAAAGTGGTTTTTTGGGCATACTACTATTTGGATGGAAGAGAGTTTCTCCTAAAATTCATTTCCTCTCAACGATTGGTGTTTTTTTTGGCAGTATGTTTTCAGCAGTCTGGATTGTAGTCGCCAATAGTTGGATGCAGACACCTGCTGGGTTTGAAATCGTAGGAGAAGGAATGTCTGCAAGAGCAGAAATTACAGATTTTTGGGGAATGGTATTTAACCCCTCAAGTGTAGATAGAATTACACATGTCTGGATCGGTGCATTTTTGGCTGGAACGTTTTTGGTATTAAGTGTTCATGCCTATTACCTCCTGAAAAATAGGCATATTGAAATTTCGAAAAAGGCATTCAAAATAACTTTATTTGTAGCTACACTTTTCTCGCTTTCTCAACTATTTACCGGACATCGATCGGCTGAAGGAGTTGCCCATAATCAACCCGCAAAATTAGCAGCTATGGAAGGACATTTTGATAGTTTAGGAATTGCAGATATGTATATAATGGGCTGGGTTGATAAAGAAAACCAAGAAGTTACTGGTTTAAGGGCACCAGGAGGATTAAGTTTTTTATTACATCAAGATTTTGAAACTCCTGTCTTGGGGTTAAATGCTTTCCCCGAAGATGAGCGGCCTAGCGCAGTTAACGCCATCTTTCAATTCTATCATTTGATGGTTGCTATAGGAATGGCTTTGATTGGTTTGACGCTACTTAGCTTATATTTCTTATGGAAGAAAAAACTATTTGAGCAAAAATGGTTGCTCTGGATATTTGTATTTACTGTTATCCTCCCTCAACTTGCTAATCAATTTGGATGGTATGCAGCTGAAATGGGACGACAGCCTTGGGTCGTTTATGGTTTACTTAGAACTTCGGACGCACTCTCTGCAACGGTTACGGCAAATCAAGTTTTATTTTCTCTAATTATGTTCACTATAGTTTACATTATCTTATTTGCTTTGTTTATCTATCTTTTAAATAAAAAGATTAAGCATGGCATTGATGATTATGAAAAGTTACTAAAAAGACCTTTTCAAAGAAGTGTTACTCAAAAATAATATTAAATATGGAAACATTCTTAGGATTCGACTATCCCACTTTATGGTTCTTGGTAGTTGGTGCAACTTTTTCCGGCTATGCAATACTAGATGGTTTTGATTTAGGTGCAGGAGCATTACACTTATTTTTAAAAAAGGATATAAGCCGAAGAATAGCACTAAATGCTGTCGGTCCTGTTTGGGATGGAAATGAAGTATGGTTAGTGATAGGAGGAGGTGTATTGTTCGCAGGCTTCCCAGTCTTGTATGGGACACTTCTATCAGCTATGTATATCCCCTTCATGTTATTCTTATTATTCATCATACTCCGAGCAGTTGCTATTGAATTCAGAAGTAAAGAAGAAATGATATGGTGGCGTAAAACATGGGATGTCACATATAGTTTTGCAAGTATTATGATTGCCCTTTGTTTAGGAATAGTACTTGGAAATGTATTACAGGGAATGCCTTTAGATGAAAATTTTGAATTTCAAGGTAGTTGGTTATCTTTTTTTAATGTATATTCATTGCTTACAGGTTTTACCGTTTTAGCATTGATGACTTTACATGGCGGGATCTATCTTTGTTTAAAAACAGAAGGTAAACTTTTCGATAAAATAGAGGGATTGGTAAAGTATGCCATTATTGCTTTTGCTATTTTATTTAGTGTACTTAGTCTATATTCCATAATCTATTTCCCACACCTGTCTGATCGATTTAAAAATATTCCCTATTTATTTATTGTACCTTTTTTAGGTATTCTAAGTATTGCCAATATTCCTAGGTTAGTAAGCAAACAAAAATTTCTAAGTGCCTTCATATTTTCTTCTTTGACCTTTGCATTCTTATTGATAACAGTTGCAATAGAGTTGTATCCCCAACTTTTATTTGCGAATAATAAAATAGAAAATAGTATCACAATCTATAATGCAGCCTCATCAGATAAATCATTAGGCATCATGTTAAAGTTTGTCGCTATTGGAGTGCCTTTAATAATGGGTTATACCTATTTCGTTTATAAAGCATTTTGGGGCAAGGTGCAATTAGATGAGACTAGTTATTAGTACTTAATATAAAATATAACAACGATATTGTATAGTGTTAATTCTTACTGTAATGGTTGTTGGGAACAAAAATTTGGCTTGATGTATCTATTACCGTATTAGTTCTTATCTTGGTAACATTTGTTACGAAGGGTCTTTTAGCCAATGATTACTTTTGTTCATTCTTCAATATTCTAAATTTTACCAAAATGAAACATCATCAAATTATTATTATTGGTGGAGGCACAGGAGGCATTATGGTTGCAGCACAACTGCTAAGAAAAAATAGTAACCTAGATATCGCTTTAATTGAGCCATCCGAAACTCATTGGTATCAACCTGCCTGGACACTAGTTGGCGCAAATACATATGATTATAATAAAACAAAACGTCCCATGGCTTCCATCATGCCTAAAGGAGTAACTTGGATAAAAAAATATGCTGCTGGTTTTAATCCTAACGAAAATAGTATTGACCTCCGTGATGGAAGTAAACTATCCTATGATTTCTTGGTCGTTGCTCCGGGAATTAAAATAGATACTAGCCTCGTAAAAGGTTTAACAGAAGCAATGGATAAAGGAGTTGTTTGTAGTAACTATACTAATCCAAACCACACTTGGAACGTACTCAAAAATTTTAAAGGAGGTACTGCATTATTTACACAACCTACCACGCCGATCAAATGTGGTGGTGCTCCTCAGAAAATTATGTATTTAGCTGACGATGCCTTTAGGAAATCAGGTGTTAGAAGTAAGACAAAAGTTGTTTTTGCAACAGCAGGGTCTGTTATCTTTGGTGTCAAACCTATTGCTAAGACATTAATGGAAGTAATTGATCGAAAAGATATTAATTTACGACTGGGGCATCAATTAGTTGAAGTCGATGGTAAAAATCAAATAGCTTGGTATAAAAAAGCTCCTCATTATGGAGAATATAATCCAAAAGGAATCAAGTTGCTAGAAGATGGGGATAGAGTTGGGGTTAAATATGACATGTTGCATTTAGCCCCACCTCAAACAGCCCCTGATTTTGTAAAAAACTCAGTATTAGCAAATGAGACGGGATGGTTAAGTGTACACAAAGAGACAATGCAGCACACTAAGTACAAAAATATTTTTGGCTTGGGAGACGTGGCAGGGCTACCAACGGCCAAAACAGGTGCCGCTATCCGTAAGCAAGTTCCTGTAGTTGTAGATAATTTAATGCATTTGATTGCATCGAAGGTTTTAGGTGAAAAAGCATATAATGGTTATTCTTCTTGTCCACTGGTTACTGGATATGGTAAAATGGTATTAGCTGAGTTTGATTATGATAAAAATTTCGTCCCAGATCCTAAATTAAAACAAATGCTCGTATTTAATTCAGACAAAGAGCATTGGAGATTGTGGATGCTTAAAAAATATATTCTTCCACATTTGTATTGGAATAAAATGTTGAAGGGGATAGAAGTTTGACTAGGCTGCTGTATATCTTTTTTGGATATAAAAAATTATCTCGATGACTCAGGGATATCTTCGGATATACTTGAGTTTTCGTTTATGCTATAGAGACTACTGTATCCATATTATTAGTACTTGAATTTCGGCTTCTTTTTAGTTTACCTTTTTAAGGCTTTGGGAGGTAAGTGAACTCACTCCTCCACCCCCAACACCTGATCAAACCGCAACCCACTACTCCCTTCTCCTTTCCCCGTTCGCTTCCGCATCCCCAACCAAGTATATACCTTCCCGTCATACCAGCGCGTCCGCTGAAAAGAATTATAAACACTCGTTCCTGACCTCGAAACTTCCTCTTCGTGCAAGAAGTAAGGAACAGGAACCGCTTCGTCTAATCCTGTTCGTAAAATAGAAGTTCTAGGTTCTATCTTTTTGGGCGGTTGTAGATCGTTGTTGAGAAAACGGGGAAGACTAGCTCGTTGTAATTGTATTTCTCGATTGTTATCATCAAGATGTATCGGAACAAATGGAATCCAATTCTCGGGAACAGCGTTCATCAGTTGATAACGAATGGTTGCGTTGTTATCCAATAAAGGTGGTGCGGGCACTGGCGGAAGCGCATCCAATAATTGTTGTAATTTATTGCGATAAGCATAGGCTGCTTCTTTGCCCGGTTTCGTTTTTCCAGAAGGAAGCGTTACCGTTGCTTCGACTCCCCAGACCATATTTGCCACCTCGTCACGAAGTAAAAATACTTCTTCTCTGGGTTGACTCTCCAGAATTTTAGGTACACTAGGCAAAACAACCAAACTCAAATCCGCAGGAGTCGATAAGTCTCCACGCACATTTAAATTAAACATACTCCAACGCTCCCAGTCTTGATCGTCTCCTTTTCCCGCCGCGTCTACCCAAATGCGTTCCCCAAAAACATTCGTTACACTCAAACCTTTAACGGTCGCCAAACTACCCGCGGGCAAAGTGAAGGGAACCAAAAACCAATCATTGGCATACACCAACCCAAAGTCTAATAACAACAATTTATTCAAGTCGGTAGTATCAGGATCAATATTACCTAAGTCCGTTTTCCAATCTTCAAAAGTCCACCAACGCGTATGCGGCATACCCGCAAAAGAGATCGTCGTTGGTAAAAAAGAAAGGGTTTTCGTCGCTTCGACGGCGGGCGTTGCCATCGGTGGCGCAGCTAAGTTGGCACGCTCGTCGTCAATATCCAAGTTATACCAATCTAAATGACCTTGATAATATTCTTCGGCTACCAATACTTTTTCTCCGCCTTGTTCTGGCGCCGAACAGGCAAATTGATGCTCTAAATAAGCGGGGTCCCAAGCTGGATTTTCAATAGTGGGTGTCTGATAAAATAGTTTTTCGTACCAAGCAATAAATTTTTCTCCTGCGGTATTAACTGCGGCGATCTTGTCCGCAGCTACCGGAATATCAGTTGCTGCTTGTTGCAATGGATCTGCTTTCAAAAATTGATAGAAATCGTAACCGTCCATCGCTCTCCCTGCAATAGCTGCAAATTGTTGCCATTCTTTCGGCTCTGCACAAATTTGTGCATCCTGTGCTTGGTCTGCCTGTGATGCTACAATGGCGTATTTGCTGAGATAGGTTTGCTTGAGACTCGGATCATTATCAATCTTAGCCAGCATTTTTAACCATTGTCTACCCATTAATAATCGAATATCAAAAGCTACTTTTTGGGTCGCATTTTGAAAAGGAATATTTTGCCGTTCTACTTTCGCTTCCAACGGAATGTCTTGCTCGAAATTATCGACGGGACCATTTTTCGCTTGGTACTTCGTTAAAGCTGTGGTAGCTAGATGGACTTTCGAAAAAACGGGCGAGCCAGCATCGTCTCCCTTAAATTCTCCCATCTGCCACTGCTTGGTAAGCATCCATAAGGCGTCGCGGACTTCCGCTTTGATGGCACGATCAAAGTTGACCGTCCGAGGTCTGCCTTCTAAGCGATTCCATAAAGTAATACTTGGTTTATAGCTAAATTGACTCATCTTCGTTGAGGGTTGCGGATTGAAAAACAATCCCGTTATTGATAGCGTAATTCATCATAATGGAAATTGGACGCACGTTGACCGCAGCGACGGTAGCAGGTAAAAATCGAGTGTAAGTAGTTTGGTCTAAATGCACGGGTTCTACCGCACGCAACTTGGCAAGGTCGAAAGTTTCGTGCAAAGTCGCGACTAGATCTTCCCATTCCCATTGTCCATTCAAATTTGGACTTACAGCGAGTAACATCGTTTGCGCAGGTTCAGAATTGGGTTGGTCGTAGTGGAACGTTAGTCCAGTTGTTTCCGTCAAACTTGGAATCACTTCGGTCCACTCATCTATTAGCAAACCACTTTGTCGCTGACTTGGGTCAAAAGGAATTGCATGATGAGCAGTGTATAATAATTTGTCGTTGTCAATCTGGTAATCTTCTGGATAACTAAGGGCCAACCAATGATCATTGGCAAGATACGGCAACTGAATTGGCGTTAAGGCTAACTCGGTTTGTGCAAGACTTTCACTAAGCAAAATGCTGTTTTCAAATTCGCCCATTTTTTCACGTACTCTCGCTACGCCGTAGAGCCAATCGTCAACGGGGAAATCCGTCGTGAGGTCATTTTGTTGATAATTTAAAATGGCATCGCGATCGGTCCAACATTGCTGCAGCTCCGCCGCCTGGGGTTCCGAGCACGCAAAACTAGGAATCATTTTAAATTCTTTTCCAAATAAAAGCTTGGTCGCTTCCAAGAGGTGATTTACTTTTTCTTGCGCTAATAAACTATTTTGTCCTGCTAGTAGTAAAGCTTCGATCTTGGGAATGCGATCGTCGAGTTGTAATCGTATTTTTTGTAAATGCAGTAATAAGTCGGTCGCTAGTACCAAAGCTTGTCTTTCACCATCTGCTAATACTAAGGGTACTAAATCAAATGCTAATAAACTTGGTACATCAGTAATCAATTGATTTGCCATGGTAAATAGACTGGCTAACGTCGCGGGCTTATTATCTAGTATCGCATTAATTGTAATTAGTTTTTGATCAAAAGCTAATTTTTTAATGCTTAACTCATTTTGATAAGCAACAGTGGTATTTGGAAGTGGAATTGTATTTTGCGTTGAAATGCAACGCTCTGCTCGTTGTAATATTTCAAATGCTGCTTCCTCCGTCATCGGAGCCGCTACTTCATTTTGTAAGTCTTGATATTGTACTTCCTTCGCTAACCAACGATCTCGATAAGTAGTGAGTGTCTGTAATAGATTTTGATAAATGGTACTTCTTTGCTCGTAGGCAAATCCAAATCCGGTTTCACTCAAGCCAAGCATACCTCCACGTTGTAAAAGTGCTGTATAGCGCTCAAGGAAAGTATCGATTTGATTGATAATCGCAGTCTTTTGTAAAGCTGTTTCGGCTAAGTCTTCTTTTACTAAATTACCCATTAGTACTGCTTGGTTATTCAAGTCGGTGCGTAGGGTTTTTAATTGTGTAAATGGCAAATCTAGGCGCGCCGGATCTAGGAAAATAGCTTGGTCATCGGCAACCTGCGCTTCGGTTTGTAATTTTAAATCACTCGCTTTGAGTGGTCGAGAACTTAAGAGTAGCGCTCGTAAACTCTTGGCCAAGGCTGCTACTTCAAAAAAGGAAAATTGATCGACTACCGGTTTAGTGTATTGTATTTGGATGGCAACGTCAGGCTTCAAAGCTTGTGTCGTATGCACATGACGTAGGATTAGGTCATCGAGCGTTGCTAAGTTTTTTGCGCCATCTAGGTCTAGTAAATAAAGAACGTCAATCGGACTCAAATTCAAATCCGCCATCGAGACGTGATAAGGAACGGGCGCATTGATAAAGTCAACCTGACAACAAATTCTTGCGAGTGGTGGAAAAATAGAACTTAGCCATTGATTCAAACTCGGTGCTGCTTTTGCTTTTGCGGTAAGGCCTAAAGCTGGATCGATATCCGCTTCTAAATGCAATCCTATTCGATGAAGCAAATTAACACCACTTCTCGGCGTACGGATAACTTCGGGAGTTTGTGGATAAGCTCCTTTACTAAAAGCCGCTAAGGTTCCCGCTGCACGGTCGTAATTGTTCTGTACAACTTGATGTACACTTTCCGCCATTGCCAAATCGGCCACAGCATCTTCAATGTCAATAATTCTTTCAACCTCGGTATTGATAATATTCCGTTGTGCAGCTGTCGCTGCGGCTAGGCTTTTACCAAACGGGTAACTTCCGTTTCCGGTAGATTTTATGTGTTCAATTAGGGCTAAACCGTCTACTACATTTCTAGCTTCGATCTGAATGATAGAATCTAAAGCATCATCTTCGACCGTCGTACTCCCTAGGCGATTGGCGCGTAAAGGAAATACTTTTCTTAATTCATAAATAAAAAGATCTACTTCCGCCATTTGATAACGGTCGTGTAATCCTCGTTCTAGTTGGTATCCTAATAATGCGGATAAGCTTTGTCCTTGTTGCATACCTTCAATGATGCTCAGTGCCAACCGAACTCTTTCGGAGGACAAATTGACTTTCATTAAATCGGGCTCCGTCGGAGATGCATTAGAAATATAACCGTTGCGCAAGACGGCTGCCGTTACTGCGTGATTAAGGGAAGGTGCGTGTACGTAGCCAGCATTCGTCTTGTCGCTAAATAACGCTTCGTCACCATTTGGGTTAAATATTTGCTCCAATTCGGGCGAGAGTGCTGCGGGGACAAGTTCTTTGTTTTCGGGACGTATTTCTTCTAACCATCCAAAGGCGCCGAGGTATAAACCTTGTTGCGAAACATCTTCGTTATCTAGTTGTCGTAGTTGGGATAAACGAAAGTTGACCAAACCCATTAACCAAGCATCTAAGCGATAAGAACAACAATCTAAGTGTTCCACGAAAGCGCGTTCTAACCTTGCCGTTGGCGTTTGAGCGAGTTGCTGAATCGCTTGTAGTTGTTCCCATACGGGAGACAAGGAAGGTACAATTCGATTTGTTCCCAATGATTGAGCGATGTAATCTCCAATGGAAATATCGTCGTTCGTTAAGCGAAGTTCTTTTTTATCGAGATAGGCTAATTTACTTTCTACTAATACTTCTTCGTCTGCTTTGACGCCAATCGTTTTCGCGTCTAGTTTCGCAGATTTTACCTGTGTAGTAGAAAGTAAATCAGACTTTTGGTGTAAGTCTAAACTAGCATCCAAAAAGCCCAAGTGCAAAGCGTGCTGCAACATTAAATATAGTAAAGCAGTTGGACGTTGATTATCGGTAAAGCCAGCTTGTCGTTGGAGTTTCCCGTGGGAAGTCTTAGCGGCATCAATTAACCACTCTAAATAATTTTTATCATCATCGGTGTAAGCACGGATGGGTTTAGTCTCTGATAACGGAACGTCGTCAATCAACGCACCTTTTAATTCGTTGGCACGAGCGTGGAAGAATTTTTCCAATATTTCTACTGC
>JBGCFY010000035.1:0-56287 GCA_045110315.1 Saprospiraceae bacterium
CTTTCGACCAATTTTCATTTGAAAATTCCGTATGGTCAACAACGATCAACTTTTCTGCGTGTGTCCCATAGGTTTGCACCCAAGTTGTCCCTTCTTTGCTAAAGACAAATCGGAGCGCATCGTGCTGTGTGATTAAGGCTTCAATTGCTTTCGCTAATGCTATTTCTTCAACCTCTTTGTTCAACTCCAATAATATAGACTGATTATAGTGAGAAGAACCGTGGTATTCCGTTTCAAAATAATATTGCTGAATCGGTAGTAAGCTTGCGTTCCCCGTCAAGACACCTTGTTCTGCTACCACTAAATCTGCTTGGTCTTTAATTTTTTCTGCTAAAGTTGCAATGGTAGGATATTCAAAAACATCCCGTGCTTGTAATTGCAATCCCATTCTTTTGGCTCTGCTAACCACTTGAATCGTTACGATAGAATCGCCACCTAATTCAAAGAAATTATCATAAATACCAATGTTTGTTACATTTAGTAAAGTGCTCCAAATTGTTGTTAATTGTTCTTCGACTTCATTTCTTGCACCAACTACTTCTTTTTGTATTCCTTGAGCAGCATTTTCTGCTTCTTGCTGGTTAAACTGAGTGATTAATTTTTTACCATCAATTTTATCACTTAAATTAAGTGGCATCGCTTCTACAAAACAATAGTGAGTAGGTTGCATATACATGGGCAGACTACTTTGGCAAAGCTCCCGCAAGTTGCGTTCGATCGTAGTTTGATCTGCTCCTTCTTGCCCAACGACAAAAGCAATAACTAAGCTTCGATTATCCACATTTTTGTGTATACGTACATGAACTTCTTTGACGGCGTCGGCTAGTCGGATCGTTGTTTCGATCTCTCCTAGTTCAACTCGGTGTCCTCTAATTTTTACTTGATCGTCAATTCTTCCTAAAAACTCTAAATTTCCGTCCGGCAACCAGCGACCTAAATCGCCTGTTTTGTACATGGTATCACCAAGTGTTCCTTCGAATGGATTTGGCACAAAACTAGCGGCAGTTTTCTCTGGCATTTTCCAATACCCTACTCCTACTCCTACACCTGCAACACAAAGTTCTCCCGACACACCAATCGGACAGAGTTCTCCTTCTTCGTTGAGAATGAAAATATTCATATTCGCGATTGGTCTTCCAATCGGTACACGCAAGGCAGTTTCTTCTAATAATGCTGTTACTTCGTATTGTGCAATATCATCCGAAGCTTCACAAGGTCCAAAACCGTTTAATACTCTAATGTGCGGAAAAGTTCTCTTCCAATCATTAACCAAGGCGACTGGAACTTCCTCTCCAACCATCATGATCCATTGCATTTTTTGGAGTGTTGGCTTTGTAGTCATTGCTTGACAATGATCCATAATTCCCCAAATGTAAGAAGGAACAAATTCTACAATAGTAACAACTTCTCCTTCTAGAGTTTTTAGTAAGATATCATAATCCAATAAGTCTTCTTTATCAATAATTACGACGGTTCCTCCTTTCAAAACGGGAGCTAACATTTGCCAAAGGGAAATATCAGAACCAATTCCGGCACTTTGTAAAAACCGGAAACCATCTGCTAATTCTAATGCTTCGTACTCTGCTAAAATATGATTCATTGCACCATCATGGCGCGTAATTGCTCCTTTCGGTTCACCTGTAGATCCAGAAGTATATAACATATAAGCCCAACTCCGTAAATCATTTTGGTTAGGCAAATTATCAGTCGCAGCTTTCTGAATAACCTGCTGATCTAAAACTTGAATAGTTTGCGCTGCAAGCTTCGCAGTGAGTGTTGACGTAGCTTCGTCTGTTAATATAATTCCTTTTACCTTAGTTCCACTGAGGTTTAGGGCTAAATCTGCACTAGTCATCACGAAACTCATTTCGCTGGTAGCGATCATCTTTTCAATTCGATCCACTGGGTTTTGGGTATCCAACGGTACATATACGCCACCTACTTTCAGGATTGCTAATAAACAAGCTACAATATCTGGCGTACGTTCTAAATAAACGCCTACAAAAGCACCTCGTTCTAGGGATAGCTCCAAAAGACAATTTGCCATTTGGTTCGCTCTTTCGTTCAGTTCAGTATAAGAGACCTTTGTTCCATTATGACTGATGGCACATTCATTTGGATATTGAGCGACGGTATTTTCAAATCGGACATTAATTGGAAGATTATTGCCCAAATCTTTTGCTCCTTGGTTAAACCATTCTCCGGCAGCAGTTGCTTTTTCTCCTAAGATCAAAGCTCGTTCTTCTACGGAAAGCGGATTAATGGTTCCTACCTTCGTTGGCAAACTAAGGATAGGCGAACAATTAAGGATTTGTTCTAAGACCGTCTCAAAATGATTTTTAATTAAATCGATATAAGCAGGCGATAATAAATCTTCTTTATAACTAAAATTAATTTTAAGGGTTTCTCCTAAGCGTACATTGATGGTCAATAAATAATTTGTTTCTTCAACAACTTCTACATCTTTTATTTTTAACGACCAATCTTGAGAAAGGACTTCTCCAATTGGATAATGTTCAAAGACTAAGATACTATCAAAAAAGTCACCTGAAATATTTGCCCAATTTTGTACGGCCTTAAGTCCAGTGTATTCAAAACTTCGGGCATCGGTATGATTTTGCTGAATATTCGTCAACCATGTTTGTACGGCTTCCTCTGGTGCTACTTTAGTTCTTAGCGCCAACGTATTGATGTACATTCCTACTTTCTCATCTGCTGCGGTTAAGGCTGACGGTCTTCCAGAAACGATGACACCGTATACCACGTCTTTATTTCCAGTATAGTGCGATAGTAGTAAAGCCCAAATCCCTTCAATTAAAGTATTGGTAGTAATATGATTATTTTGAACAAACTGCTTGATTTTGGCAGCTCTTTTAGGTTCGAAAATTAATTCCGAAACTTTCACTTTTGCTTCTCCCCGATTACGTTCTTTCGTTGTTCCTACAAAAGGTAACAGACTTGGTGTATCAAAGTCTGCTAAGTAGTTTTTCCAGAATGCCTCTTCTGCAAATTTATCCCGTTGACTGAGGTATTGAATGTAGTCTTCGTAACGTTCTTCCGCTTGCATGGTCAATGATTGCCCACCGACCAAGGCTTCGTAGTTACGCAATAGTTTTTCTAAAATGATCGGTACCGACCAGCCATCTACAAAAATATGATGGTACGTCCAAATCATCTTATAAGACTTATCAGATAACTTAAGCAATGCGACGCGCATCACTGGAGCTTTAGAGAAGTCGAGTCCTTGCGTCTGAGATGCCTTGATAAAAGTTTTTACTTTTTCTTCTTTTGCGTCAAGCGCCAAACCACTATAATCTACATATTCGAATGGAACGCTTACTTCTTTATATACACATTGCACGGCGAGGTTTAATTCTTCGTAAAGAATATTACTCCGCAAAATGCTGTGCGCTTGAATAAGTTGATTCCAAGCCGCCTCTAATGCCGTTTGGTCAACAGCACTATCAAAATCAAAAATAAGTTGTTCTTTGTATGCACTTGACGAACGATCGTAAATATAATGGAACAACATTCCCTCTTGAATCGGACTTAACCGATACAAACTACTAATCGCTTCCTTGCGTAATGTTTTAGTGTTTGGATCTTCCGTATTTAAAAATGCATCAAGTTCTTGATAGCTTACTTCTGGTGCTAATCCGTAATCGAAAGCCGTAGGTTCTGTTTCTTCTTTTGCTTGGCAGTGATTGATTAGCTTAGCTAGTACTTCCTTATATTTTTCTGCGAGTGCAGCAATTGTTTCTGGTTTATATTGTTCCTTAGAGTACGTCCATACGATATTTAAAACACCTTGTGTGAGCGAAGCATTAATTTCTAATTTCGGGACAAATTTCCCTGTTGTTCCAACGAAAGGACCGACGTCTTCTTTCGCTTGTTGAAACCAAGTTTTATTTTCAAACGTACTCGCGAATTGTCCAAGGTAATTAAAGACAATATCCCACTTCCCTTCAGATAAGCTATCACGTACTTCCATCGTAGGATGTAAATAACGAAGTAAACCATAACCAAGTCCTTTACCGGGGATTGCACGTAATTGTTCCTTCGTCGATTTGATGAGGTCACTTGCTTCTTGCTTGGGGGTAACGCTTAAGGCAACAGGGTACAAACTTGTAAACCAACCGATAGAATTACTCAAATCCAATTCTGGAGAAAGTTCTTCTCGACCGTGTCCTTCTAGCCCTAAAACAATTTGATCTAAACCCGTCCAAGTCTGTATGGTTTGTGCGAGTGCACTTAATAAAATATCCTCAATTTCTGTTTGATAAGCTTGATTAACCTCTTTGAGTAAAGCCGTACTAAGCGAAGCGGATAAACTACTTTCATAGTTTTCTACCGTAGCGTAAGTAGTAACCGTTGGTGATTCAAATTTATTATCTAGCGGTAACGGCTTGTATTGCTGAATGACATTTTCCCAATAGGCTTGTTGAGAACTTACAGCTGCCTTATTCGCGTAATTCATCAAAAAGTTATGCCACTCTCGGTAAGAACTGGTTTTGCTAACCGAAGGAATTTGCGCACCTTTTGAGATAGCAGTTAACCCTTCTTCTAATTCGTCTAATAATATCCGCCAAGAAACACCATCAATTGCAAGGTGATCGATTGCCAGTAAAAGGCGATTTTCTTCTTCTTCGGTAGGCGTTTGAAATAGTACCGTTGTAATTAATTCGCCTGTATTTTTATTTGGCGTCGCTTGGTAGCGTTGGCTTTCCTTGGTAATTTCTTCGGCAAGTTGTGTGCCCTTACATTGAGTTAAGTCTACAACGAGAAGTGCGCCTTTTTCTGTTCCGTAAGTTTGTTCCCAAGCTCCATTTTCTTTTTGATAATAAAAGCGCAATGCATCGTGCTGTGCGATAATACTTTGTAATACTTGGTTAATAATTTTTGGAGATAGACTTTTGTCAATGGCTAAAAGGATCGTTTGGTTGGCGTACGCATCTGCGACGTACTCTTGTTCAAAATAGTATTGTTGAATTGGTAATAAACCTGCCGTACCGGTCAATTGACCTTGCTCTCCAACGATTACCGCAGCACCTTCTTTAAGTTGTTTGGCTAAAGCTGCAATGGTTTGATCTCGAAAGATATCGCTAGGTTTTAATTGGTACCCCAATCTTTTTGCTCTACTGACAACTTGAATAATGACAATAGAATCTCCACCCAATTCGAAAAAATTATCGTAGATACCGAGTGTTGTTACGTTCAATAAAGCCGTCCAAATTTCGGTTAAATCTTTTTCTACTTTATTCCGTGGAGCGACATATCCTGCGTTGGTATTTAAGTTGAGTGTTGCACTCCCTTTTTCAAAAAACTGTTGGAGTAATTTTTTGCTATCGATCTTGTCACTTAAGTTAAGCGGCATTGTTTCGATGAATGAGAAGTGCGTAGGTCGCATATAAACAGGAAGTTCCCCTTTACAGATTTCCCATAGGTTTCGTTCTATCGGCTCCGTCTCACTAGTGGCGTCCGTAGGAATCACAAAAGCGACGAGTAGTTCCTGATTATGATCCGCTTGATGTGTTACGAGGTGTACTTCTTTGACACTCGGTGCTTGTCTTAAGAGTGCTTCGATTTCTCCAAGTTCAACGCGGTGTCCTCTAATTTTGACTTGGCTATCTTTTCTTCCAAAAAATTCAAGATTTCCATCCGGTAACCAACGAGCTAAATCTCCCGTCTTATACATAATTGTTTCTTCTCCCTCAGCAAAAGGATTTTTCACAAAACTTTCTGCTGTTTTTTCAGGCATTCCTTTGTATCCTGCTCCGACACCAACTCCAGCTACACAAAGCTCCCCTACTACACCGATGGGACAAAGTTCTTGTGCTGCATTTAGTACAAAAATTTTCATATTGGCAACCGGCCGACCGATCGGTACTCGCAATACTGTTGGTGGCAAAACTTCTTTTACTTCGTATTGTACTATATCATCCGAAGCTTCACAAGGTCCGTAGGCATTTAAAATTCGAATGGCAGGATAATTAGTTTTCCAGTCATTTACTAAGGTAACGGGTGCTTCTTCTCCACTCAGCATCATCCATTGTAGATGTTCTAGGAGCGGTGCTTTGCGCAATGCTTTTATGTGATCCATCATTCCCCAAATGAAGGACGGCACAAACTCTACTAGGTTAATTTTTTCTGCTTCAAGCAGGTTCAGCAATAAATCATAATCTAATAAATCATTTTTGTCAATCATGACGACACAACCTCCTTTCAAGAGGGGCGCTAAGATTTGCCAAACCGAAATATCAGACCCAATTCCTGCACTTTGCAAAAACCTAAAACCATCTGCCAGTTCCATCGCTTCGTACTCTGCCAAGATGTGGTTCATTGCACCGTTGTGTCGGGTAATTGCTCCTTTCGGTTCTCCCGTAGAGCCAGAAGTATAGAGCATATACGCCCAACTGTCCATTTTATTTTGATTCTCTGGATTGGTCGTGGGCAGTTGACGGAGGTCTGCCAAACTTTGGATCGAAATTCGATCTTTAAGCGTTGCTGTAACTTGCTCTTCCATCAAGATTGCTCCTTGAAGGTTGGTAAGTTCTAACGCTTCCAAAAGTGCTTCGGTCGTTAGTATCACCTTGGCTTCGCTACTCTTAAGCATTTTCTCGATTCGCTCTTTAGGATTTTGTGTATCCAATGGTACGTATACGCCTCCACTTTTGATGATTCCCAATAAGCCAGCGACTAACTGTGGGCTACGATCGAGATAGATTCCTACAAAATCACCGGGTTGAACGCCGAGTTCTTTTAAACTATGAGCAATCTGATTGGAGAAGTCATTAAGTTTTCGATAGCTCCATCGCTCTTCTCCGTGAACAACCGCTAGCTCCTCCTGATATTGATCGACAATCGCTTCGTAACGCAAGTTGATCGGAAGTGTATTTTTTAAATCTTGGGCTGCAGGATTAAACCAGGTTCCATTTTGGTCAGCTTGTTCCCCAAGTAAAATTTTCCGTTCCACGGGTAATAAAACATCGATTTGATCTGCTCGTTGCTCTAACCCTGCTTCTAATTGTTCTAAGATGTAAACAATTCTTTTTGACAACAAATCTGCTTCTTCTCCCGAAAAGTAAGCATATTGGTAACTCATTTTCAACTCTAAAGGCTGTTCCGGTCCGTAATCACACCAGCGTAATTCAAGGGGACTCGTTTTCTCTTCACTGGAAAGATAACTAGTGACGGATTCCATCCCATCTATCGATACGATAATATTGAGTGTATCATAGATTACTTCAACTTCGAACAATTGATTTCGACCTTGTTGGAATAAATTTAAGGCTCTATTCAAGTGACTGATGGGATAACTTTGGTAGCGATAATCCGTTCTTTGTTGCCTTTTTACGTTTTGAATTAAGTTCGTGATAGATTCTTCGGCATCATAGGTTCCTTTGAAAGGAATGATTCCAGTGAACATTCCCATCATATTCCGTTGGCGCTTATTCCGACGTTTATGGATGGGCACACCAAATACCATATGCTTTCGATCTTGAGTACGACCAAAGTATAAACTCAACGCTGCGAGAGTCAACTGCTGCAAACTTGTCCCCGTGGCGGTAGCCGTCCGTTCAAAACTTGCACGTTGTGCGGGAGAGATGGTCAAGGTGAGAATATCACCGTTTGTGTTATCCTCTTGTTCGTTGATTTGCTTGGTTAGAATTGGATCTGGGATTTGTTTGAAAAGCCCTTGCCAATAATTAGCATCCTTCTCGTAGGAATTAGATTCAAGATATAACGCAGCCTGTTTTACTTCTTCCTCGTAAGAAGGGAAATTAAAATCTGTTTTAGGCAATGCTGGATTAACCAACTGAGAGTACTGATTGGCGATGTAGTGCAACAAGACGCCAAAGCCGTATCCATCCGTAATCAAGTGATGATAGCGCATTGCCCAGAGATATTCCTCTTCCCCTAATTTGATCAACAAGATTTCATAGAAATGATTTTGATCCAGATCAAATGCTTGATTAAATTGATGTTGCAACCAAGCTAAAGCTTCCTCCTTAGGATTTTCGTGATCACAAAAGTCAAACTCTGTGATATCTAGTTCAGAGACACGCTGGTCGAAAGTACATTGAGGTTTGGTATTTTCAAAATCAAAGCGTAGTTGATAGGCATCAAATACCGATGGCAAGTTCCTCAAAATTTCCACAAAGCAAGCTCGATCTAATTTCCCTTTCATTGTGATGTACCCTCCTACATTATAGTAAGAGCTATCAGGTCGCGTAATTTGATCAAAATATACTTCTTGTTGAGCCGGGTGTAATGGCAATTGAGTACTCATAGTAAGTTTAAATTTTTTATTTCTTGAGTTACAAAAACAAAACTTCACTTAGCTTACCATTAGATTTAGAAAAATATATCATCTAAAATAATAGTGCTAAATAAAAAGAGCTTATTATTATTGAAGTTGTTTAAAAACTCCAAAAATGTTTATCATAGCGATTTTTTACTTTGTAATTTCCAAAGCATTGGACCAGTAGTGAGCCTATTATCAAGATAACGGCTAATGAATTTCTAACATTGAGAGGGGTTTTTAGGGCATAATTCTTAAGGTACGATTAGCCAGTATTACTGTACATATAAAATTATAGCAATATTTTTTATCTGGTGTGAACTTAATACAATGCTATATTTTTTTGGAGTGTATACGTACCAATACAAATAAAATTATTTAATTGCTTTAATACGATCTACAAGCTCGAAATAGGTACTAATATGTGCTGTTGAATTACCTCTAAAAGATATTTTTTTTAGAAAACTTGATTTTTATTGAAGTTATTTATTACTCCATTTAAAAATCTAAGGAGACATGACTTTTTGAGGATAATTTCGTTTTTCCCTTCTACTTTTTATAATACCAGTAAGGTTCTTATTTTATGTAGAATAATAAAATAGCTTATTTATATCATTTTTTTTTAACCTACTATTTCATTATAGTTAGTTAGATACTATTATCACAATAGCAGACAATAATATTAGTAGAACATCTACTATAAATAAAAAAAGAAAGGAACTGGAAAGAGGAGAATATTACGGTTAGTTGTAGCTCAAAATCTATCCCTGATTATTCACGCTAATTGGTGTCTAATGCGCTTTTTTTAGCGGATTGAAGCTACTAATCTAAATTTTTCTCCCATAGTAACGACTCAGAAAGGAGTTCGTCTTTATAGATAAATTCGTGTGCTGGTTTTCCTAACATTTCAAGTGTTTGATCATCATGGTAAATCAACCCTGATTGCTTGCAAATCCCCAGTCCACGCTTCATACTTGGAGATTGCTTAATGGACTGCTTCAGTCGTCGCCAGTCTTGGTCTTCATCGTGAACATCTACAAGAAAAGGAGCAAATTGAAACATTGGCTGGGTGGTTTCTCCGTCTTCCGAACACAATTCCCAGGCTAGCTGAATGGCTCCCGCAGAGACGCCCATTAAAACGGTTTCGGTTAAGTATTTTTGTCTAATGATTTCAATCATGCCTTGAGCCTCCATTACTTCCCATCCTAAGCGAGGATCTCCTCCCGAAAGTAAAATTAGATCTGCCTCCCTCAAGGCTTTTTGTTCCGTTGCGTCAAAACTAGCTTTGACGTGTGTACAATTTTTGAGACCTAAATTTTGCATTCCAGCTTGAAAGATTTCGAAAAAATCAGGTACATCGCCATTGGAAGCGCCAATATATACGACGGAAGGTTCTGCTGCTTCCAGCCCCGCTGGTATATTATGTAAATAATATTCCTTGGCCGCGTTTTTTTGAAAAAATAAGGCGCTATCGGAGAGTAGGTAAATTGGTTTCATGGTAATTTAATACAGCAATTTTTTAGTAAAAAGCAATTTCTCCATCACGGAATCTTTTGCGTGATAGAGAAATTGCTAAAAAATATTTTTTTATTTGTGATGAACTAGCCCCGTTTTATTTGGAAGCCAAGTCCATCTCTTTTTCAACTGCTTCAAATAAAGTATTGATGTTACCGAGCCCAAAGCCTTGATAATCATTTACCCGTTGTACGATTTCGTAAAAGAGGGTCGGGCGATCGCCAATGGGTGTCGTAAAAGTTTGCAAGAGCATTGCGCCATCTTCTACATCGCAAAGGATATTATATTGCTTAAGTTTTTCGACATCAAGGTCTGGATATTTTTCTTTGAGTAAATCATAATAAGAACTTGGATATTTACTTAAGACTACTCCCTTTCCTCGTATCGCATCTAGTGTTTTAAAAATATTGGGTGTACTAAAGGCAATATGTTGAATCCCTGTACCGTAATTTTTATCAATAAAAACCTGTACTTGAGATTTCCCTGATTGATTATCAGGTTCAACCAATACATTATTGATGGCTTTATTTTCTGATTGCAGAACCTTCAAAACGAGCCCTGACTTATTACCTTCCACTTCTCCTTTTCCAAACTCTTGAATTGTAGAAGAGGCAAAAATATCATTCAAGTATTTTTCCCACATCGGAATTTCATTTTCGCGCAATGCACAAGCAATGTGGTCGACATTCGTAATTTGGGAATCCATTCTTGGTTTGATCCATTCGTCTCCAACGGGAACGTAGCCTGGCAACATTTCTCCATGATAATTCGTGTAGTCGATGAAATTCATTTCGTTGTCATCAAAAAGTTTGATGGTTGCTTGTTCCACCTTTCCGTGATCATCTTCCATTGTATACGGTGCTTGAATTGGAATTGCACCATTTTTGACTGCTTCTTCGAAAAAAGAAGCAACATTTTGCGTTTGCACAGAAATTCTCTTAATCCCATTTCCATGAAGGTCGACGAAAGAAACAATGTTATAACTTCCTGGTCCAGAAGCCGAGGAGATTACTAGTTTCGCATCATTTTTTTGCAAAAAGTAGGATACTTTATTTGCAACGCCCGTTTCGGGACCACAATATCCTTTCACTTCAAACCCTAAAGCATGTACGTGCCAATAGGTTACCATTTTTGCCATACCGACAAAGTATTCTACGTAATCGTATTTAATATCTTTTAATAAGTTTTTCATTTTCAAGCCTTTAATTTTGATAAAATATATTTTGCGAGTCGTTCAATTGCAGTAGTAATTTCGGCTGGTTCTAGATTGCTGAATGCGAGCCTTATTTCGTGATCACCTCCAATTCCATCCAGATAGAAGAAAGACATTGGACAGAAAATAACTTTGTATTGCTCCGCACATTCAATTACGTTGGCTTCCTCTACTTTAAAAGGAACTTCAAGCGTCAGAAAAAATCCACCGGCGGGTTTGCGCCATTTTACTGCTACTTGGTTACCTAAATATTTTTCTAATGCACTAAGCATTGCTGCTCTCTTCTCACTACAACCTGTCACTTTTTCTTCGCTAAACGGTACTAAGGAAAAATCATTATCGCGTAGATACGCACCAAGAATAGCTTGATTGATCGACGGTGTATTTAAACTAACATAAGCTTTGGTCGTTGAGATCTGTTTGCTTAAAGCGAGTGTCTTTCCCTCGAATTCGAAGGACTGTCCTGCGGCTACAACCGCTAAGCGTAAACTGGGGAAGAGTATTTTGGAGAAAGAACCAACGTAGATCGTACGATTCTTTTCATCTAAAGATTTGATGCTTGGTATTTTCTCTCCTTCATAATTAAAATAGCCATACGCATTATCCTCTAAGATGTAGAAATCATGTTCCTCCGCTTTCGCGAGTAGCGCTTTTCTGGCGGCGAGTGGCATCAAATTACCCGTAGGATTTTGATAATCAGGAATTGTGTATAACAGGCGAATTGGTTTTCCGTTAGATTTTGCGACAGCAATACTTTCTTCGAGTACACTAAGGTCTAAACCTTCGGGAGTTGTAGGAATTGAAGCGACCTCGTAATCTGCGATTTTAGCGTAAGTGCTCATCCCAATGTAACTAGGATTTTCAATGGCGATGCTGTGGTGGGCGGGATGACAGAGCGTTGTTAAAATCAACATCATGGCCTCCTGTGCACCAACCGTTACTATGATATCTTCGGGATCAACTTTAATTTGTTCGTCCTTTGCTAAGAACTTGGCTAACTCTCCGTTGATAATACCTTGTGCTCGATTGTATTGTCCTAAGTCGCTCAGAATAAAAGCTTCCGATTCGCCAGTTTCTGCCATGCGATATTTGACGTAAGCATCAAATTTATCAAGGCTTTCCCTTAGATCAAAATACTTTGCACTTGGTCTTCCTGAGGCTAATGAAATGGCTTCTGGAAACCTCAATAATGCTTCGTTCAGAAATCCCATTACATCGGATTTCATACTAAGTAGGTTAGGATTCAAGATGGGCATCATACGTTCTTAGTTAAGCGCTCGTTGCACATAAAATCACCAAACCCAATTTGACAAAAGTCTAAAAAGGCTACGGTTTTATGTATTTTTTTTAAATTCAGATAAGCTGTGTGAAGCTGTGTTTTTCTTTTATGGAGTTGTTCAAGACTACTTCAATCTTTACAACAAGTTGAATGGCGATGCGTCAGTTCTATTAGTTTTATTCCTAGTGGACTAATCAGTAGATCGCATTCATCAAATAAGTGCCAATACAACGTAAATAACTATGTGCACTTAACAAGCTAATACATCAAAGGACATATTAGCATGCTAAGTACACTACAATGAGAATATCGTTAATGGAAGACCTTTAGTTAAGATGCAACTAATTCGCCTTCGTATTTAATAATTTTTTCTCCAAACAATCTTTCGGATTCGATTCCCTTGCTAGCACAATAATCTAATAATTTATTGGACTCTACAATTGGTTTTGATTCATCCGTATATTTGATTGAGCTGATGTATTTCAACCAAGGTTCCATTCCCATGGCGTAGACGAATACATCTTTAGGGTTAAAGACGTCAATCATAGCTTGTGATTGGTTAAAGTCACAACCTGCTAATCGTCTCGTATTATCTCTTTCCCGATCAATTGGATTTGGTAATAACGGACCGTACAACCAAGTCAACGGTGCGCCGTCACATTCCATTCCTAAGAAGATGACATCTACATCTCCTACCGTTTCGTGTATTCTTTCGTAAATCATTGGCTCCACGTTTTGCGAATCTGCCGCAAAAAGCATCGTATATCCATGATCAAAAGTAACATGGTGACAAAGCTTGCTTCTAACATCTAAGTCGGAGTGTTCTCCTAAGAATGGCAAGCCAGAAATTTTACAATCTTTGAACTCGATCATTTCCATTTCTCCCAGTTCGATAATATTTTCGAAACCTACTTTCTCAAACATCAACTTTAAACTAGGATCTTGCAAACCGCCGCCATTACTTTTTGGTACAACGAGGTTTTTAATTTTTCTTCTCAACGGCAAAAGCGTTTCGAACAAAACGTGATCTTGGTGATTGTGTGTGATCAAAACGTAATCTAATGTTTCGGGTAAATCAGAATAAGTATACCGAGAAATATCAGATTCATATCCGTAGCTAATCACTGGATCAACTAAGATACTCGTATTTTTCGTTTCAACTAAGATACAAGCGTGACCGAAGTACCGCGTTAAGACGCCGTCATCATTATATTTTTCGTAGCTATTCGGTGCTTCCGTTGTGAAGAAAGATCTAAATAGATCCTCTTTTTCAGCGGGAATATCGAATAAAGCGCGAATTTCTTTAAAAGGTTTAGGGATGCGCTCCATCTCAAATAATCTATCAATGGTCTTATTCCGGAATGGCATCTTGACACTTAAGATATTTTCATCTGGTAACTTCGGTGTACTGAGTACGAAAGACCGAGAGTCATCATCTTGAACTCTAAAGAGATTAAAGCTTTGTAAGTTTTCGTTGTAAAATTTACTCCGATACATTAAAGGCTCAAAAAACCGGTACGATGGATTATTGTTGAGATCATAAAATAATTCGATCATTCCACGAAGCACTTTGGGTACTTTAGGATATAAAGGAGTAAGAGAATATCCTTTTGCTTCTTTATTCAACAATTCGTTTAGCTCTGTAATTGCATCGCAAAGCTCCAACAAATTAGCACAGCCCTCCATCGTGTTTTCCTTGATGGCTTTGATCTCATCAACTCTTTTTCCACCGTAATCAATAAAAGGACCTCCTAACATTTTGGGGTTCTTTACTGCTGCGGCGTGGATTAATGGATTTTGAATATAAGAGTTCATTATTTTCAAATGTCTTTCTTTAATATTCAAAGCCGCCGTAACGGGAGAAATAAGGTGAGCCCAAGCATACCAATTGTCAACTAAAGGTTCTAAGGCTAAATTGGGTACGATATATACCATATCGTCATCCTGAAATTGAGCATTTTCGTTTGCCATTTATCTGAAATATTACTTAGAGCATAATTTAAATCCCAGCCATTAATTTCCGTTGGTGATTTAAAATATCCTCTTAAATTATCGAATGATTTTTCTATCTTATTTTACTTGTTATGATTACACGTTTGGGTAAATTGAGCAATCGGAAAAAGAACAAGCCTTATTGTAAATGTACTGTTCCGCAAAGGTATTTTCTTTGCAAAACCTACGGTAATATATAAGCTACAAGTTAGAAGTTCAAGACGTGTTTTTCAATAGTTAAAATCTATCATTTTTTATGGCCTAAATCAGCAGAATAACCACAAAGTTAATCATCAATAACTACAATAGCCACAACGACTTGTCGCTATGGCTACTTACTTTTTATCTACGGCTTAGACCTTGCGTAAATGTCTCGTCAAATTCAATGTTGACCCAATACTTGTTACTTAGATACTAAAGTGTTGACTTTGATCATTAGAAACCATCACTTTACCATTAACTTCAATCAAACGATGTTTAATTTCTAAGGCATACTTGAGGACAACGCCTCTGCCTTGCAAATCCAACTTTCGCCGAATATTGGCAATGTGATTATTTACGGTATGCGGGCTGATAAATAACTTTTTAGCGATCTCAGGCATAGTCTTGTAGGAACTGACTAAAGAGAGGACGCGAAGTTGGGTAGGAGTCAATAGGTTTAAATCATCATTCTTGTTATTGGTAGCCAATCCATTCAAACACTTTTCCACACGTTTGCTAGCAAAACGATTAATAACGCTTCCTTCTACAAAACACTGACGGAGTTCATTAATTCTATCTTCGGCAAAGAGCAAAGCATTAGCACTTGCGCTTAAGGCTTTTCTGAGGTGATTTGGATTTCTATTTTGTAAATATAGAATTGTGCGAATGGATTTATTCCGGTGATTCAATTGTTGAATCAATTCGAAGCCATTAATAGATGGCAAACCTGCATCAATAATTGCAAAGTCGGGCGATTTTTTTTCAAGTTGATCTAGCGTTTCCAGACCATCGGTACTTGTTCCAATGACTTGAAGTCCTAAATTAACACAGCAAGCAGATAAAATATCGCATAATAAGCGACCCGTTTTGGCGATAAAGATTGTTTTCATCTTGATAGTATTGTTTAATATGGCTAAATGGTAACTTTATTCTATTGAACTTCAATCCGTTTTCATAAAACTGAAATCCTCCCTTCTTCATTTGTATTACAAATCTCTACAAATATTCGTTCAATAAAAAGCACAATTAGTTTAATTTATCAAAACAAAGTTTTTTTATTTTTTTTCATAAAATACTAAAAAACAATAATTTATATTCATTTTTACCATCCACTATGCACATAAACAAATAACTTACATAATACTATTTCCATAGGAAAAGAAGTAATTTGACCACCTAAATTCTTTATTTATTTATCACCACTACTGTGTTAATTTTAATTTTCTATAACTACTACATCCAAACAATAGAGTAAATACCAATTCACCTGCATTATTTTTTAAGCACGCTCATTCACTACTCGAAACTTAATCTTGTCGCCTGATTACTTACTTCTTGGCTCGCAAAAGCGGCTCTATGAGTATACCGTTAATTTTAAGCCCTTTAATGTTACAATCCTTAAATTCAACATTTTGCAAATTGATATCTTGGAAGCGAGAATCTTCTAGGTTCACATCTATAAAACGAGCAGCCTTCAAATTAACATCGTAAAATTTGGCTTTCTTTAAATTCGCATCTTTAACATGGAGTCGGTCGCAGCTCAAATCAACAATTTTTATGCGCTTTAATTTACCATCGATTAATTTTATTTTCTTGTAAAAGAAGTCTCTAATTTTCATGATTTAGTTTTTTTTCAACATAAATTATTTTTTTTAAATAGACGTTAATCTCTGAAATTGTTTAAAAATAGGGGTTGAAATTAGTTGTAAGCGCTTGGTTTTCAAGAGGAAGCTCCATTTTTTTTCGTAGCCATCGCTCCGGGGAAAAAAATTAGCTGAAATATTGGAAATCAATGGCTTGCAAATAAATCATCTATCTATTTTAAAACAACTTCTCTATCAGTATAATATCGTAACCTAGCAATTCCCTTATTTCCCACCACCGCAGCTATGCCGGCAAAGTAGATAATGTACTTAAATCCGTCAAGGACAAAAGTCTGCTATTCAGAGCAACGTACTTTTCTATACCATTTGTTAGCGGTAATTTATACCGACATAACCGGTAGCCATCGCTCCTTTTGAAAGAGTGTAAAATAGTAAATGATACGATCCCCATATTAGGTAGAGATAAGCTTCAATACATATTAAATAAAAATTTAATATAATGCAGTTAAAATTTGGTGCTTTTAGACTAAAGTAATACATTTGCTGAACATATTTGATTAAATCCTCATGGCATCTTTTTTGCTACTAGGAAAGTAATCACATCCCTCGATATTTTCTCCCATCAACATGTCCCCTTTTTTTTAGCGTACTCCCATGTTTACGTATTACTCCCATATTTATCATAACCAGATTAGAAATTCTTTAGTGTGCCACGCACTATAACTATTTAACCTAATACCATGAAAAGAGTAACACAAGTGTCCCTAAAACACATTTTAAGTATCAGTCTACTTGCTGCAATAATTTTGTTGAGTTCTTGCAAAAAAACAGATGAGGATCAGGCGATTAATATCAGTAAAGATGTTTTCACCACCGCCGATCAAAAATTAATTGGTCAGCGTATCAAAGAAGAAATTTCTCACAATCAAGCAGCATTTACGGTACTCGACGAAGAAGTTTACCCATCTTTTTATAATTATATCAATACGCTTTTACAAATTCTAGTCAATACTTCTGGCGTCGAACACCGAGAAGATTTTGAGTGGAGCGTTACCGTTCTGGAAGATGATAATTTGCAAACGGCGTTTACTGCTCCGGGAGGTCAAATTTTTATTTATACTGGTTTACTCAAGTTGTTATCCGCTGAAAATGAGCTGATGAGTATTTTCGCACACGAAATTGCTTATGCAGATAAAGAATATGCGGTGTACAAACTTAAAGATGAATATGGTGGCAATCTGCTGGGAGACATTATTTTAGGAAAAATGGACACAGGAATTGATCAAGTGGCAACGGGGCTTAAGACACTTTCTTTTGAATTGGATCAAGTCGCGATGGCGGATAATTATGCCGTAAGTTTATTGTGTCCTTTCCAATACAATGCAATGGGACTCAAAACGATTATTGAACATCCTGATCACAGTTCAATCCAATGGTTGGTTACTCGTCCTAACTACGCAAATCGTACAGATATTATTTTAGAGCAAGCTGCAAGTTGTGGTGAAGAAGATCCTACTTACGCAGAACGTTACGCTTATTTTAAATCCCAATTACCAGAATAATATATAAGATATAAGAAGGGAGCGATTCGTCGCTCGCTTTGCTAAACAGTTGCTTAGCGCAACTGTACCGAAAACCCAAAAACCGAAAAGCGCTTCAAGTATTTTACTTAGAGCGCTTTTTTTTGTCCGATCAACTGAGTTGAGTTTGTTTATTTAACGGAGAGTAATTTTTTCTTACTGAAGTTGTTTTACAATAGATCTTAATACCTACAGCTAAAGCATTGCAATCCAGTACTTCCTCTTATTTCTCGTCACCGCAGCTATGGCTGCATAAATTCTGAATAGAATTTACCGCTTGCGGATGGGATGCAAAAGAGCTTCATCCTGACTTACAAGCCTTTACCTTCGCTTGCTAACTTCATTTTAAAACAACTTTACTCAGTCCATGCATTGCTGCTCCAATAATTCCGGCATTATTTTGAAAAAGTGCTGGAACAACTTTGTTTGGTGTCGTAAGTTGATGTGAAAATTTTTCAAACTTTTTGCTTCCTCCTCCACCGAGTACATAAAGGTCGGGAGAAAATAAACGATCTAAATGCAAGAGGTATTCGTTAAATCGTTTGCCCCAAGTATCCCAGCTTAAATCTTCTCGCTTTCTTGTCGAATCCGAAGCATAAGCTTCTGCAATGCCTTTTTTAAAACGGAGGTGACCTAATTCTGTGTTGGGAACCAATTTACCATTGATAAAGGTAGCACTTCCCAATCCTGAACCAATCGTAATCAACATTACAACACCATTATATTGCTTTGCAGCTCCCAACTTGATCTCCGCCATTCCAGCAGCATCGGCATCATTGACGACAAAAGTTTCGCAACCCGTTGTTCGACTAAATAAGGCGGCAGCATCTTCTCCGATCCACGACTTGTCGATATTAGAAGCAGAATGTGCAACTCCATTTTTGATAATCGCAGGAAAACCACAGCCGATTGTTTTTTTCCAGCCAATTTGCTTTACTAATTCGTTAAGAACTTTCGCGATGGCTTTGGGTTTTCCATCACTTGGCGTGGGTAATCGCAAACGTGCTGAGCATAACTCTCCCGTAGTGGTATTCACAACTGCTCCTTTAATTCCAGAAGCTCCGATATCAATACCTAATATTTCATTTGTCTTCATGTTAATTATCTACTTATGAGTTGAAGGAACCTAGCTCGTTCTAGAGGATGATTTCTAAACAGCTAGATTTTCGAACGATTGAGTATAAAGTTTATTTAATCACTCGCATTTTCATTTTTATATCTTCTACTGGACGATCACCAGGAGCTGTTTTTGCTTTGGCAATTTTATCAATTACGTCTAAACCTTTAATCACTCGACCGAATACGGTGTATTCTTGATCTAAGAAAGGCGTACCACCGTATTTTAAATAATCTTCTTTTTGCGATTTGCTATACCGTACTCCTTTTTGTACTTCCATCTTTCTTAGCATGTCCTCTTGTACCGAGCGACCTTGTACGATATAAAACTGAGAACCCGAAGAGCGTTTTTTCGGATTGACACCATCTCCCGTTCTCGCTGCAGCTAAAGCACCTTTGACGTGACTCAAGCTATCTACAAATTCTGCGGGAAGTGTATAGTTCGGTCCACCGCCACCGAGTTGTTTTCCTGCTGGTGCATTTTTAGAATCTGGATCGCCACCCTGCAGCATAAAACCATTAATGACTCGGTGAAAAAGCAAATCATCGTAGTAACCTTCTTCCACTAATTTAGCAAAATTATCTCGGTGTCTTGGCGTTTCGTTGTAGAGTACTACTGTCATGTTGCCATAAGTAGTTTCGATCTCTACTAAGCATGCTTGCGGTGCATCGATCACAATTCGCTTTTCGGTCATCGTAACTTTATCTCCTTTCATTGCTTTGAGAATTACGACATAGTTTCCAGAAGAAGTATATTCGTGCATCGGCGAAACAGCCTTTGAAGTTTTACCATCGCCAAAATCCCATTGGAAGGTTTCCGCTTTTTTAGATTTATTATCAAACTGTACTTTTGCGGGAGCAATTTTACCTTTATCACTATACGTGAAATCTGCGATCGGCTTCGCACAAGCACTGATGAGCAAAACGATTAAAAGGCCAAGCGCATATTTTTGTTGTAATATTTTCATTTTTTATAGTTCTTCTTGGGAGCAAATCTAACATTCAATCCTTGATGATAACTGACTGATCTCAATTTAACTCTTATTTGATCAAAGGATAATTTATTATTTTGTAAACGTTATTTTAAAAGCTATTGTTTAAAATCGTTCTTTTAGCTGAAATCTAATTTAAGACGCGTATTTTCATTTTAACATCTTCTAGCGGTCGATTCGCAGGATTTGTCTTCACTTCACAAATTTTGTCGATGACATCTAATCCTTCTACTACTTCTCCAAAAACAGTGTAATCCATATCCAGTTGAGGCGTTCCACCAATTGTCTTATACAATCTTCGCTGTTCTTCGTTGTATTTGAACCCTTTCAGCGATTCCATTTTGTCAAGAGAAGCATCATTCTGTACGGTTCCATGTACAACGTAAAACTGAGATCCGGAAGATTCTTTTTGTGGATTTACTTGATCTCCTTGGCGAGCGGCAGACAAAGCACCTTTTAAGTGAGGCGCTCCAATTTCGGCGGGTAAGGTGTATCCTGGTCCTCCCGCTCCGAGTGGTGAACCTGGTACCGAGCCTCTAGATTGCGGGTCACCGCCTTGCGCCATAAAACCTTTAATGACTCGGTGAAAAAGCAAATCATCAAAAAAGCCTTCTTTGGCTAGTTTGATAAAATTATCGCGGTGAAGCGGTGTCGTATTATAAAGCATGACTTTCATCTTACCAAAATCGCATTCAATTTCTACGTAAGTGTGATCATCGCCATTACAGGAACTAAATAAACTCAGCACGATAAGCACACTGAAGAGATAGAGTATTTTTTTCATTATTTTTTAAAATTATTTTTGTGTGAAGAACTTATTTCCTAACGAAGGAGTTCTGATAATACATTTGGTACGCTACTCTTCCTCTTCGAGACCGCCATTCTCCGCTTCCAGCTCGGCGAAATATTCGATCGCTTTTTCTTTCAGCAATACTTCTTGGTTTTTTACGCCTTCTTTGGCAATTGGTTTCAATTGTTTGTAATGTGGCCAACCATCTGCATCTCGACCGACAAAATCGTAGTAACCTTCATAGCTCAGCAATCGACAAACGGCGATGTGCATTAAGTCTTGTTTTTCCTCTTTAGAAAATTTTTCGCCCCACCGACCTAACTCTTGAATACCAATCAAAAACAAAATACCATTCAAATCTGGCAATTGGTCCCGATGCATTCTTTTTTTTACTAAATGCTGAACCCTCAGCCACTTAAAATCAAGTTCCCAACTCTCCATAGTGTTTTTTGTTTGCAAATATACAGATGAATTTTAATTATACGTAAGCTGAGCTTCAAAATGATTATTTCGTAGCGTGCCTAAGCTTCTCTAATCAAGGTACTCACTCGCATGGCGCGAATTGCTGGTGGATAAGAGGCGATAAAGCCAATGACAAAAACGGTCATCATTACAATTAAAAAATCTGAAACACGCATACTCATCGGATAAGCATTTACAATAAATCCTTCTGGAATTGGAATAATTCCATAACTATGTTGAATCAAGTAAAAACCAATGGCAAGGACAAAACCGATAAGGATTCCAACGACACAGAGCAAAACGCCTTCCGTCAAGAAAATATTTCTAACAAAAGTATTCGTTCCTCCCATCGATTTTAGGATCGCAATATCTTTTTCTTTTTCTAAAACAATCATCCATAAAGCACCGATCATATTAAAAGCGATCAATACCAACATCAAACTCATGATCGCAAAACTCATCCACTTTTCCATATTCATCAATTTCAGAAAAGCCTCATTTTGCTGGTAACGATCTTTGACGTAAAAATCTTCGCCCATGATTGCCGCCACTTTTGCTACCGCCGTCGCGGTAACCGCCTCTGGTGCTAATTTTATTTCTAAGGCAGAAATTTTATTCTTGTAGGCTAATAGTTTTTGCGCAAAGCCCAAAGAAGATAAAACGTACTGTCCATCAAAATCTTGCTGAATCATAAATGTCCCCACGGGAAAAGCCAACTGTTTTTGAAAAGGCTGGCTCGCAAAGCTACTTTTCTTTCGCTTCGGCATATAAACATTCAAGGTCGAAAGTGCATCATCGATATTAACCGAAAGCTTATTCCGCATCCCCAAGCCCATCACTACCAAGTCCTTACGTCCATCCTGAAAACTATACAGACCTTCTCGCACGGTAGAATCAATACCGGTAACCAAGTGAAACTGCTCATCAACTCCTTTTAAGGTACCAAAAACCTGTACATCTTTGTAGTCGAATAAAGCCGTTTCTTCTAGCGTCTGCGAGACGATACTTACTTCGGGTAGTGCCTTCAATTCTTTAATTTTATCGACATTTGCCAAGAAGGTTTTTCCTTCTTTGATTTCTATCTTGATATCGGGATTAAAAGAGCTGAACATTCCCGACAACAAATCTTCGAATCCATTGAAAACGGACAGTACTAATACCAACGCCGCTACACCTACTGCTATTCCAAAAACGGAAATCCCAGAAATGATGTTAATGGCATTCGTCGACTTTTTGGCAAACAAGTACCGTCGAGCTATTTTTAAGGATAAAATCATGAATATTGTTTAGTGATTTTACGTAGTACTTTTAACGTTGGTCTGCATTGAAGTGGTTTAAAACCGTTCTAATGCGTAATGGCTTCGTAAATAATTTGCTGAATTCTAGGTCGATAATTATCTGAGCCTAATTTATTATTTTTCATCGTTGGATACGTTCGATTTGACAGAAAAACATAGACGATGTTACGATCTGGATCTGCCCAAGTACAGGTTCCGGTGAAGCCCAAATGACCAAAAGTATTGTCGGAAGCTTCGGCGCACATATTTTGGCTTTTCGTCGGATTGAGTTGTCGTAGGTCGAAACCAATTCCTCGTCGGGTACAAGCCGTGTGTCTTTTGGTAAACAACTCTACCGTGCTCGGTTGTAGCATTTCCAAGCCACCATAATAACCTTTATTCAATAACATTTGCATCACAATTGCTAGATCATTGGCATTGGCAAACAATCCTGCATGACCACTAACCCCTCCTAACATGGCGGCGCCCATATCATGCACATAACCGTCGACTACTTGCCGTCTGAAATACCGATCATTCTCCGATGGGACAATTCTCGCATTCGCTATTTTATCTAGAGGATTATAGCTTGCTGTAGACAAGCCGAGCGGTCCATAAAAGCTTTCCTGTACATATTGATCTTGGGATTTATTACTTTGTCTTTCGATCAATTTCATTAACAAATAAAAACCAAGGTCACTATATTTATACTCGCGCGTAGATCGTAAGTCGGAATCGCGAATTTGTCGCCACATCTCTTCCGTAAAATCATCCTTCAAGTAAAGGTTCTTAGCGACGAGAATACTATAGCCCTTCGTTTTTTTCTTTTTATAATATTTTGACATTGGTCTAGGATTCCGCTTACTTGAGGTAACGGTTTGTTCAAAAAATGGAATCCAAGGTTTCAGTCCGGCTCGATGTGCCATGATATCTTGAATCAACAAGCCTTCCTTATTCGTTCCTTTCAACTCGGGCAAATAATCACTCATCGGTTGATCAATACGGATTTTGCCATCTTCTTGTAGTTTCATCACGGAAATGGTACTCGATGCAATTTTAGTAATCGAAGCTAAGTCGTAAACATCATTTGTTCTCACTTTTTGTTTCTTAGCGTAAGTATGATGACCGTAAGCTTTATGAAAAACAACTTTCCCGTCTTTGGCAACGAGTACTACTCCTCCTGGCAGAGCTTTGGTGCGCATCGCTTCTTGCATGAGATCATCAATTTTTGTTAACTTCTGAGCATCCATTCCCACGCTAACGGGTAAATCGTAGCCTAAGCGAAAGAGATTATCCGTTGTATGTCCGTAATTGTACTGACTTTTAGGAGAAGCGGTAATTGGTAATCGCCCTTGCATACTAAAGGCACCAAATAAAGCTTGTCCCGCGACGTCTTCCACCATGTCATCTTCTTCGTACGCTGCCAAAACCCAATCCATTTGATCAAAGTATTTTAAGCTATAAGGATTTCCAAAAATAGTTAGGACGACTTTCGTTTTTTGTTGTAACGCCGCTAGAAAGCGTTTTGTACTTTCCGTCACCCCAAAATTTTTACTCGCGTGACGACTCATATCGTGTAAACCAACGATGACAATATCTTCATCTCCAAGTTGTTTTAGCAATTGTGCTGATCTAGCCGGTGAAATCTTTTTACCTACTTGGTAATGTTTCATCGGCGCGTAGTGATCTAGACTTTTTTGGAAGGCAGTTTCCCGAGTACTCCCAATACTAAGCGATGCGAATTTCTTTTGATCTAATTTACGAAAAGGGACGAGTTCCGCTTCGTTGCGTACCATGGTCAAGGCATTTTCAATCAAGCGTCTTTTTAAGCTTTGCGCTTTATCGGTCGTCAGGTCTGCTCTTAAGTTAACCGGACTCACTTGTTGCAACGTTCGCAAATTCAATCGATATTTAGCGCGTAATACTTTACGCACACTTTCATCGATTTTAGCTTGACTCAATTTGCCCGCTGCCAAGTAGGCCTTAATCGCTTTGAACGACGCGGCAATATCTTGCGGCAACAACAAAACATCGTTCCCCGCTAGCAAAGCTTCCGCCTCTACTACGCCTGGTTTGTAATGTTTGGTCACACCTTTCATTCCTAAACCATCCGTAAAAATCAACCCTTCAAATCCCATTTCATTTTTCAAGAGATCGGTAACCGCTTTTGTTGATAAAGTAGTGGGTCGATTCGCAACGTTGTCGATGCTCGGAACGTGCAAATGGGCAACCATCATACTCTGAATGCCATGTTGTACCAAAACTTTAAAAGGAAACAACTCTATACTATCCAAGCGATTTCTACCATGAGTAATAACCGGCAAATCGTAATGAGAATCCACGCCGGTATCTCCGTGACCGGGAAAGTGTTTTCCACAAGCCATAACATTCGCATCCTGCATTCCTTGCATATACATATAGCTTTTCACGGCAACGTTGTAACGATCTTCTCCAAAGGAGCGCGTATTAATCACTGGGTTTTTAGGATTATTATTTACATCCGCTACCGGCGCAAAATTGATATGTACGCCTAATCGTCTCAATTGTTGAGCGACTTCTTTTCCCATTTCGTAGATCAGTCGATTATCTTGTATGGCACCTAACATTAGCGGTTGTGGGAAGCTGATCGTTGAACTTGGAAATCGCATCCCTAAGCCCCATTCTGCGTCCATCGCAATCATCAATGGAATGCGCTTGGTCATTTTTTGATACCGATTGAGGAGCATCGTTTGTTTTTCGGGCGTTCCTTGAAAAAAGCAAAGGCTTCCAACGTGATACTCTTTAATCATTTTTTCTACGCCAGCGATGTGAGCGGGTCCCTTATCGGAATGTGCCCGTACCATGAACAGTTGTCCTAGCCGTTCATCTGGAGACATCGCCTTGAACGTTTGTTCTACCCAAGCTTGCTCCTTTTGTAATTCGGGAGAAGGCGCTGAGGATTTGGTGGTATTTTTTTGGTTAGCACTGATAGAAAATAATGCGATCAAAAGTAAGGTGATGATATTACGACTCACGTTTTTTTATTTATTGAAGTTGTTTTAAAATGAAAAATGAACCACGCAATTATACTTCGCAGTTTTTTGACGCTATTTTTAAAATAAGATCCTTAGCTTTATTTTCCGCCTGCGCGTTGGTACAATTGTAAAAATTGTTCTTGTTTTTCAATCTCGCCAGCCTCCTTATATAAAATAGCTAGCGAACGATAAATGTGAGCTTTATTTTGTTCTTGCTCGGTAAACGACAAGGCCCGTTGGAATTGCTTTTCGGCTTCTAGTACATTTTTTTGTTGGGCGTAAGCCAAACCAATAAAGTAGGTAAACTTAGCCTGTTCCGATTTTTCGGTGGCTAATTTGAGCGCCTTTTTAAAATAAGCAATTGCTTGCGCATGTTGATTTTTAGAACCATAATATTTCCCTGCCTCTTCAAAAGTGAAGGACAATTGCGGATTTAATTCCGCTGGACTCACTCCCAAAGCTGCCAATTGTCGGTAGCGTTCCTCCGCTTTTACGTACTGACTCATATTAGTGTAAGTCACGGCTAAATTACGAATTGCATCTCGGAAATTTGGATCTAATTGTATTGCCTTTTCGTAATAAGTTAGTCCTTTTTCGTATTGCTTTAAATAATGATAACAATTACCCAATTGCAAATAGGTTCCCTTATAGGTCGGATGAATTTTCAAGGCTTCTTCTAGGTGTCCAATCGCATCGCGCAGCATCTTCGTTTTTTGGGCTTGATCCGTTACCTCAACGGACTGCGTTGCGAGTTCTCCACCGACGGCATTTCTCAGTTTTGCACTATTTTTTGAGGTTTCGATATCGGTCATAAACAGCGTGAAATTATCTTTCCAAGCAGCATTTCGGCCAACCGTTTTGACACTAAATGCGATTAATAATATTGCCGTAATTCCCCAGACTAAATTAAGTTGATCGAAACGACCAAACTGCTTTAATCCTTTTAGGCGCAAGCCAAGCCGATACAATAAAATAGCACTGCAAAAACTAAATCCAACCGAAGGCATAAAGGCGAAACGCTCTGCCATATTCGTTCCTACGGGAAAGACAATATTTGAGACAATCGAAAGGGTTGCTAGGTATACAATAATACCGAACGCTAAAGGATCTTTTCGCTTCAACCCTTTAACGGCATAGATTGCCAATCCAATATATAATAAGAGACTTAAAATGACTTGCCAATCCCCAAAACTCATTAATTCTATGTGACGCGGATAATAATCGTGGGTCAAAGGGTGTGGAACGATTAGTAGTTGAATGTATTTTCCTAAGGTAAAAATAATGGTCGCAAATTTTTCTAGTGGACTACAAAGTACATATTCATTACCTACTATTTTCACGAAGGGATTATTCATTAATTCCATCGGTGGATCGCCGAAACTAAACCCAAGGATGAGCGTTCGAATCCCCAAAAATAGTACCGTGGCGCCAATAAAAGGCACCATTTGTTCAATAACTGTTTCTCGGTCGGCTTTCGTAAAAATATAGTATGCTAAAGGTACGACTGCTAAAAAGGTAATCGCATTTTCTTTCGACATTAGACCTAAGAAAAAGAGAATGCCTGCCAAAAAATTAAAACGCAGGTTTTTTTCAAAAAAAGCACGCAGCGAAAAATAAACTGCGCCGAGGCTACAAAGCAGCGTAAGAATTTCATCGCGACCTTTGATATTAGCAACTACTTCCGTGTGAATTGGATGTGCCATAAAAATTAAAGTCGTTAACAAGGCAACGGAAAAAGCATAAATTCTATTGGTTTCTGGAACAAGCAATTGTAGGAGTACGAGGTAAAGTATAATTCCCGTAAGACCGTACATCAGGATATTCATGAAGTGCCCAATGGCTGGACTTTCTCCAAAGATCGAGTATTCGACAGCAAACATCACTAAGCTCAGCGGACGGTAACGACCTCCTGAGACTAAATTATCCTTGCCTTTTTCTTTAAAGAAACCGTAAAAAGTATCGTATTTGAGAATCCCTGGAATGCCTGCGATTCCTTGGGTCGTAAACATATTATCGTAGATAACGATGGCGTCATCTTGGGTATAACTATGACTGAGTGTATTGCCATAAAGGACGAATCCTAAGAGAAAAATCACTGCGCAGTGTAGACGCTTATTGCTAAAATAAGACGAACGATTGCGAGCCACACTCGTAGCTTTCTGCTTTGGTGTAGAGGAGCTTGTTTTTTTCTTAGATTTTTTTTCTTTCGCCATTGATGAGAGGATTTTAACGTTAGCAGTTGTTTGCCGTATTTTGAGGAAAACCTGATTTAAGTACTTTCCCTTGATCAGCATACGTACATCAGACGTCTTTGTTTTGGTACTTAAGCATCAAAACATTGCCAAATTATAGTTTTTTTTAATCTTTGTAGTAAGAACCTCTTTAAAATTTCATTATTTGGTTCGAACAGGCGAATATTGGTTCCAGCCTAGTAAATATTATCCAACGGAAAGCTCTATTTCTACTTTTCAATAGACAATCTCTTTTTACGAAAAAAAGGAAGGATTTGGCAATACCAAACCTTCCTTCTGGTGAAGTTAGAATTTATTTAAAACTTCAAATCTGTCTTTTGTTTGAACCCTACACTTTATACTTAGAAGTTGTTTTAAAATAGCCTATATTTAGCAACAATAGCCACTAAAATATGCCGCTACGGGATGCACTAAAGCCCCCGGTTTGGCTTTAGAACTAAGGTATAAAACGGTTTGCGACATTTCTTCTCCGTAATGAATAATATAGTCCATTTTGCCATCACCATCGAGGTCGCCGTACCAATCAATCCCACTCGGATAATAGAAATCACTATCTTCTGGATTGAGCAACTGTCGAGCCCCCGTTTCATCTTTAACGATCAAACTAAACCCCCATTCGTTTTCTCCTTTTGGCTGCACAATAGCTAAACCAGCCGCTTCCAATAATTCAAGATTAGCGACATTTTCCCGATCGAAAAACTGCTGGCTGTAGTCTACGTGCGTGGCATTTTTCAGTACCCGTTGAGGAAGTGGATTTTCCGAACCAATGAGGTAAACCGAAGCTTGATCCAAATTCGTAGCGATTCCTAGAAAGACACCCAACTCCGTTTCTTCGGCGAAAAAACTTAATTCTACTGCTCGTAAAACCGAGCGATTTCCTTCTTCGTACAGTCCGTACCAATACCAATCTTTATTGTAACGAACGTTGTCGTAACAATCCGTCCCTTCAAAAAGTAAAATATATGCTTCGTTTAAGCTGTCTTCCCGCTCAGAAAGATCATAAAAAAGATAGCTACTAAAAACGTAACCTTCCAAGTTTTTGTACTTAGCTTTTACCCAATAGCCCGCTAAATTGGCTTCGTAAGCTTCTCCCGTTTCGTAGTGAATCGTATAAGCACTTGAAAGCGTATCTTTACCATAAGCTAAGTCATCTACAATTTCTAAATTAGCCGCAAAGGGGACGTAGCCGACGATATTTGCCGTGAGCGATGGTGCGTTTCGCATATTCAATCCAGAAGTAGCGATAACTACATTCCGATCCAAGTCTACTAAAGTTTCTTCCATTTGTGCGGTGGCGAATACGCTACTCAACACCATTATTAACATTAGAATGTGCGTTTTCATACGTAATTGATTTTTCCGTTGATTAAATGATTTTTGTTGCTTGTTCATCCGTTTTTATTGTTTGATTCGAAGACAAGATGCGGCGGTTTTGAGGTAATTGCGCGGCAAACGAGTAAGTGGAGGGCTTCGTCGATTATTCGTAGTTGGAATTGGAGGATTTGAAAGAAGGAAAAGCGCCTAAAATACTATTTAATTAGACTTTCAAGACCGCTAAACGAGGAGAAGACTTACTTGATCACAATAGGAGTAAGCTTATACTACGATAAGCTAAGGACTATTTAAAGTATTAATATATTTCAAATATATTTTGGATTTAATATTTATAAAGCTTAAATTAAAGTAGGATTCACGTTAAGTACACTGATACATTCAGCTTGAAGTTCCTTTAAAACAACTTCGTTCTTAAGACAATAAAGAATGCAATATCACCCCCAAAAAAAAGAAAAGCGTACGGACAAAGAGGATGCCCAACAGCAAAGTGCAAAAGTTTCGACTAAGCAATTTGCAGACAAGCGTTCCTCAGCCACTACGCAAAGAAAACTGAATGAAGCTGCCAACAATAGTTCGCAAGTCAATCAGTTAAAAGCTTATCAGCAGCAAGCCAATGCGGATCAGCCAACGAACGCAATTCCTTCTTCAGAAGCTTCCCATAAAAAAATTATTCAGGCGAAGTTAAGCTCGGGAACCACGAATAATACCGTTATTCAACGAATAGAAGGAGAAGGAGACGATCCACCGAAGAAAAAAGATACCACCATCGGGACTCAAGTCCTTAAGCAAGGAGCAACGACTGGGTTTGCAGAAAAGACCGGAACGGCTGTTGCTTCCGTCGTAGATAGTTCTTTAGTTAAACATCCTACTCCGATAATAAACCATTTAAACCAAGCAGGTACTGGAGCAGCCATCGTTGGAGATGCTGGTGGTTTATTGACAGGAGGACTGCAAATCCACAGTGGTGCTACTGCCGAACATTTATCAAAGAAAGAACGAGCGAAAGACGTTACTACTGGTGTACTCTCCACGACAGCTACGGCAGCAAAAACAGGATTGGATACCGCACATCTGATTACACACGTATCTGCCCTTGCGCCGCCAGCTGCGCTACTAGGAGCAGTGACCGGAGGTGTAGAAGCGATTAAAGGTGGCATTGATGCGCATGCTGCAACGAAGTTAAAAACTACTTTACAAACCACTTCCACTGCTACGAAAACTTCGCTAGGACACGATGCACTTAGTGCGTTAGAGATCGGTGCTTCTGAAAAACAACGAGAAGCTGTTATTGGTGCTACCTTGGGTGGTGGAAAGTTAGTTACGGGAGCCTTGTTGGCAGCCCTAGGATTTGCTCATGCTGGACCAATTGGTATTGCGGTGAGTGCGGCTATTTTAGGAGCGCTTGGTGTAGGGGCGCTTGGTAAATTTGCCAAACAACGGTACGACCAGAAAAAGTTGGGAATGGAGCTCGTTGACAACGAATATAATACGCTCACTCAGCGACATCAGGTCTGGCAATTGCAAATCAACCATCTTGAATCCATGCTTGAATCTGCGACAACGACTTTGTCTGCAACAAGATTGGCTTTTGAAGGTATTGATAGAAGAATCCAAATTACGGGAGCGATGGCCGACAAAGGTGTTCTTGCCTTATTGGAGGCGCAGCGAACTAAACTACGCAACCGCGTCCAAGTTGCAGAACAAGATTATACGGAAATATATAACGCTCGAATTTCCCTTTATGGTGCGGAGCCAAAGATTGCTCCTCGCTACGACAGAACGCGGATCAAAGGTCATTTTCGTGGCTATGGAGATGTGTTTAGAGAAGAGTTGAGTGAAAAAGCATTAGCTGCAGCGGTTGTCCTTCACGGGCTCATTCAAAAAGCCTGGAAATACCAGCTTGGTTCTTTAAAATTTGAAATTTCGCGTTGTGATTATAAAATGGGGATGCGTGGCCTTAGTCAGCAACAATTATCTGCTTTGCAAAGTAAGAAAACCTCTTTAAGAATAGATCTCCTCTATGGAAAAGGTGATTTAACGGGTGCGCGGGTTGGTCCAGCAATTAACGAAGAGGTTTTGAAAATCATGAAAAACATGGGGGTTAATTATGATCGAACTAAAGGTAAACCTTCCGTTGCAGATTTGCATAAGGTGATTAATAAGAATTTGGCTTCTTATTCTTATAAGTAAGGAAAGGATTGATATTTTGCCTCACTTAATGCTATCGTTGATTTCAAAATGGGGAAGAATATCTCAAAGCAAAATACTCTTCCCACTATTCGCTTTTGGTTTAGAATCCCATCAATAATCTAGCTTGTACAAAAGAACGAGTCATTCCTATAAATCTAGTTTTACCAAGAATTAATTCTGTATTAAAAGCACCCGCTGGACCACTATACTTTGCACGCATTCCACAGCCCCAATTGTTGATATGCCAGTTAATATACGAATTATTTGATTTCACTTTTTTATACAAGTTACCGCCAAAATTGAATACCCAATCACAAGCAGACCACCAAGGCTTGCTGGAGTGTGTACCCGCATAAGACCAGTTAGATCCTTGATAGCCTGCACCTGCACAAATGACATGAGGAAAAGCATTATTTCTATTGCAAGCCCTTGCTTCTACGGCTGAATCTTCTTCTGCCATAGCGATGAAGCTAATTTTTGCCATTTCTGTTTCAAATAATTCTTCGTGTTGTGCTTCGTCGATTTGATTTGAGTTAAGCCCAAACTTTTCCATAGACTTTGCTTCTAAGTTGTTGAAAAGTGCCGTAAAATTATCTTGGTTGTTTTTGAAGAATCTCACCCCAATTCCATCACCTTCTTCTTCCTCTTGTTGAATAGCACTCTCGATTATCAACTGATGTGCTTTGATTAATTCTGTTGCGTTTAGTTGTTGATAAATACTACGCGTCTCCTCAGGATCTTTTGTATCGTCCAACAATGCTGCAAGATAGGTTTTAGCATTGGTGACTTCTTGTTCTTGTTTATGCTCTGTAGGGAGATTTATAATTTCATCCTTGCTACAAGAAGTGAATACAATAGTGGTCAAAAAGAAAATAGTAAAGGGTAATAAGAAAATTGCTTTAAAACTTTTCATAAGAAAACATTTATAAAATGAGGTTACTTTAAAACGGATTTTAATCATCGTCTCTACCGGACCGGTAGAAGGAAATGTTAATACCTACTTCAAAATAACTTCAATAGATTAAAAAATAAAAAAGATTGATGCGCATCATTTACGATGGTAAATCTAAGAGGAATGTTATCCTTAAAAAATTACAATTTCAAGCATTTCTTTTAAGCAAAAAAATGAGGTGTAAATTACCTTTGAGGTATTTTGAGGATAGTTTTTTTTTTAATCTTAAAGTAAATTATTTTCTCTTGAGGTGCTTTTTGAGCAAAAAAATTAATGTTTTTGATTACAGGTTTTTAGGAAAATAAGAGCATATACAAAAATAATACAGCTTGAATTTTCCGTCCACCCTTCCCATTCAAGTCAGAAAAACTGATGCGCGCATTACCCAAGTGATCTTTCCAGGTGTACTCGTACCGGAAACTAGCTGCCGTTGCTAAGACCCGACCTTCCGCGTGGTAAATTGCTTCCAAGGCACCATCTTGATATTCCACGCCCGTTACGTAATCTTTCGTCGTGGTATTTGCGCCGTTGAAAACTTTCTTTTGGAGTTTCATCCCTTCGGCGTCGTACAAGATTTCTATGAATTGCTCGGAGCCCGTTTCTCCGGGTTTGTTATCAAAGATAATTTTCTTTGATAACCATTACGAATTAATATTGTTGAAAAAGGCTGACCCCGTTAATACGGTTATTCATTTCCTGTAGGAAAACAGCGTTGGAAATTTGAAGGCATTCTTAACATGGAGCAACATACCCGATCCATCCTTTTTAATGTCATCGATACTTATATTCAGCATTTTAAAACTAAACAAGATTTCGCTAAATGAAAAAAACTCCATAATAATTCGCAGAGCCCTTTACAATAAAAGTTTTTTTCATTAATTTTTTTTACACTTTATAGAAATTATTCCCCCCCTAACTGAATTGGTTCATATTTATCGATATCGATAGTATCAATTCTAATTTTCTCATTCGTATCTTTCCTGATATCAATTACCACTCCTTTTGCAAAGGGGTAAAAATAAATTCCTAATAAAGTTAGACACATTAATAATAGTCCAATTGAAAGAACAATTTTATTCGAGTAAACTTTCATAAGATTAGTATTTAATAGATGGTAATCGGCTTCCTGGATTATCGACTTGAGGACTCTTAGGTCTTGGGGTATTTCTAGTCACTCCTTTTTTTCTTAATTTGTTAAAATAACTATTTGGCTTAGGATTAATATCTAATGGTGTTGAAATAGTTGTATTCTTTTGAATTGCCGATTGACATGCATCTACACAGTTATTTGTAAATAATGAATATTCTGATTTTCCGCTCGCATGATCACTTCTTACTGACTCTGCTCCTTTGGTTATTTTTTCATCCTCATCTCGTGAAGTTGGAATTAATTCTGCATCATCATAGACTGTCCCTAATACTCCAGACCCCGCGACAGAAAGCACTTCTTTAATCGACATTGCAGATCCATCTTTATTTCTCATCGGAACAATAGTAACTCCACCCTCAGTATCACTACTACTAACTAACCCTAACTCTCCACTACTCGGCATTCCCATAGCCCCTTGAGAAAAGTAATTCCATTCTCCATTCTTATTTTGAAAAAACATCGCCATGTGACCATTACCTCCTGCACCTTCTTTATCAATTACAACAATAACACTATCCCAGTTAATATCAATATTCCCAATAGGATTATTTGCACCATACTGATAAGTCGTCATATCATAATACTTCTCCGCAAATCGATCAATCACATGAAAACGCCCAACACTCGCATCATACCACCGCGCACCATAGTCACTCCAATTCAATCCCAAATCCTCATTCAACTCCTTCCCATTATACTGATAACATATTCTTCGGTGCAATAATCGGATTCCAAGGTCCTTTCATATTCACCCCAAACGGATAGTAATGATTCTCTTGCAGCACTTCCGTTTCATAACTCTCCATCGTACTCACCGTCTCATCTAAAACACCATTCCCATTCAAGTCAGAAAGACTGATACGTGCATTGCCGAGGTGATCTTTCAAGGTATACTCGTAACGGAAACTATCCGCCGTGGCTAAAACGCGACCTTCCGCGTGGTAAATTGCTTCCAAGGCACCATCTTGATATTCCACGCCCGTTACGTAATATTTGGTCGTGGTGTTTGTGCCGTTGAAGACTTTCTTTTGCAGTTTCATCCCTTCGGCGTCGTACAGGATTTCAATGAATTTTTCGGGTCCCGTTTCTCCGGGTTTGTTATCAAAGATAAACTTTTCTTGAAAACCGATTACGAATTAAGGTTGTTAAAACACAACTCTTGCAATGAACTTATGTATTGATTTTTTTTATACAAAATAAGACTTGAAATTTGAAGGCATTCTTAATATGGATCAGCAAACCCGATCCATTCTTTTTAATGTCATTGATACTTATATTCAGACCCCTAAAACTAAAAAGCCTTTCGCTAAATAAATTAAGCCACTCGCGGCTTAAGGCTAAGTGGCTTGTTTTTTTTCAAAATAGATTTCTTCAAGTAAACAATATCCTATTCTTTGAACTAATTCAGCAGCAAAAGGTATTGCATTTCTCTTACTAGTAATGCGATTAAAACATCTTATTCCATAAAATCCTCATATACCTCTTGAATATCAAGATCGAGAGAACCTTTACAATACTTTTCTAAAAATGCTTGTAATTCTGAAGTCAACCTTAATTCATATAGTAATTGAGATGCATTTCTATAGACGAAATACCTATCCACCTTTTTAATTGAATTATCCTGAAAGATGGAATCAATTTTTTGTAAAATTGATTGCTGTAACCAATTACAATGTTTGATAGATAGAAGGATTTCTTTTGCACTTCCAACAGTACGCTCACTTCCTAATATTGCGGACATCAAAACGATATCGATAAAATATTTTTTAATATTATTATCAGAATGCAAAAGTATTCTATAAATTGAATGCCCGTTATTACATTTCAAGTTGTCATGAACATCTTTTTCAATTATCGATAAATCATTTTTCAAATACTCATAAATCGCAATATCATAATTCTGCTGCAAGCTTAACAATTCATTAATACTGATTATTCTTTCCATTTAATATTACCTTTTTTATCTTTTTTACCTGCGTGCGTGCTCGGTATTGAATTAACTTTACCTGTGAAGGTATCAGATGACATATCCGTTTGATTGTAAAGTGTGTGGTGTCCTGCGGGTTGATTCCCTCCTGCATCTACACCATCCGATTTAACCCCAAGTCCTTCCGGTAATTCTGTTCCCTTTTCAACTTTATGGAATTGACCAGATACTGGGGCTTTGGCTGGATCATCAAAAGCTGACTTCCCATTAACTATTCCTGTCCCTTCCTGTCCTTTAATTACACCATCTTTATTTACCTTAAAATCTACTCCTTCCCTAGGAGGTTTTGGTCATGAAGCATTACCAAACAGATATAAATCCTTATCTGTTTCATAAGTTTTTTTGCTTCACCACCAAAACCAGTTGCTAAATCAATCGCAGCAAAAACATCTTCACTATCTAATTTTCCATCTACTAAAGTAGAAACATTATCAAAAGTTTCTTTGATCGTTTCAGCTGTATTCTTTTTAAGATCAAGTTTACCACTCTTTTTATAAGACTTATATACTCGTTTTCCTGTCTTCAATAAAGCTCTACCAGCTTTAACCAATAGGCCCCAACCTTCACCATTAATATCAATTCGAAGAATCGGATTATTTCCTGTATAATTATAAGGAGACCATTCATAATACTCTTCAAACTTTGGGTCAATCACATGAAAGCACCCAATACTAGCCTGATACCACCGCGCACCATAATCACTCCAATTAAGATTCAGGTCTTCGTTAAGTTCCTTCCCATTATACTGATACATATTCCTCGGCGGCAACTGCGGTGCCCAAGGCCCTTTCCTATTACATCCCAAAAGGATAATAATGATTCTCCTGCAACACCTCCGTTTCATAACGCTCCATCGTACTCACCGTCTCCTCTAAAACACCATTCCCATTCAAGTCAGAAAAACTGATACGTGCATTGCCGAGGTGATCTTTCAAAGTATACTCGTACCGGAAACTATCCGCCGTCGCTAAGACACGACCTTCTGCGTGGTAAATTGCTTCCAAGGCACCATCTTGATATTCCACGCCCGTTACGTAATCTTTGGTCGTGGTGTTTACACCGTTGAAAACTTTCTTTTGAAATTTCATTCCTTCGGCGTCGTACAAGATTTCTATGAATTTCTCGGGACCCGTTTCTCCGGGTTTGTTATCAAAGACAATTTTCTTTGATAACCATTACGAATTAATATTGTTAAAAAAGTCTGACCCCGTTAATACGGTTATTCATTTCCTGTAGGAAAACAGCGTTGGAAATTTGAAGGCATTCTTAACATGGAGCAGCAGATTCGATCCATCCTTTTTAATGTCATCGATACTTATATTCAGAATTTTAAAACAAAACAGGCCTTCGCTAAATAAATTCAGCCACTCACCGTTTATGGTAAGTGGCTTAGATTTTTTTACTAGACTATTATTCCTCTTTGCACACTTGGCGCATTTTTTTAGCAAAGAAAAAAACGAGCAAATCGTAGGACGACAAGTATAGAGTTAATATACATTTTCTCTTCTTGAAAAGAGCTTGTGATTTCTAATTACGAAAAAACTGTCTACCAAATTTGCATGATCTAATTTTACTCGTAGGAACCCTGAAAAATCACCCTGGGAAATCACAAATATCCGTCGCCCAACTTGAAATTACAATATGATCTATTTCTTTATGTATTTTGGACATCACATTTGCATTCATTAAAAGACTCCATTTACAGGTTGAGTTCCTAAATAACCTAAGATCGCCACTTTTAATATGTAGACGTTCAATAATGGGCTTACTTGCATTTTCAACTATTATATCCGTACATATTGGCATTTGGATAATGCTCGCAGCATTTAAATTAATAAAGCTATACAAATAAATCCCTACAAAAAGCGAGTCCTTCAAAAGATCAAATTGCACACAATTTCTTTCTTCAAATAAAAGCCTATTTGTAAGTTTGATTGTTACAACTGTACTATCATTTAAGAATTGATATATTAAATCCCCTGTACATCCTATTGTTTCCAGATGATTCATGCTAAGCGTATCAACTTTTTTAAGGCATGATTCATATGATGAATGAGTAGTATTTGCACCTTTCGAACAACTAAAAAGAATAAGAAAAGCTAAAAGACTTAAAAAGAATATTTGCATATTAACCTTAATCATATTTTATCGTTTATTTTTAGGTACTAAGTTTTTGTTAAAAGAATGCGAGGCTCCAGAATTGTGATCTCTTTGAATTTGCTTTCTACTCATTTTCGATGCTAAATCAGGGTTAGTTTTTAAAACATATTTCCTAACATCACCATATCTGTCTGATGTTATTGTTCCATCCCCATTAACGTAGTTCATTAAATCTTCACCATATGCCGCCCTTTCAAAATTTTTACCACTTTCAATTCCGTCTTTAACAAAACTCAATGATCTAGCTCCTCCAAAACCTGTAGTAAGTTTCGATTGTGTCATATCCATTTTTCCATCTAATGCATCTCCATAATGGGTTAGTTCATGAAAAACGGTTGATTCTAAAGCAGTCCCTACTGTTTTGCTTTCTAATGTTGAAAATTCTGTGAGATTATTTCCCGAACTTACTTCAAAATCATTTACTAATTTTGAATCAAGCGTAATTGCTCCTGGCGTTACAGAACCATTTGCTCCAATTCCTATTGCTGTCGTACCATTAGCATTGGTTAAATCCGCTACCTCAATACGTGGCCCTTTTCCTGGAGTAAGTATATCTTTAATCTGTTCATCATTTAATTGGCTAAATTTTTTGAATGCTTTTTTAAATTTTGCTGGTTTACTTTGATATTCCTCCATGATACCACTAAGATATTTGTATAATTTTTTACTGCCTTTTTTATTTAAATGTTCTATTTCTAGCATCCCATCTGGATCTAAAAACCTAATAGGATTATTATAGCTATACCTATATGGTGTCCAAGACATAGCTTTTTCACTTAACGGATCCACACTATGCCACCTCCCAATACTAGCATCATACCACCGCGCTCCATAATCTGACCAGTTAAGACCAAGGTCTTCGTTGAGTTCCTTCCCATTATACTGATACATATTCCTTGGCGGCAACTGCGGTGCCCAAGACCCTTTCATATTCATCCCAAAAGGATAATAATGATTCTCCTGCAACACCTCCGTTTCATAACTCTCCATCGTACTCACCGTCTCATCTAAAACACCATTCCCATTCAAGTCAGAAAAACTGATGCGCGCATTGCCCAAGTGATCTTTCAACGTATACTCGTAACGGAAACTATCCGCCGTCGCTAAGACGCGACCTTCCGCGTGGTAAATTGCTTCCAAGGCACCATCTTGATATTCCACGCCCGTTACGTAATCTTTCGTCGTGGTATTTGCGCCGTTGAAAACTTTCTTTTGGAGTTTCATCCCTTCGGCGTCGTACAGAATTTCAATGAATTTCTCGGGTCCCGTTTCATTGGGTTTGTTATCAAAGATAAACTTTTTTGGCAGATTTAGGTGATTATATAACACGGTCATTGCCTTATTATTGTCCCGAATCATATTGCCGTTGGCGTCGTAAAGGAAACTTCCGCCGTCGGAATAGCCTTCGCTACTGTGCTGATGCGTGACCTTGTCGCTGACGCCCGTTAATTGGTTGCCATTATAACCGTATTCTAAATCGTCAATTTTCCACTTGCCATAACAAGTTTCACTGGCTTGTACCAAGCCGTAACGACTCAAGGTTTTAATGTTTCCACGGGCATCGTAGTTGAGGTTGTTTACAGTGTAGTAGTCGCCTTCTAAGTATTGGTCGTTTCGTACGTCCGCGTATTTCGCTACTTTCAACCGATCTAATTCGTCGTATTGGAAAGCGTAACTCTGCGCTTCGCGACCTTTCACTTGCCAAAAGATTTGTGAAATATTACCGTTGTATTGCGCTACGGAACCGACGGCATTGTCGCCTCGGTCGTAATGCAGGCGCATTCCAAATAAGTCATTGTCGGAGCTAGTTGGTGCAGGAACTTCCGTTCCCCACTTACCACTCGTTTTTGCCGCTACTTCTTGCTTCACTTGGTTCATACTCGCCACATTGCTTACGTATGGACTCATCGCTTGCTCCAAAGCACTCGCTAAGGCATTCGCTTGACTAACAACCGAAGCCGCACCAATCACTGTATTCGATAAAGCTGCACTAACCGTATTCGTGTAACTACTCGTACCAATCGGATTACCAATGCTAATCGTTTGCGTGACATTTACGTTGGTGCTATCTGCTCCGTTGAGGAGCACGTAGCTTTGGTTGAGTTGTAAGGTGGTGGGTTGTCCTTGATTTAATTCGTTTGCATTGAATTGTAAATTAGCCGCTGGATTGATCAAGGTTTTGTCGCCGCCGTTGGATACCGGTCCGCCATTACTTGGCGGCAAGCAAGTGGAACACGCGCCTAAGACTTGTGGTGCTGGACAAACGCCTAGTGGATCTAATCCTGCGCCTGTATTAACATCGTTGATTTGGGTCAACCAGCCTTTGGCGTTGTAACTAAAATCAATAGATTGCATTGGTCCCGCCGCAGTATTGTGTAGGTTCTTCTCGATGAGTTGATCTTTGTTGTTGTAGTTCAACTGACTTAGGTTCACCAAACCGCTTGAACTCAAGCCGCCGCCACTCACTCCGTGTGAAATCCCTCGTAATCGAAAAGCATGGTCGAAAACAAAGTTCTCCGTGATTTCGTAGTCTCCGTAAGCACTTTCGTGTGTCCGTTTGCTCGCTTCCACTTGGTCTGCATGGTTGATCGCTAAAACCTCTGATTGGTCCACACCACCAACGTGGTTATCGGATTCGGTGTAAATGACGCGACCGTATTCGTCGTAGCAATAGGCAATCGCAGCAAAAGCACCTAAACCATCTGCTTCAATTTGTCTAATTCTTTTTCCAATTACTTTTCCTTTGAGAATATCTCCCGTTGCTCCGTTGGGGCAATTCTTTTTCGTAGGACCATAATTTCCATCATAAAAAGTCATCGTCAACACACCGCCGCCTTCTCCTTGCAAAGTTGTTTTTGTTGGTCGATCGTAATCATCATATTCCGTAAGGATCACCTGACCATTCGCGTCGGTACTCGTCGATAAGCGATCGCGACTATCATAAGTAAAAACTTGCGTTCCGCCGTCTGGAATGGTCTTTTCGATCAATAAGTTTTTTGCATTGTACACATAGCTGTAAATGGGTCCGCTACTTCCATTGTCACCAGGACTAATCACCTGCTTTACATTATTACGATTGTCATAAACGGTATAAGTATCTACGCGATTTTCAAAGGCTGTTCCGTTGACAAATCTTCGCGACAAAATGGCTCTTCCAAGTTGATCCGTAAAATTAATTGATTGATGCCCGTTTTCATTAATCACTACAGATTTATATAAAGTCTGCGGCGCGTAATATCCTCCACCTTGGTAATTAATCACTTGATCTGCGGCTTCGTTGCTATAATAATGTTGCTCCACAATTACTTCTCCCGATTCCAAGGTACTTTTTTGCTTAAGGGAACGTCCCAAAGGCGAAGCTTCTAATTCATTCACCACCATACCGCTGACATAATTTGTCGTACTCAATACTCTACCGATGGCATCATAGTCATAACTTTCCGTTGTAATATCTTCTTGGTTTACGCCGTGCCCAATCGCAACCGTCGAAGTTGCGCGCCCTAAACCATCAAATATTTTTTTGGTCATTTGATTATCGGTATCACTGTAGATGAGTTCCGTTTCAATAAAGTTATTGAGCAAGCCCGTCGAGTAAGTATTCCTCGCTTGAATATTTCCGTCGCGAGAAGAAGCGATCGTCAACCGTCGATAGCGATCATAAGTGTAGGTCGAACTCAAGCCGTCCATATTAACCATCGTCTGCAAAAGTCGATCGTCTGTGTAATTGTATTCCCAAGTCCAATCTTTATAATTTCTGGCTTGTAGCAAACCGTCTTCCCATTGGTAATTATAATTATTTTCGTAAAAAGGACGCTCTAATTCTGACGGATATCCCGCAGTATTATAAATCAACTTACCTTTCCAAACCCAACTGCTGTTCGCTGGATCTTGTGGATCGTATTCATACTTATAAAAGTTAGTTGGTAGCAATAAGCTTGTATTATCCGTTCCCGCTACCGTTTCATACTTTAACCTTGCCCCCGAGACTAATTCTCCCCCATTGAACTGCTTCACTTGCACGGGAACGCCAGTCATATTTTTACTCAACAAACTTGCATTAAAAATAGCTGGATCTTCTGAGTATGCGTAGGCCGTTTCTGTACGTTGAGCGGTGCCATCACTATTGCTCGTTCCCGTTGCCAGCAAATTATAATGTGTATCGTCGTATTCATAGGTAGTGGTAGATTCAATTGGTGCCAAACCATTTTCGTCGTAATTTTTTTCTATCGTAGATTGTACATAATGCCACTGTGGCACATTGGCGTAAGCAAATAATTTCGCGCGATATCCGATGCAGGCTGTCACCGCATCCATTTTCATCCACAAGTTGGGTGCGGAGACGATTCCCCAAGTCCAACCTTCTCCGTCGAGTTGAAAGTCATTATAAATATTTTCCACTTCTCGAACGGGAACAAATTCGGTTTCGTTTATTTTTTTATAATCAATTTGCTTGAGTAGACTTCCATTTTTTTGATTGTAAAATAAAGCGATTGATTCTGGATTATTCCCTGTTTCATCAACCTGCTCTTCGTTGTAATAGGTAAAAACAGACTTCCCGCCTTCGTCGTATTCCCCGTGGTGCATCGTCACTTGGCTGTAACCAATAAAGCTTCCCGCTGCCGCTTTGCTTAGTGGTACAACGCTATTAGAAGAACGCGACAACATATTTCGATACTTCCAATCTGAAGAAGTTGTTGATTCGCAACCACCGTTAAAAGCTTGTACCCGCATATAGGCTGGATAATTAATGGCAATACCGGAAGAAATTTCGTTTTCATCTTCGTATTCAAACCATTTCTTGTTCGTAGGTAATATTCCGTCATTATCTTCAATGCTTTTGATCCGCATTCCGCCGCCAATTTTAGCGGAGACGATTTCGTAGTCTAACCAACGGATCGCATAGTCAATATTGATATTCTCTGGCAATAAGTTCGTATGTGGACAAGTCGGTAGCAATTCTATTTGGTAGTTTCCTCCCGGATTTAGATTGATAACTTCGCTTAGGGTAAAATGATTATTATCTCGTTCAAAATAGTTGCCGTCATAATTCCAAGTTTGAATAATATTGGTATTCGAATTAGGGTTCGACAAATCTCTAAGTATGGCTTTGAAACCTAGATTATTAATTAAATTCACCGGCACGTTATTGACGCTTCCACCCGACGCACAAACGCCGCCACCACTAGGTGTTAAATCCCAAACAATCTCTACTTTAGCAAATGCTACTGGATATTTTTGCACTGCACTTACCGAAAAATCAATTGGATCAGGAACACCAACACTATTCGGTTTATACCGAACTGTTTCTATTTTTGCGGTCGCTTCGTAAGGATCATTTAGATTTGAATAGTAATTCGCTTCGTAAGCTAGGTTGGTAAATCCACCCGTTGGATATTTAATCTTTTCTAGTAAAAAGGCTTTGGTATAATTCGGATTAGGTTCTTTATTGGCGCCTTCTATTTTGTTAATTAAATAAGTATTTCCATTTGGATATTGCTTAATGATTCCTTCCCATGCGGGTAGTAATGTTGTATTAAATTCATTTCCTTCCGGTCCATTCGCATAGCCCCAATGATCCATTGACATTGAAGTTTTGGAGGGCAATTCGTAAGCTTCATTGTAGAAAAATTCATAAGGAGGAATACTCGGCTCATTTTCAAATTCGTTTCCTCGATCTTCGATGCTGATTAATTTCAACCGTTTGTTAAGGCGATCCAAAGGAATACCTTGGTACTTTGTGTAACCCGTATTCCACTTATTCTCCGGCGGACTATTTTCAGATTGAAAGTAATCGTAGTTAAATTTATATTTTTTAAAAGGTACAAAGGGTGCGTTATTCCCTTGATAAATTTCTAAATCATCCAAGCGTTTTGCCCCCAACAAATCCGATCGATTTGCACTTGCGTTAAAAATAACTTTACCGAAGTTGTGTGTAATGGATTTGAGATACAATTGTTCGTACCGTGTGTCGCTAATCGTTCGATTATAAACCGCCGCCGTCGAATTAGGAACTGTACCGAAACACAGTCCATCTTCCTGCGTCAATGAACTTACGGTTAAATCGTTTGCAGATTCTGACAAGGAAGGAACCGGCGTAATGTAAGCGCCTGCGGGTTTCTCATAATTGAATTGCATCGCATCGCCATTTACGGAGATAATTTTATCTAAGTACCAACTAGAGACGTATTCATTCCAGTAACCCGTTGCACAAGAATTAGTACTCGATACTGGGTTTTCGTTATTTCCATTATTGTAAGTATAAGTTGTAGACTTGGTTGATGTCACTTGTCGCGAAGTCAGTTCGTGTCCAAAATGATATTGAGTCCCATCATTTGTTGTAATGATCCAAGCATAGGCTGGTGCGGAGCCGCTTACTTCAATTTTAATATCTTGTTGGTCTAAAGGAATACAATTCCCTGCGCGATCAATGACAAACTTTCCTGAAAACCCCAGAAAATTAAAATTAAAAAGATCGGGTTCTAAATCTCGTTTTGCACCTGTATTCGGGCAGAAGAAATTGGAATTATAGCTATCAAAGGTTCCTGAATCAGAAGACCAACCACTATCGTCCGTTTGAAACCAAAACTCATTCGTCAATACGTCTACATCGTAAGGCAATTCTAAATTGGGATTATTATTCGCAGCACTCGTATACGCAGTACAACCGTCTGGACATTCTTTCGTTTCGAGCGCGGTAAAACCAATCCCCATCTTCTGCCAAATGTCATTCACCAAAGGGTGCGATGGATAATTTGGAACGTTTTCGCGATTCACATAATAAGGCACGTAACTATCTCAATTCGAAGAATAGCCAAAGTCGTCTTTGCCTCGAATGGAATGACTAATCATTCCACCGACGTTTAAAGTCCAACCCAATCCCGTCCAACTTGCTTCTTCCGAAACCATTAAACCATTCGAAAAATAACTGATCGAAATCGGAACGGAAATATCTTTTGATTTCACAGTGTACAAGGGCACGTCAATATTCGCAATACCAGAATAATTACTAACTGGCACATCGCCGTATTTCCCTAACGAAGCGACTTCTGGTGCTGCTGGTACGCTGGCTTCTGGATTAAAGCCTGCACCCAAATCCTGCGCATACAAATTAGCAGGAAACAGAATACTCAAACAGCAGAGGAATAAAAAATAACCCGCAAATGAAAAGTCCGAGCAAACCCGTGCATTTTTAAAGATTAATGATATCATGATTTAGTTTTATTTAACTTTTAGTTTTAGTTTTAGTTTTAAAAATAGAAATACTGTTTACCCACTGCTGTTATACAGTTGTATTTTCTATCGAAAGTAAGTTCCGAGCCTTTAGTCAATACTAGTTACTCTTACGATTTGCACTTTTAACCGTTTAAGGGCGAGTGATGTACACGTAGCGACTAGCTTATTCCCATGCATACATTGGAACAAACCCAGACTTCTTCAATAAAATGCCTATACTATTTTTTGACCGTTCAGGGTCTGTAAGTGAAGAGTTTTCGTTCAAATTCTCGGAAAGTGATATTTGAGAATCTGTAAAGAGAAGACTAATCACAGCTTTTATATTTTCGCCCTCTAATTTCCCAACAAGATATTTCAATTTTGTTAAAAATGCAATACTTGTGTTTTATTTTATAATTTTATTATACTTACCATTAACCTTGTACACTAGCAAAACTACCATATCGTGCTTAGCCTCACCGACGCAAGAGTATCGTCGTTACTACTTACCGTTTTTTTGACATTTTCCAATATTTTCCTATAAAGCTATATATTTCTTGGTTGCTTCCCGATTGAAGTTAGACAAATTGACCGGAAACGGGTAGTCAAAGGAAGGAAATGGTGTTCAAAGTGCAAGACAAAGACGTTCTTGCTAACATTTTACTTGTTTGAACCACACAAATTTAGTAGTTTTAAATCTGAATTGTTGTACCTCATTACTATTTTAAGCATCAGCACTAGCGACAACAATATCAAGGCATTACTTTCTTTTAAAGCACGGAATTAAAAATACGGTATTGGCTTTGAAACTATTTCAAAAGCTAGCTGTATTTAACTACCATTACACTTTATTGCTTTGCGTCCTATTCCTAAACACAAATATGCTTGATCAAGAAATACCGACAGCTATTTTACAGCAAATCACGACCCAACAAGCTTGGCACTATACGATTTTGCCTTATCAGTTTTCGGGAAAACGATTGGCGCTGTATGTGAGTGAAGAAAATCTAAAGCCTAGCTTAAGCGAAGAGTTGGAAGTATTGCTCGGCTATCACATTGACTTAACGCCCGTCGCTACGGATTCTTTGAAAGAAGCCCTTTCAAAATACTATCGTAAACCGAAGGATTCTCGAACGAAATCGCAAAACATCGATACCAGTTTAAAAGACTCCAAAAACATTTTACTGGTTTTGGTACAGGAAGCTAAAAACTTGGGCAGTAGTGATATTCATTTCGAACCTTACGAAGAAAAGGCGAGGATTCGAATGCGGATTGATGGTGTCCTCATTGAGCGATACATTTTAAAAAAAGCAGATTATCCGAGCTTGACGAACAAGATAAAAATCCAAGCGAACTTAGATATTGCCGAAAAAAGGTTACCACAAGACGGTAGAATTTTTCTGCAAGATGCCAACCAAAAACAACTTGACATTCGAGTCTCCGTCATGCCAACCTTGCACGGAGAAAAGATTGTATTGCGCCTACTCAGCAACGAGGCGATCCAAGTAGAATTATCGGGACTTGGTTTTAATGATAACGATTTAGCAGCGTATACTGCGGGAATTGAAAGACCTAACGGTATTATTTTGATCAGTGGTCCCACGGGGTCTGGTAAAACAACGACACTTTATGCAACGTTAAAATTATTAAATAGTACGACCAAAAATATCGTCACGATAGAAGATCCGATTGAGTATACTTTGGAAGGCATCAACCAAGTGCAACTTAAGGAAAATATTGGTTTAGACTTCCCGAGTGCAATGCGTACTTTTCTTCGTCAAGATCCAAATATTATTATGGTGGGAGAAATTCGCGATAAAGCAACCGCAGCGATGGCGATTCGAGCTTCGTTGACGGGGCACATTGTTTTGTCAACAATTCATACTAATTCTGCCTGGGGAATTATTGCGCGGCTAGTTGATATGGGGATTCCTGCCTATTTATTGGCGGATACCTTAAATACGGCGGTGGCGCAGCGCTTGGTTCGTTTGCTCTGCAAGACTTGCAAAAAAGCAGAAAGCTTCGATCCTCAATTATTGCCTAAACATTACAAACTTCCTAGCCCAATCATACAACATTACGTGCCGAACGGTTGCGAAAATTGTTTCTATACGGGATATTGGGGGCGACAAGCGATTTACGAAGTGATTACTATTGACAGTGAACTTGCTACGGAGATCAAACAAGAAAACTTTAACGTCAAGACAATGCTAGAGAATAAAGGAGTTAAAGACTTGGCAGATAATGCTTTCCAAATTTTCAAAGCCGGTTTGACTTCATTAGCAGAAATTTATCCTATTTTAGCAAGTAAATAAGACATTAGCATCCATCGAAGAAATGCTGATCAAAACCTAATACAATTTAATGGCAATTCAATTTTGCCTTAGTACTTAGCTATGAAAAAAATATTATTAAGCTTTAGTATCTTGCTGCTTTGCCTGCAAGGAATGGCGCAACCCAACGATCCACGCTTTGATTTATTGGCAAGGAAACTCGACGATTATGCGATGGAAAATCGTAGGATTAATAAATTGATCGATATCTCGATCACGGGTACGTTACAAGAGTTTGCGATTTCATTCTCCAAAGAGACCAAACTCAACCTCACCATTGATCCGAGCATCAACAAAAATATCGTCACTAATTTTTCGGATACCAAGCCACGCGATATTTTACTCCACCTTTGTAAGTTTTATCAACTAGATTTGAGCTTTTCGGGTTCTATTATTTCACTGATTCCTTACGAAGCGCCGCCCGTGCAGATTGCGGCTTACGAAGTTGATATTGAGTATAATAAATTTAATGACGGACTAGAAATGAATTTGCGCAACGACACTTTAGATCAAGTCGTAAAAAAAATTAGTCAACTCACGGATAAAAATGTGATTAGTTCCAAAGCGGCCAGCAATACGATCGTTAATGGATTTATTGGAAAAACTAATTTGGAAAATGCGCTAAGTCAATTTGCACAAAGAAATGACCTGAGCTTGACGAAAGATGCCAAGGGATATTTCTTTTTGGACCTTGAACAAAATCAAGCCAAAAGCACCAACGCTGGTGGAGCGAATGCGAGCCGCAAAAAACGAGGTCGAGGACAGAATAACACCAAGCGAAATACGACTGCTAGCAATCCTGATTTTACGCTGACTACTAGAATCGACAGTCTAAACCAAACGCTGATTAATCTTGACGCGAGCGACGTTAGCATTAGTGATCTACTCAAAGCGGTCTCAAGCAAAACGGAAAATAATTTCTTCCTATTTACGGAACCAACCGAAAAAATTAGTCTCAAATTAGAAGAAGCTACCTACGAGAATTTTTTGACGAAAGTCTTACAAGGTTCTAAATATACTTTCAAAAAAGACAACAACATTTTTCTCATCGGAGATCGGAACCTGGAAGGATTGCGGGAAACGGCGGTCATTCAATTGCAATATATTTCCGCCAAGGAATTTGACAAATCCATTCCAAAAGACATCAAAGAAAACTTAGAAATTATTGAATACATCGGATTAAATTCTTTAGTCATGAGTGGTTCTGCGGCAAGGATTACAGAAGTGAAAACTTTTATTGAAAAATTAGACCGTCCGATTCCCGTGGTTAATATAGAATTACTGATTGTCGATGTGCAGCAGAACAACGAAATTCGGATGGGCTTAGAAGCAGGCGTCGGACAAGAACCGGTTACGCCTGGCGGACAAGTTTTTGGTGGTTTAGATTTTACGTTCAGTTCGGGTGCGATCAATCAATTACTGAATACCCTTGCGGGAAATGGCATTGTCAATCTTGGACAAGTCAATCCTAATTTTTATGCGACCTTACAAGCCGTGGAAGACAATGGCACCGTCAATGTAAGATCCAAACCACGTTTGTCTACCTTGAATGGTGAAGAAGCAGAGCTTTCCATCGGAGAAACACGTTATTATCTCAACGAACGAACGACCCTTCAGGGGAATCAAAATCCTGTTACCTTACAAGATCGCCGCTATGAATCGGTGAACGCAGATTTCTCGATAAAAATTCTACCCGTGGTTTCGGGAGACGAGCACGTGACCTTGGAAATAGAAGTTAAGCAATCTGATTTTACGGGTCAGATTTCTCCCGATGCGCCGCCGGGGCAAGTAAATCGAAATTTCAATTCGAACATTCGGATGGTCAACGGAGAGATGATTGTACTCGGAGGATTAGAATCTAAGAGTGTAGAAGATAGTGGTTCTGGCGTTCCTTTTTTGGCGAGAATTCCCGTCATCAAATGGTTTTTTAGTAAACGGCGGCGAGCGAAAACTAAAAGTAAACTTTTGATTTTTGTAAAACCTACAATTGTCTATTGATGCAGAATCGGATTAAAGTAGCATTGCAGTCTCCGGTCGTAGCGGGTCTCGAATGGGTAACATTCGAGGAAGCCAGCTATTATAATCTCGTACTGCTAAAACGAGAAAAAGGAGAAATAAAAATCCTAGACCAAGCACTTCGTTTAACCAGTTTAACTCGCGTTCAAGAAAAGCTTGGCGATCACATCCCTTGTCACTTGGTAGCCAATATTCGTGGCATCATTCACCGTAAACTGCCCGCAACAAATAGTAATTCACAACAGATTCTGCAAAGTGTTTTTCCGAATGCTAGTTTAGAAGATTTTTATTTACAAAAGGAAAAAATTGCCAACGGCTGCTTTGCAAGTGTCGTGCGTAGAACGATGATTGATCAATTAGTCATTGATTTCGAAGCGGCGAACTTGTGGTTACTTTCGGTTCGTCTAGGTTCCTTTGACGTTAAGTACTTACGTCCTTTTATTCAAGAGCCCGCGGTATTACATACGACGACGCAAAGTTTGTTTTTTGATGCGGCGCAGCAATTGGTAGACGTTGAAAAATATATTCCCACTTCCAACGAAACGCAATACATTAGGATTGAAGAAGAGCGCTTAGACTGTCAATTACTCGTTGCCTTTGCCGTAAGTTTTAAAGCGCTAATGAATCAGCCCAGTCAGGGTTTATCCATTCCAGCGATTCAGCAAAATGCAGCGGAACTATTTCACAAAAATTTATTTCAAAAAGCAGGATGGACTTTATTGCTAGGCACGCTAGTTTTGCTCCTTTTTAATTTACTATTTTACTACCAATTTAAAGAAAAAAATGACGCATTGGGAGCTCAAATGATTTATACCAATAATCAACTTCAAACCTTAGATTCGTTGCAAAACAAAGTAGATCGGCAAAAAGAGTTTCTACAAAAAACGCAGCTCAATCAAAATTCAAAAAGTTCTTACCTTGCCGATCGAATTGCTGCTAGTCTTTTAGAAGGCTTACAATTGTCGGAATTAGAAATTTTCCCCATCAAAGGAAAATCGGAAGATTATAAAATGCAAGACTTGATTCATTATAACAAAGAAGAAGTTTTCATTAAAGGGTATTGTAAGAACAGTTCGAGCTATAACCGTTGGATCAAAGTGTTACAAAATTTTGATTGGGTAGCAGATATTCAACATTTAGATTATAAAGATATTAACAACGAATTGGGCGCTTTTGAGTTGAAGTTGGTTATTTCTTTTTAGGCGTTAAAGAGCCCTTAAAAAAAGTTTTTTCTTGTCCCTCGAAACGCAATCGAATCGAATCTTCCTGTATCGCCAGCAAAGTAATTTCTTCAAAAGATTCTCCCAAACCAAGGTTAACCATTTGCTTATTAAATGAGACCAAGGCTACTTTCCTCCCCGACTCCAAGTAAATACTTCCTTTGTAGGTCAATTTTGGGAAAGTCACTTTTTTTGACTTGGCTACGTTAAACTTTTTTGTTGGCTGAAGTACGTTGACTTGACGTTCAGGTTTTGTGGGTTTCTGGCGCTGTTTGATTTTATCTTCCAAAAAAGGATCTCGATAATTAACTAGCAACTGAAAAGAATCCGCCGCAATATTTTCTTCTAGTGCGAAGTTGGAGGTAGGAGGAATAAAAAAGTCATTATCTGGATAAACTTTTTTATAAATTCGGTACCCTAACAGTCCCCAAATGGCAATCACTGCAATTGCCAACAGATACTTTGTACTTTGCTTTTCCATAAGTTTACGATCGTAAAAATTTTGATACACCAGTTAAAAAAATACTTAAGCGCCCAAGTTACGCAGCACCAATTTTGCTCTCAAGTAAGTTTGTTTATCGATTCTATCTTTCAGCGTATAAAACTTCACCGAAGAGACGGTTGCCAAATGTTGTTCCTGTTCGATCATAAAAATCAATTCGACAATATCTTTATACTTCCCTTCGAGTTCAATATGATTGGTATAAACTGAAATTTGATTTTTTTCTTGTTGCAGCGCTTGTGGAAAAGATTTAATTAACAACTCGTGTGTTCGACAAAAAGTAGTCAACTGATCCAAAAGATATTCTCGGTTGTAAGTACGTTGACGGGTTTGTTGTAGTGACGCCCACTCTTTTTCGTAGCGTGCAATGGCGCTAGGTGCACTCGCCGCTTTTTCAATATTGCCCTTATTTCTTTGATACGTCTGATAAACGGAAACGGTCCGTCGAATACTAAAACTATAAATTACAATTCCCAAAAAAACAGCTACTGCTAGCAAAAACAAATTATGCTGTCGGTAAGTTGCTAGAAAGGAAAGTGGTTTTTTCATGGATTTGGACTTACGATTATTGAAGACTATTTAAAGTTATTTAAAACTCCATCAATCCTCCGCTGAGAATCAATGTATACGCCGCAAACGCTTTTTTCAATTTTGCTTTATTCCCTTTGATCACAACGAATGTTTTTTCTGAAAATAAACTAGCTGCAAATTTGGGATTCAAATCAACATCTTCGAAAGTAATTTCTGCTCTTCCGATTCCGGTATTACTTCTTGGGTGGTAATAGTAGATCAACTTTGAAAACCTTCCAGAGCTCAGGTCCAAATGAATCTCTGTGGTCTCAACCACTCCATCCTCCGATTTTCCAAGGTATACTTTTTTTCCATCAACAATTCCCTTGTAAACCACTTCTTTAAAAGAAGATAATACCAAGTCGATATCTGGAACCACTAAGTTAGCCCGCTTTTGTTCTTTACTCAATTGATTACAGACGAGCACTTTTCCTTTTGCATCTTTTGTAATCATGTATTTTTTAGTAACCAACGTCATCACCTCATCCATTTCATATCGAAATAGTTTCCCCTTTTTCTTAATTCGAACTTGCTTAACCGAGCTTACTTTTTGACTCGTTGCGTCTTTAAATGCTTTTGTCTTTACGAGTCCATGATAGCTATCCAATTTTTGATAAAAAGCCTGCGTTGCTTCCATATCTTTTTTAAAATCTTGTGCGGACAAGGTTGCGAAAAAACAAGTTAACAAAAAGAAGCACAGTGTAATAGTTTTCATATTTTCATTAGTTTAGGAAGTGTCGATTAGTTTACCAATTTCAAGTCAGGTAAGTCCTCTAAATCTTCTTTTTTAAACCTGAGTTTCAGAGGTCCCGTTTCAAAAATCGGCGATTCGAAGATAAACACTTTATCTGCCAAATTATCCGTTGCGGGAAAAGAGAGTAAAAAACTTCGATACTTTGCGATATCGTACGCACGTTCAAAATGAAACAACTTGGCTCGTAAAGTATCCCTTCCATCGACCAAATGAATATCATTTTTTAAAGCAAAAGACAGGTAGTGAATTCGTTGTTGATAAGCATTTTCATCTGTCACTTTATATTTTGTAACGTCAGATTGCCCACCTTTAATGGCTAACTTCAGATGATAATACTGCCCTCCTTCCAACGCCTCTAAGCGGGCTTGATAGGTTGCGGCACTAATATCATTTCTTCTCAATTCATTCGCCACCACAAAAGGAATCGGTCTATATTGCAATTCCACAACCAAGTCCCCAACCGTTTTAGACACCCTCAAACCATGAGTAGAATCCGTAACATAATCAACATATTGCTTTGGGGACAAAGACGTTTTTCCACAACTAAATCCCAGCAACACAATTCCTACTAAGCACAACAACCCTTTAATTCCCTTCATATTTCTGATTGATAAAATGAATAACTTGATCCGTAATATCGTAAGCTTCGTTGCCGTACATTAAATTACCACTCCCGTTGGCACCGTGAATAAGATCGTAGCCATTTTGCTCACCAAATACTTGCACATACTGATTGATTTGTTTCCATATCTCAGTAGTATATTGTTCGCTGGCAAGTTGATGTTTCTTTTGAAAGGCTTGCTCTTCCTGTTGCAATCTACTTCTTTTTTGTTCGAAGACTTTTACTAATTGCATCGTTTGACCGCCTGCTCTAATTTGTTTTTCCAGTACTTGAAGTTCGAGCGTTAAAGAATCTACGCTAGCTTTTCTTTTTTGTTCTTCGTATAGGAGTCGGCGCTCCAATTCTTTTTTCCCGTTGAATTGTTCAAAGACAATAGCGGTTTTGATATAAGCAACGGTAGGTGCAGAATTGCAAGAAGATATGCCAAAGCATAAACAGAGGCAGCAGCCAAGGAATAGCTTGATGAGGAAGTTATTTTTAGTAATCATAGTTTTTAGCTATACTCACGAATGAATTGTTCATTCTTATTTGAATACAATATTTTTTTGCTCGAGTAAGATACAAACTTATTGAAAGGTTTTCAAACAATGTTAGCACTTTAGTTTTGATTCTAAAATTTATAAGAAATCTTTTAGGAGTACCTGATAAAAGGAAGGCGTGTTGATCGACTCTATCGCGTTGACTTTCTTCTAGAATCCAACTATGAGCGTAGAAAACTACTTTCCGTGAGCGCTAAGAATCGTACAATTCCCCTACTAATTCCGCAAAAAGATTACCGAAAAACACCGCATTTGGAACTAACCTACAAATGTATCGGAGCAGTATATCAGACCATAAAAAAGAGAGGTATAACTATCGCAATAAGGGAAAGCAAACAAAAGTACGAGAAGCACTACACTCCCCGTCTTTTCAGAAAAACTTTAGAACAACCCAACTTCCATTCTGTATTGGCCAGACTCAATTTCTTTCACGGCGGCGCCATTATACAGCTTACAGTTAAAAGTCCCTGACACTACTGTGCTTGTCCCATTAAATTCGCTTCGGCTGGTTATTTTAAATTCGCTTCCCGTTTGATCTCCTACTGAGCTCCATTTTTCTCCAGCTGAATCCGTCCAAAACAGTTCCACACCATTCTTTGATCCATTACAGCTCCCAAAACTCTTCGTCCCTGGTTCGTACATACTATAAAATTCATTCGCATCAGGTACGTCTGAAAAAGACTGAACCATTACGATTTCAGCGTCGGTAACATTTGGATTCATAATATCCAATACCCACAACCCACCATTTTCGTAATAACTACCACATTGCCCGCTTGCTATTCCATTCGTCCCTTTTACGGTCTGTTCTGATCCATCTATTTTTCCGTAGAAATAATAGCCACTTGTTGGTGGACCTCCTACTACTTCTGGATCATTATCTTCCTCTTTCTTACAGGACGAAGTCAATAATACAATTCCTAATAATACCAATAAGCTTAATTTTAATTTCATGTTTCTACTTTTTGTTTTAAAAAATTATTTATGAAGTAAGTAAGTACTAAGACAAAAATTGAACTGTTACTACAATCTGTCTGAGTTCTGATTAGTTTGAGGTATTGATAACTTCTTTGAAATATTTAACAACGTGACCGAGTAGCGTTCAAGCAATACGGCTACGAATAAATTCTTAGTCCTTGCAAAGCCAAAAGGGTAAGAATTCGCCTTTTGCCCCTGTGCAATCGCTACATATTTTTCAACTCTGTACTTATAACTGCTCACCGTCGCCAGCACATTTTCGAGGTAATTACTTGACAGACCTTCCCTCTGCGAATAAATTCGCTCGCAGACACAACAATAACATTGTTTTCGCAAGATAAGTATTTTTACAAATAATCTCGAGCATTTTATTAAAGAGATTTACGACGGAAGACGCGTAGTGGTATACTTCGGTTTTCAGACGGAGAAAGGAAGTGATTACTTTTTCCAATTAAAAAAAACTATGCTGCGTACGAAGGTCTGAGTTAGCTTTGCCCAAGAAGGCAAAATAGAAATAACAAAAGAGCAGGCCGCAAAACTATGGGAGTGGAAGAACCTGCTTTTTCAGCAGGGGCTGGGAACGACCGATGAGGAGACCGGAGACCCGATGAACACCATCTTTCCTGTTTCCTATATTACAGACTAAGGTAAATATCTTGAAGAAAGCTCATTAAACTTACATTCAAAATCTTCCAAATCATAAATTAAGCCATCCAAATAAATTTTATGTGCCGTTTGAGAATTAACTTTTAAATACAAAAAATCTTTATTATTATTTCTTTCAAGTGATACCGATTTAATGTTAGTCCACTTGTATTTAATATCTCTCATCTTGTCAAAAATACCAATATCATCTATTATTAAACCACTCCTATTAAATAGAAAGGGAATCAACTTAACTAAAAAATAAAGAAATAATAACAATAATATTAGACTAAAGAGTACGAAGATTATTTCAGAATCTCTTGCTGAATTCTTTATTGCCCATGAAAAAAAAAATAGCCCAACTGTGTATATAATAAGAGAACTTAAGAGTCTTATATATTTAATTTTTAATGATATCATAACTACTTTATTACTGCAGATGATTCTTTATATTTGCTAACATTTTCTAGTGTTTTTCCTAGATTATTAATTGACTGCTCTAGTTGTCCAAGTTGCTCTTCGGAGAAAGTCCCCGAATTAGATAATTTGCCTCGAATGTAATCTATTAATCCTTCTATAGAATTTGCCTCATGAAAATAGTCCGTCCATGTAGCTTCAAAATATGCAGATGAACCATCAACAATAGATTTTGATGGATTAAAGTTTGTAGACATTTGACCATAAAAATATCCTTCTGGTGATAATTGACCATGAGTAAAACTAAATTCTCCTCCTCCAAGAAATTTGTGGTCTGAAAAATAACCAAGCGAACCACCTAGACCTGCAAAAGTTTTTCTATTACCTTGTCCAACTCCTATCTCAATACCTGCTTGATAAGCTACATTTCCTTGTGCAATAGCAGCAAAACCCAAGCCGCCAGTCCAATAAAGTCCATAAGTAGGTTTATCAAAATTACTAGTTGTAAAAGCAACTACACCCACTCCAATAGACCCTGATGGTCCAATACCTCCAGAAAATCTTTCAAGGAAATATGGCATTTTTACTCCGTATGCAATAGCAGCACCTCTGGCTTGCACTTGCGCATATGCATAAATATCATATTTTTGTTTTCTTCCAAATTTTGCCTCCGCAATAGGTGGTAATTTATTCTCAAAAGATTTTGCACTTTTAAAACTTTCTAACAACTCTACCTGAGACCATCCTGCACCATCATGATGATATGCTTTTTGAATACCATTTACAGTTCTTGTATAAATCCATTCATTATCAGAAACACGTAAATATTGATCATTCTGTCCATAACGCCAAACTTGATCATCTGCATCCCACCATTCTGCTCCATCTAAATCTAAACCATCTATTGGTCGATTCATTGCAAAAGGATATGGACTCCATGAAGGATAATCTTTTGCTAATGGATCAACACTCAAAAACTTCCCAATACTCGGATTATAAATCCTAAACCCATAATCCTGTATCAACTGCCCTTGATTACTCTGCTGAAAGTCCCCATCATTCTCTTTCCCATTAAACCCATAACGGTAGTTGCCTACGTCACTAAACGTCCTCCCC
>JBGCFY010000036.1:0-35288 GCA_045110315.1 Saprospiraceae bacterium
CCCTGTCAAGGTAATGCTCTAAACCAACTGAGCTACAGTCTCATTTTTGTGATTGATTTGTGATATAGAAAGCCATTTTAAGCGTTTATTACCAAATCGTACTTTTCTAAAAATAGTCCTTATGATTACTAGAAAAGTATAAATCAGCTGCGAAAGTAAGTTATTTTCTATGATTTACCTAAAAAGGAATAGAGAAGTTTTCGAAATATTACTTTATGGAGTATTTAGCGCGCAAGACCTTCTATCTACTGTTTTGTTGACACACGATTTTTATTCCTCCACTTACGCCCATATCCGAATTAATCTTCACTTTTTGCTTAGAAACGCCATCGTCTATTTCTAGCGTTAGCGTATTGGGAGGAATCGCACCAACGTTCAATGCTTTCGAAATAATGTAATTATGATCTCCTTCCTTTAACGTAACGTGAATATAGTCTTGCTTAGAAGGGCGATACTTTTTCTTTTTGAGCTTGAAATTTGTTTTTACCCATTCGCCATTGATGTTAATGGATACAATATCACCATCTTGTTTTTTATTATCAAAAGGGTAAATCCTCAACGTTTTGCTCTGCACAATAAGCGTATCTTGATATTCTACCGGAAGATCATCAAGCACCTCCGGTGCATCAAGCACGGGAGCGGTGTCTACAATCACGACCGCTTCCTCCGCTTCCTCGATTTCCGGTTCTTCAAGATCATCATAAATAGGATCATCTATTGAAATATCGATAACGGCTTCCGTGTCTGTGTCTGTGTCTGTATCTACATTATCGGAAGTATCTACATCAATGACGACGGGAGAATTATCCACACAAGCATCTTTTTGATTCGCCGCAGAGCGATCTTGGTACAATTGATCTAGTTCCGATTTACTTAAAGCTCGCTTATAAATCCTCAGGTCGTCCATTACTCCGTTAAAATATTCAGCAAAGCCAGGCAAATCTCGCCCTATTTCTAAGGGCATATTATTAGGACTTAACTTAGATTGGTAATATTCTTCGTACAGAATTGCTCCATTGATATATACTTTTAATTTGCTTCCATCATAAGTATAAGCATAGAAATACCAAGTATCATAACTAAGTTGCGGCGTATACGATTTCGTTAAATCCGTATTTAACGAAACAGTTGTAGCAGTAGCATGCATACGATAATGAGGACTATTGAAGGATTCGGTCGAACTATTGGATTTACATAGAATGGTTAACCATTCTTTAAAAAAATCTGCACCATCCGCAATTTTCACCCAAACGGCAGCAGTAAACTTAGTCGTTGGTTGGCTTAAGGAAGCACTATTAGGAATCGTGATATAACTGGCGCCATCAAATGAGATGGCTCGACAACCAACGCCAAAACGATTCTCTACGTAGCGAATATTTCCAACGTACGTCCCCGTATTTTGATTGCTACTTTCATCTTTAATCTCTAAATTGCTCGCGGGTTGTTTATCAAATGCATAATGAGCAATTAAACCCTTTCCTAAGCTTTGTGCCCCAATGCTTCCACAACACAAAAGGAAAAATAAGCTTGCGCAAATACTTTTTATACGTATCATAACTTCTTCTTTTTATAAACACCGATGAGCGGACCAAAATTTCCTCCTTCTTGAAATCGTTGTATTTCGGGTAAATACATCCGCGAAATTGCACCGTCGAGATATAGGGCATTAGAACAATTAAAACGAGTTTTAAAGACATTAGCAAAATCGTAAAGATTAACACGTTGCCTAGAAATAATGAAAACTAAATCGTGTTCATTAATAATCCCAACTCCGTTTCGAATATGCTTGCTGTTGGAATCCTTATTGAACTTTTCGTTAATCTCCCCCTCTATTAAAACCATCGGGCCAGATTGTGTAGCGTACCGAGCCTTTTTTGCCGCTGCGGCGTCGTACGCATCGGTAAGCATTATTTCCGCATTGCGATTGGTGTCAATCAAGAAAATACCATTTGGTTGCATATAGAAGTTGCCATATTTATCCTTACTTTTATCAATTGGGGTAAATACTTTTCCCTCTTCTATGTATAGTCCTTGTGGGGATTGATCCGGTTTGTACATACCTGCATTCATCGCAAAAACCATTTCGAGATTCTTAGTTTTCAGGTGTTTTCTTAGCGCACCAAAATTACTTAATGGCTCGCCTTTTTCATTTTGCCAAAAGAAAGCTAGATTAGTTTCTTTTAGATTCACTCGATAGCAGTCGTACACACTTTGGCTCGTTTTTACTCGCAGTCCCTTCGTACCGGGTAAATCTACTTGTTTAGCATATTGTTTCAGTTTATTTAGCAACTGTTGGTTCTTATTTTCCAAGGCTAAAACCTTATGCGTTAAGGAATCTACAACCCATCTTAAAGAATCATTCCTGTTGATAGAATCATTCGGTATTAATCCTTTTAGTCGATCTATTTCTGCCAATAGACTATCTATTCGAGTCGTATCTCCTAGCGTACTGAAACTTAATAAATCATTGGTTACCGTAGCAGGCACTAGCGCCATTTTCACTGGCCTTTGTGTCGGGAGATCACTTTTGCTTTTTTGGTGAGCGAAGCAAGAGTAAAAGAGTAAAACAAGGACAAATAGACAAATTATTTTGAAATAAAAATTCATACCTATTGTTTTAGAGTACGAAGTTGTTTTAAGATAGATCGTAAAATAACTTCCACATTAAATAAAGTAGTTGAAGGGGTTAAGAACTACTTTATTATTTAAAATAGTAGACTAATAAGTTGGCCGCTTCGCTTATTTGTTTTGTTCCTTTGATCGTTTTATTAACAGAACAATCCCAGTTTCTCAATTCAAAAACATCTTGAAATCCAACGTCAATATTGATCATAAAAATTACTTCCATCTCCGCATAATCGTTTAAAAACTTCTTTGTTCCTTTAGTGCTATTGTAAAGTGAGGCAAAAGTGGGTCGATGTATAATGGTATGAATAATATCACCATCTTCATTTTTACAAACGGCTAAAAATCTTCGCTCTCGGGGAGTGCGGTCTGCATTATTTGAAATTTTTAACTCGTCTCCATATACGAGCAGATGTGTCTGAAAAACGGTAGCTTCCTGACGCGCTGCCCATTTTTTAAAATCTCGTAAATCTCTACTACTTCCTCGCAAATCAAATTCTCGACTAGCATCAATTCCACCACCACTAACCTTTAAATTTCTTTCCCTTAAATCAGAAACAACGATTCCTCCCGTAGCATAAACAATCGTTAGGGCATCCATTTTATTATGCACCATAGCCTGATTGACAATCACTCCATTATCAATCGTTAATCCTTCCGGAAGCTTCTGCTCATTCCAATAGGTTCCGCTTGAAACTAAAATAATTCCCGTGTTTGTATTCTTCCAGTTTTCGTAACGTTCGTGAACTCGGTTGCCCGCATAATCTTTCGCTGCGAAATATTTGGCACGAACTCGCTGTCCACTTCTTTGCATATATACGACGGAATATTTTTCATTTTCATACTCCACGTTCGCTACTTCCACGTAGTCTCTATCGTAGCAAGCGCTCGTTGTGGGTTCTTTTACCGTAGTGAGGTCTAAGAAACTTAGCATCATAAAAATCAGTGTTGAAATCATAAGATTTGTTTTTTGAAGTTATACTGATAAGTGCAGTATAGCAAGTATAAAAAAATAACGAAGAGCAATAAAAAAACTAACTTAATCAAGAAGCCTGTTCCATTCCACAATCGATTTAATAAGTAACCGTACTCCTGACCCAAACTGTAGTCTATTACTTTTTCTAAATTAGACTTTCCTACAGCGGGTGAAAAGCGTTTGGATTGGCAGATACTTTGTAAATATTTAAACTTGAACCTAAACTTAATGGCAGGTTGCCGATCGTAATGTTCCCCTAATTGCTTCGCAATAAATCCCATCCAATGCTCATAAATAATTCCATAGACTGCGGCATTTTCTAGCTTAACTTTTTCGTAGGTAAAGAATTCATCAACCCATTGTTGGATCATGATCAAGGAATCTGCATTGAAGTTTTTGAATCGTTCTTCTACCCTTGCCTCTAATTTATTGGTCAAGGCCGAAATCAAAATATCGCTGTTCTCCTCCGGCTGATTAGGATTAAGCTGATTCAATTTTTTCAAGCTATTCTCGATCGCAGCTGCGTTGCAATAATCACTAGACGCTAAGTAAGCCTCGTAGGGAAATGCTGCGTTAAGTTTAGTCAGGTCAAGACCATTTAATGCTACTTCAAAATCGAACGGGTTATCTGTAAGACAAGTCATTTCCGTTGGTATTGTAGCGCTAAAATCAGCCTGTTGTACCACGTAAAGTAGATAGCTAATAGCAACTAAGCATCCAGCTAAAAGAAAATAGATCAGACTTCTGAAAAGTGTTTTCATGGAGGCTAAAGCATTAATAAAACCGATTGAGGTTGATCAATAAATTGATATGAAAAGATGGATTTCCAGCTTCTGGATTGGACTTACCAAATTCTTCGTGAGTAGCTTGAAAGAAAATATTCGAACTCAGGCTAAATTTGTTACTTTTTTTCCAAGCTACTTGAAAGCCAGCTAGTCGATTTCCTAAATTTGAAAAGTTATTTTTAAATTCAAAAAATTCATTTCCATTATTTTGGTAAAGGAGATACAGTATGTCAACAGTATTAGCTTTTTTATAAGACCCAATTCTCAGTCCAGCACCAAAGTATTCTCGATTCAGGACATTATCAAAAGTAACGGTCGCGCCATCGACGGTTCTAGTCAGATCATTATTTTGAAGTTCTTTATTAAATTTCCCGATTAGCTTTAGTCCAGGAAACCCTAGCGCTAGCTCTACACCCAAATTAAAATGAGTATAAAAATATTGGTCTATTTCTACTGGATCACTATTACTAACCTCTCCTCCATTCAAAACGTAAGCCGACGCACCGACCGACATTCCGCCCAAAATCCCTAAGCTAAAAAAATCCTTCATCAAGGGATGAAAAGCGACTTCTCCTCGTATCCCAGCCCCTTCTAGTTTATCAATATCGGTGTTACTATAACTACTGATATCTCCCATCAAGTTATACTCTAAACCAATAGAAAACCCATAATGAATAGTATTGAATGGCTGAAATTTTTTAGTGATATTTTCTGCACCGTAAACGGTCACTTTAGTACAATTTACACTAGGGCAATTCCCTGAGGATTTAACAAAATATTGGCGTAGCTTTCTATGCTCTTTAATTTTTATAGAACTGCCCGTTCCTACTGAACCACCTACGCCACAACTATTTTTGTACCACTTCCACTTCGCATCGCTCGCTAAATTAGCATCCTTACTAATTTCTAAAGTTTTTCCCGTAAGGGTAGGAATTATAGTAATCGAAGACGGAAGTCTTGAACTCGTGGAAACAACAATTCTTTTAGATAAACACACCGTTTCGTTACAAGCACTTTCTGCTCTCACAAAATAGGTGGTCGTTTGAGTTGGCGTTATATTAATACGATCTCCCGACCCTATATATTGACCACCACAACTTTCACGGTACCATTTATAGTTAGCCTGATCGGCGTTTCCTGACACCGTTAGTGATAAAGATTCTCCTTGGCAAATTGAAGTAGAACCGATTACTTGAATCTTTTTCGGTCGTTTCATCGGAGCGCTTACGGTAACTAAAGTAGTTGCACAGGTCGTCGTATTGAGCTTGCTTTCTGCCCTAACGAAATATTTGCTCGTGACTGTAGGTTGAATACTAATTCTTTTCCCTTCCCCAAGCTTATTGGATCCACAATTTCCTTTGTACCAAACCCATTTTGCACCTTCTCCAAGAGAACCACCCGCTACTTCTAGAACCGTATTACTCCCCGTACAAATATTCGTTGTTCCTGTAATTGCATTCGGAGCATTACTTCTTAAATCTACCTCGACCGTCTTTTGCACACAGCTCGTCTTATGTTGTTTGCTTTCTGCCCGCACGTATACGGTAGTCGTTCTGGGAATATTGAGTTTCACCTTTTTCCCTTTACCAACCCTCCGTTTGCCACAACCTCCGATGTACCAAATCCAATTGGCACCTTCTCCTAATACACCACCATCTACTTCTAAGTCAAGCGTTTCGCCTACATAAATTTTTGGCAATCCATTGATCTTTAGAGCAGGTTTTGACTTTAGGGGGCGCAGAATTTCTACGCCTTCTTTTTTTTGAGTAGAAACTTCAATGTCATAAAAACGCTTATCTATCTTTTCTCCAGTAAATTGCTTATCGGGAGCCGGAATCGTAATCCCTCCGGAAATATCTTCGTAATCCTTTTTCCACAGATCTAAAGCATTTTTTTGACAATACCTAAGTCCGTTACAATCGGTATACGCTATTTTCCAATTTAGGTAAACCTTCCTGCTTTTATAAGTTCCAGTAACACGATACTTAAACTTGAACTTTTTATTCTTATCCACACAGGAATTTGGTTTAGGCGTGTATATCCGTATTTCAACCTTTATATCTTGATCCTTGTATAATTCTTCCCACGCAGACCATTTTTTGCCAAACTGAGCAGTACTACAGATTGGAATAAGTATCAGGGAGAACAACAGCCAATACGGGAGGTATTTGTTTTGCATAAGGTTATGTGTAAGCTTTCATGGTGGAGCAAAACGAAATAACTTCAGCCTGCTCTAAAATAGTACATCAGGTTCTTTCTTAAACCTATGAACAAAGTTAGGCAAAGCATAAAGGCTGCGAATCATCAAAAATGGGAGTAGAGACTCCTTAAAAATAAGGAGGAGAAACAAATTGAATTGAAAGGATGGGCTTAGGAAGCAAATTCAGTTTTGTAGTAATAAAGTTGCTGACCACGAAACTATATGGTAAGGTTAGCACTAATTTGTGAAGCGAAAAGTTGCCAGAGAGGAAACTACCCGCATCAGAACAGGCCTGCGACAAAAGTATTTGAAATAGCTTTACGCCAAGTCTCTTTTAAAATGAAGTTGTTTCGAAGAAAAAGTAAAACTTCAAATAAAAAAACGGGGAATATCTAAAATCAACGAGATTTTTTCAAGAGAGCGTAAAGAAGAAAACACGGTAGTGAAATCATAATTATTGAGTCATTTATCTCAATAATTATGATTAAGTAGGTTCACCAAATAGATTGGTGAATCTACTTAAGTACCAAGACAAAATTATTTTACCATTAAATTGTGGTAGATTTTGAGTAGCATCAAGCCACGAGAACCACCCGAAGCGATTGCTTAGGAAGGCTTTGAGTAACGAAGAGACTGCTCAAAAGATGATACAAGTTAATCAGTGAATTACTTTGTCTTAGTGCTTACCTACTCCACACCGTTGTACTTACGCTTAACTAATAAACTGTAGAGTGATTCGAAACCATCAGCTCTCCATTCACTTCTAATAAGCGATGTTTAATGGCCAAGGCATACTTCAAGACGACCCCACGACCACGAATATCTAGTTTTTTCCTAATATTAGCGACGTGGTTATTTACCGTATGGGGGCTGATTCTTAGCTTTTCAGCAATCTGAGGCATCGTTTTATAGGTACCGATCAAAGAAAGAATTCTAAGCTGTGCAGGTGTAAGGGCATTCAAAATATCCTGCTTTGCCTTCATCTTAAAATTGGACATCATCGGCTCCTGAGTATCTCGAATCACTCGCTGTCCGTCTTTCTGCAGACCAAAACATTTAGCCAGCTCATTGACCCCATCTTCAGGGAATAACAGGGAATCAACATTTAAGGACAAAGCTTGGCGCAAGGCATTAGGGTTGTGATTCTTCAGGTATAAAACAGTATTCACCCGCAGCTCGCTTTCCTTCAAAGCTTCAATAACCTTCAAACCACTCAACGAAGGTAATTGTGTCTCCACAATCAAGTAGTCCGGTTTTTTTAACTTTACCATCTCCAAAGTCTCTTCGCCATTCGTACTGGTACCAATGACGTACAAGCCCAACGACTCGCAACACGACGAGATGGCATCACAGAGCAAACGCTCTGCTTTAGCAACAAATATTTTTTTCATCTTATAGGGTAATTTAAACGTTCAACTAAGTGTTTGTTTAAATTTTAATAGTGGAGAAAAATGAAAAAGATAAGCACAAATAATGTACAAAATTAGCTTTACCAATTATATCCAACCATCGAAATTTTAAACAAATTCCTATTTCTTTTGGTTTGGATACTGCACTTCAAAAAAACACAATATCCAGATACAAACCTAATCTTTTGGTGTACGACAGACACTAAGACTGACCATACTTAGGTAGGCATTAATTTCAAAATAACAGAGTTGGAAACAGATGTAGATTTTCATCTACTTGATAAGTAATGTTAGACTAATATACTATTGTAAATAATCTAAAGCACCATTTTGGGTTTAAAATCTCCTCTAAAGATAAAGATTTTAAAACAAGATTTAAACGGTGCTTAGTATTCAGCAAAGCTAAATCACAAAATGTGAGAGATGATTAAATTCAAATATGAGTCGTGCTAATCTCTCAAATTTGAACAATTGATAGACTACCAAAGGGGAGCTCCTGAAACCTGAGTTAAGGATTTTCTAGCTGATTTTCGATTAGTATGCCTATTGACTAGAAGCCGAAAAGCTTCCTTGCTTTACAAATATATACTATTTTTTCTAAAATCCTATAATTTCTCTACTAATTTCCTACAAACCTACTAGACTTCTCATTAAGACAACAATGCCTCGCTAAATTCAGATCAGACGCTATCACTTGCAAATGGAAATCAATACCAAGACAAAATCGAGTTCTCAATAAATTGTAACTTGACGCTTAATATTACTTACTTAAAATAGCTTGCAAATGGAGTTTCCACAAACGTACGACTTCTTCCACTTGAGGTTTTTTCAGCAACGCCCAGTGATCCCCAGCAACTTGTTCCATTTTCACTAGCGCTTTAGTCAAGCTTTGCCAATGTACTTGATTCGACTTTTTGGCGAATGTCCACCGATTACGTTTGGTTAAACTTTCTGTTTCTATTACCAAAATCGGAATGGACAATAACACATTTTCTTTCACTTGATATTCCATTTGCAATCGCTGTAAAAGTATCGCTTGCATTCCTTGTAATTGGGCGAGCGAAAGTGGAATTCCTTTCTCTTTCAGCGTAGTTTGTAAATGCATTAAACGCGCTGCACTTGTTTTCTTTTTAAAATCTTGCTTTTTAAAATTCAAATCTCGACGATATAATTTAGCTAAGAAATCACCAAATTCCATCATCCATGCCGCCTCCGTTTTAGGCATCTTTTTAGCGGTGGATAGTTGTGGTGGCAAAGCATCAAAAATCGTCAAGGAGCCAACTTCAAAACCACTAGCTTCTAATTGAACCGCCATTTCATAAGCAATCTTTCCACCAAAAGAATAGCCCGCTAAGAGATAAGGTCCTTCCGGAGCAATTGCCTGCATCGCTCGAATATTAGCTGCTGCAATTTCGGTCACAGAACCTAAAGGTGTTGCGATACCTTCCAATCCTTGGGCTTGAAAAGCGTATAAAGTTTCCGCTCCCGTTAATTGCTTCCCTAATTCGTAAAAACTCATCGCTTGTCCTTCTATTCCCGGCACACAGAAAATAGTATTTCCTGAATTTCCTACTTTTAGTTTGACCACACTCACCGTGTCTTCCGTCGCTTCCATGCGCTCAACAAATTGAGCTAAACGCGCAATGGTAGGATACTCGAAAAGGCTAGCTACGGCAACCTTCAAATCAAGTTGTTCTTGCATCTTGGCCAACAAAGGAATAATTAAAAGAGAATGTCCACCCATCTCAAAAAAGTTATCCGTCGTACTCACCTGCTCTAACGCTAATACCTCCGACCAAATCTTTTGCAGGGCAATTTCCAGCTCACTAGCAGGCATCGTCATTTCCACTGGCGTTGAACGAATGACTTCCAATTCTGACAATGCTTTGCGATCTACTTTTCCACTTGCCCCGATGGGAAGTTGCGCTAAACAAATTAGTTGAGAAGGCACCATATATTGGGGTAGCATTTCTCCTAAATATTTTTCAAGAACTACTGTATCAAAATTTGCCTTTGCATCCGCTGTAATCATCAGGTATGCAACCAAAAAGGAATTGCCTTGATCCGTCTGTTTGCAAATCACCGCAGCTTGTTCAACCAACGGATGTTGTAAAAGGCTTGCTTCTATTTCTCCCAACTCAATCCGGTATCCACGCACCTTTACTTGATCATCAATTCTTCCTCTAAATTCAATATTCCCATCCGCTAACCAACGAACCAAGTCTCCCGTACGATAAAGTCGCTGCGTCCCATCAAAAGGGGAAACAATAAATTTCTCTTGTGTTAAGGCTGCTCGATTCAAATATCCTCTCGTCATTCCTTTCCCTCCTATGTACAATTCTCCAATGACGCCAATTGGCACAATCTGCTGCTGCGCATCCAAAATATATAACTGCGTATTCCCTATCGGTTTTCCAATCGGCAAACTTCCGTCGTAAGTTCGTCCTGCATCGTATAAATGGTAACTCGAACTAATTGTCGTTTCCGTCGGTCCGTATTTGTTATAAAAATCTACGGATTCTCCCCAAGACGCTGCTAGGGACACCGAGCAAAGTTCCCCACCCGCACAAACTCGCTTAATTTTAAAGGCAGAATTTGGTTTGACATACTGCAATAAAGAAGGCGTTGCGTGCAAATGGGTAATTTCTTTTTCTAATAAGAAATTGGTTAAATAACTAGGGTTTAACATATCTAATTTAGCAATCAATTCCAATCGGATTCCTTGCGTCAATGGCAAAAATATTTGTTCAACCGAAGCATCAAAAACGTAGCTCGCCAATAAGACGTGGCGATCACCGCGTACGACGCCATAAGTACTCGCATAAAAGCTAAGTTCGTTCACTACCGATCCGTGTGCCACTTGTACGCCCTTCGGTTGTCCCGTAGAACCCGAAGTGTAAATAACGTAAGCTAAATTATTAACTTTAGGTTTCTCTACTAAATTAGTTTTGGACAGTTTCTCCCACGAAGCCGTTTCCTCCACCAATACAATATTTAGATTTTCTTTACCTTCAAAACAAGCTGCGTAAATAGACTTTGTCAGAACGATGTTACTTTCTGTATCTGCTAATAAATAATCAATTCTTTGTTGTGGATAATCTGGTTCAATCGGTACATAGGCCGCTCCAGCTTTCAATACGGCCAATAGGGCGACCATCATCTCAAAAGAGCGATCCAAACAAATACAGATTAGTGCTTCTTCCTCAACACCGATTTGTTTTAAATAATGCGCCAATTGATTCGCACGAATATTTAACGCTTCGTAGCTCAAGGTTTTTGTTCCTTCGCCCAAAGCAATATCCTGTGGATGAGTCTGCACTTGCGCTTCGAATAAATCCACCAAACTTTTAGCGGTAGGATAAGCAAAAGTAGATTGATTAAAAGTTTCTAAAATTTGCGTTTGCTCCGCAACGGAAGTAAGGGCAAGCGTCTGTAATGATTGTTGTGGGTGAGTGACTACCTGTTCCAAAAGTTCTTGAAAATGCCCTAGCATTCGTTCAATGGTCGAAGCCAAAAACAGGTCCGTGCAATATTGAATCGAAAAGGCATAACTATCCGCAATTTCTGTAACCGTGCAACTAAGATCAAACTTCGCAATTTCGTAGCCGTAGCTTTCTTTCGGAACGGTGACAGGATCGGCCATTTCTACCGAAGCATCTTTCTTTTTTGCAAAATCAGTCTCTCCTTGATAGGCAAATAAAACTTGAAATAAAGGGCTACGACTGCGATCTCGTTTTTGTACTACACGTTCTACGATTTTCTCAAACGGTATGTCTTGGTGTTGATACGCAGCCAAAGTAGTTTCCTTGACGGCGCTAAGTAAAGTACTAAAGTTTTGCGCCGGATTTAGTTCCGTTCGCAAACTCAAAGTATTGACAAAGAACCCAACTAAATCTTCCAATTCCGTCTGGGTTCGATTGGCAATCGGGCTTCCTACGATCAGGTCATTTTGTCCCGTATATTTATGTAATAAGACTTTGAAGGTCGATAGAAAAAACATAAATAAAGTTACCCCTTCTTTTTGGGCTAAGACTTGCAATGGCGCACTAAGATGAGTTTTCAAAATAGTTGTGCATCGACTACCTTTTGTACTTTGTAAACTAGGTCTTGTAAAGTCAGTCGGTAATTGTAAGGTTTCAACACCCTTTAACTTTGTGACCCAATAGGCTAGTTTTGTTGCCAAAATATCACCTTGTAAATAAGAACGTTGCCAAATGGCGTAATCCGCATATTGTAAGGACAAGTTTTTTAAGCGCGGCTTACGGGCTTCAAATTTCGCTTGGTATACTTCCATAATCTCCCCGTATAAAATGGGACTCGACCAACCATCGGAAGCGATGTGATGCACAACCAAAACAAGTACGTAGTTTTCGGCAGCTAATTTTAAAAGCTGTGCCCGTAACATATGGTCTTTCGACAAATCAAAAGGAGCGTTGAGCATACTTCCTACACGCGCATTCAAGTATGATTCGTCTTTTAACTCATCGGTATCATCATAGCTTAACGTCCATTCATTTTCGGGTAATATTTCTTGATAGACTTGTCCCGCACTTTCTTTGAAAATCGTTCTTAGTACTTCGTGGCGATTAATAACCGTTTGAATGGCTTCCGCCAAAATTGTTCGATCCAAGTCGATCGCAAATCGTTCTACCATTGGAATATGGTAATGGGTACTGCCCATTAATTGATCAATAAACCAAAGTCGATCTTGTGCAAACGAAAGTGGGATTTTAGCCGGACGTTCAGCGACTTTTATCTTTGGCAATAAAATGCTTGTCTCATTGCCATCAAGCATATACTTTGCTAAAGCGGCAATCGTAGGATGTGTGAAGAACGCTGGGAGGCTAATTTCGAGTTGCAATTCATTTCGAATAACCGCCACAACTCTCGTCGCCAGTAAGGAATGACCACCTCGTTCAAAGAAATTATCGTGTATCCCTATCGGCGACTGTCCCAATAAATTTTCCCAAATTACTGTAAGCGTTTGCTCCGTTGCCGTTCGAGGCGCTAGATAAGCCACCTTTGAAGCTGTCGGTAAAGTCAAGGCTGCCAACGCTTTTCGATCTACTTTACCATTCCGAGTCAAAGGAAAAGTTGCTAACGATAGCATAAAATTAGGAACCATATAGCTCGGTAGTTTTTCCTCTAGGTAATTTTGAATATTCTCCTTGAGGCTTTCTATTGCTGTTTCCGCTACTACGTCAGAGATCAAGTAGGCGACCAATTGAGTATTATCCGAATCCATCGTTTTCTGAGCGAGAACAATCACATCTTGTACGTAGCCGGAAGCCCGTATCTGTGATTCAATGGCACTCAATTCGATGCGGTAACCTCGCAGTTTAACTTGTTGGTCTTTTCTGCCAATAAAGGCAATATTTCCATTGGGTAACCAACGCGCTAAATCCCCAGTACGATATAAGCGACGACCAGCAAGAAAAGGAGAAGCAAGAAATTTCTCCGCCGTTAAGCTAGCTTGGTTCAAGTATCCTCTCGCCAAACCATCTCCTCCTAAATACAACTCTCCTACTGCACCTTTAGGCAATAGTTCTTGCGTTTCTGTGGCTAAAATATAAGCTTGCGTATTAGAAATGGGTCGACCAATATCATTCGCAGAGAAATTGATCTCCGTGGCGTTACTCATTCGTTTTACCGTCGCAAAGGTTGTTGATTCTGTAGGTCCGTATCCATTGATAAAAGTCTGCTGTGGATACTTTGCTAATAACCGCTGAATACTTTCTGGACGAATACTATCTCCACCCGCCAATACAAAATCGAGGGAAGCAAAGAGTTCCAAGTTTGTTTCTACAGCTTGATGAAACAAACCTGCGGTCAACCATAATACCGTTACTTTAGCGGCTTGTAACTCCATTCCTATTTCCGCTAAGGACTTCAATCCAACTGCGCTAATTTCCAACCGAGCACCATTTAATAATGCCCCCCAGATTTCAAAAGTAGCGGCGTCAAATGCTAATGGAGCATATTGATAGAAGACCGACTCCTCCGATATAAAATTAAAACTTGCGTTACAGATTAAACGCAAAATAGCACGATGTTCAATCAGCACAGCTTTGGGCGTTCCGGTAGAACCAGAAGTATACATTGCATAAGCAAGATGTCCTGCGTTCAACGTAACCAATTCAAGGTTTTCGGTTTGTGTAGACAACGCTTCCCATGCTTGATCTAGCAAGCAAATCTCTCCCGACCAATCTGTTAATTTTTCTACGTAACTAGTTTCCGTTAGTATTACTTTAGCCTTCGTATCTTTAAGAATAAATTGCTGCCGTTCGGCTGGAAGATCCGTAGCGATCGGCACGTAAGCAGCACCAGTTTTTAAGATCGCAAGCAAAGCGATAATCGCAGTACTAGATCGATCTAGCAATACCGCTACAAATTCCTCCGCTTGAAGGGCATATTCCGCAAGTAGATGATGCGCCAATTGATTTGCTTGATGATTTAACGCTTGATAAGTTATACTTTCTCCGGCACTACTCAAGGCAATACGTAGCGGAAACTTAGCTGCCTGTGCTTCGAATAACCCTACAACCGTTTGCTCGGTAGGATAATCGAAAGCAGTATCGTTAAAATCATATAATAATTCCTGCCGTTCTGACTCACTCAGAATCGACAAACTACTAATTTTCGCTTTGGGTTTCGCGACTACAGTCCGCAATAAAGTTTCAAAATGTTCTCCAATTTTTTGAATCGTATCGGGCAAAAATAATTCACTCCCGTATTCAATGTTTAAAGAAAGCTGCCTAGTCGTTTCCGTAAGGTTAAAACTTAAGTCAAACTTCGCAGTTGTTTCTTCAATGTCTAGTTCCGCTAGGGGATTTTGACCTAAAGTGAGATCTTCTTCTCCAGCTGTTTTTTCAGTTGTAAAATTAAACAAGACTTGGAATAACGGCGTTCGACTAGGATCGCGCTCTTTAACTACCCGCTCTACGATCTTCTCAAAAGGTACCTCTTGATGATCATAAGCAGCCAGGGTCGTTGTTTTTACCCGAGTCAAAACTTCCATGAAGTCAGGATCATCTCCTAAGTTTGTTCGCAAGGTTAAGGTGTTTACAAAAAAGCCAATCAACTTTTCTACCTCCGTTTGTTTTCGATTTGCGATGGGACTACCGACGGTGACATCTCCTTGACCTGTATGTTTGTGTAGTAATACTTTCAGTAAAGTCAAGAAAAACATAAAATGACTGACGCCTGCTTCCCGAATTAGTGCTTCCATTTTTTCTTGTAGCGGCGCAATTTCCACCACAAAAGAACAGCGTTTCCCCTTTAGATTTTGCATGGCTGGACGGGGAAAATCTATCGGTAAATCTAAGGTCGTCAACTCCGCAAGTTGATCTTCCCAATAAGCTAATTTTTGTGCTAAAACAGTACCCGTCAAATAAGCGCGTTGCCACAACGCATAGTCTACATACTGAATTGGTAAATCGGTTAAAGGAATCACTGCTCCCCTTTCTTTCGCACGATAAAAATGCAAGAGCTCTTCCAACAAAATAGGACTTGACCAACCATCCGAGGCAATGTGGTGTAGCACGATTATTAGTACATATTCTTCTGCTGAAATTTTCACCAATTGAGCCCGCAACGGGTGATCTTTTGATAAATCAAATGCTGGTGTCAGCACTTCGTCTAATATCTCTGATAAGTTTTCTGTAGTGTCTGCGGTGTATCCTAATTGCCACTGACCTTCTGGTAAAACCACTTGGTAAACCTGTCCATTAGTTTCTTGAAAAACGGTTCTCAATACTTCGTGCCGACGAATAACTTCCTGAAAAGCATAATTTAAGCTTTCCCGATTAACCGCTGAGTTGAAGTGTTCGATCATCGGAATATGATAATGCGTACTTCCTGTCATTTTATCGATGAACCAAAGTCTGTCTTGTGCAAACGAAAGCGGGATTTGCTCAGGCCGTTCTTGTACTTCGATCTTTGGCAATAAGTTTTGTGTATCCTGCGCATCTATAATTTCGGCTAATTGCTGAATCGTTGGAGATAAAAAGATGGTTCGAATTTCAAGCTCCTTCGAGCATTTTGTACGAATGGCAGCAACCAATCGAATCGCCAGTAAAGAATGACCGCCCAATTCAAAGAAATCATCTTGTACACCTATATTTTCTCTTTGCAATAAATCTTCCCAAATGATCGTCAAATCAATTTCAGTATCCGTACTCGGAGCAAGATAAGTTTCTGTTCGTTGAGCCTTAAAATCTATTTTGGGCAATGCCTTCTTGTCTATTTTACCACTCGCATTCATCGCAAAAGAAGCTACCGCTTGAATCATCGTCGGAATCATATATTCTGGTAGTTGTTCCTTAAGATAAGCTTTCGTATTCCCCTCCTCGAACTGTGCCATTTCTGTTGGAACGACGTAAGCAATAAGCTGATCTTTTTCTACCAACACTACTGCTTGTTGAATGTTTGGCGCGGCGGTTAAACTAGCTGTTATTTCCCCCAATTCAATTCGATATCCACGTACTTTTACTTGATCATCAATTCTACCTTTGAATTCGATGTTTCCATCCTCTAGCCAGCGTACTAAATCTCCCGTACGATAAAGTCGTTGCGTTGAATCAAACGGAGAGATAATAAATTTTTCTTGTGTTAAAGTTTTTCGATTCAAATAACCTCTCGTTACGCCTTGACCTCCAATGTATAATTCTCCAATTACTCCAATCGGTACAATTCGTTGTTGCGGATTTAAAATATACAATTGCGTATTGCCTACCGGTTTTCCAATCGGTAAACTTCCCGCGTAAGCTCGTTCTGAATCGTAGCGATGAAAGCTTGAGCTAATCGTCGTTTCCGTTGGTCCATATTTATTATAAAAATCTATACTCGTTCCCCAAGCTTCCACCAAAGACACGGAACAAAGTTCTCCCCCCGCACAAATTCGCTTAAGCTTAAAAGCAGGGTTTGGTTCCACGTACTGCAATAAAGAAGGCGTTGCGTGCAAATGGGTAATTTCTTTTTCTATTAAAAAATTGGCTAGGTAAGTAGGATTTAGCATATCTAGTTTGGCAATCAATTCTAAGCGAATACCTTGCGTCAGTGGCAAGAATATTTGCTCGACCGAAGCATCAAAAACGTAGTTGGCTAACAGTACGTGTCGATCGCCACGCGCTACACCGTAAGTCGCTGCGTAAAAACTAATTTCGTTGACGACCGAAGCGTGTTCAACTTGTACGCCCTTTGGTTGTCCGGTTGAACCAGAGGTATAAATCACGTAAGCTAAATTGTTTACACTTGGCTTTTCCAGCAAATTGGTCGTTGACATTGCCGCCAATGCTTTCTCTTGATCTAGCAGTACCAGTTGAATATTTCCTTGGTGGGCAAAAAGAGCAGCGTGGTCGGTATGCGTTAACACGAGTGTTGTCTCTGTATCTGACAACAAATAATCCATTCTTTGTTGTGGGTAGTCAGGTGTTAATGGTACATATGTCGCTCCTGCTTTCAAGATGCCCAAAAGTGCAACTATCATTTCGAAGGAACGATCCAAACATACTCCGATCAAGGTTTCTGTTGTCGTGCCGGAAGTTTTCAAATAATGTGCGACTTGGTTAGCCCGAGCATTTAATACTTCGTAAGACCAAGTCTGCGTATCCTGCCCTAAGGCGATATCTTTTGGATAGGCTGCAACCTGTGCTTCAAATAAATCTACTAAACTCTGGGAGCGAGGATAATCAAAACTAGATTGATTAAAGTCTTCAAGAATTTGCTGCTTTTCTTCTGGTCGGAGCCATTCGTAGTCGATAATCTTAGCTGTCGGCTGAGCAACCGTTTTCAATAATAAATGCTGAAAGTGTTTTGCCATCCGCTCAATACTACTAGCTAAAAATAAGTCGCTACAGTATTGAATAGATACTTCTAAAGTATTTCCCGTTGCTGCGATATCAAAACTTAAGTCAAATTTCGATACTTCGTAGGCGAAGGTCATGCTATCTTTTTCTTCTTTTAAATTTGGGGAACCGGAGGATTCCATTGGTGCAGATCCCATCGTTGATTCCCTTGCATAATCAGCCATTCCAGCATAGGAAAACAAGACTTGAAACAAAGGTGTTCTACTCAAATCTCGCTGTGTCACCATGCGATCTACAATTTGCTCGAAAGGCACATCTTGGTGATCATAAGCAGATAGACTACTCGATTTAACGCGCTGTAGCAACTCTTTAAACTCAGGGTTACCAGATAAGTCCGTTCGTAAGGTTAAGTTGTTGACAAAAAACCCAATGAGCTTTTCGACAGCAGCGTCCGTTCGATTGGCGATTGGCGTGCCGACGGAGATATCTTCTTGTCCGCTGTATTTATACAATAAGACCTTGAATACCGTTAATAACAAAATAAACATCGTTACGCCTTCTTGCTGTGCTAATTTTTGTAAGTCCTTTGCTAAAGAACTTTCCAATTCAAATTGATAGCGTTGACCACGCAAACTTTGTATTTGTGGTCGCGTAAAGTCTAGCGGTAAGGCTAAGGGACTTGCATCTTTTAAATAACTTTCCCAAAAATTTAGTTTCTGTGCTAAAATATCACCTCCTAAATATTGTCGTTGCCAAATGGCATAATCTGCGTACTGAATAGCTAACGCTGCTAAGTTTACTGATCGTTGTTCGGCGATCGCTTGATACAATTCCATTAATTCCTCAAACAAAATCGTCATTGACCAGCCATCCGATGCGATGTGGTGTACGACGAGTACTAAGAGATATTCCTCGGAAGAACGCTGAAGCAAATTAGCCCGCAACATATGATCTTGAGAGAGTTCGAAGCTTGTCGTAATCTTAGTATCGATCCACGTTTGCACCTCCACTGGAGACCAATCTTTCCCATCTTCAACATTCAAATGCCACGCATTGGTCGGTAAAACCCATTGATAAGCAACTCCGTTTTCTGCTCGAATCACCGTCCGCAAAATTTCGTGTCGATTGAGTAATGCTTGCAATGCTTCTTCCAGGATACGGGGATTTAATTCCGCACCAAAGGTTTCAACTAAGGGTAAATGATAATGTGCACTTCCCGTCAATTGATCTACAAACCAAAGTCGATCTTGTGCAAAAGAAAGTGGAATACGTGCTGGTCGAACTTGTTTGGTTATCGGAGGTAACAAGACTTGAGTAGCCATTTTTTCTATCCATTCTGCCAAAGTAGCAATTGTAGCGTAAGTAAATAAATCTTTGATTGTTAATGCTACTTCCAGTTGCTTCCGAATGGCAGAAACCGTTCTCGTTGCGAGTAAAGAATGTCCTCCTAATTCAAAAAAGTCATCCTGAATTCCAATCTTTTCGATCTGCAATAAATCTTGCCAAATAGTTACTAATTGCTCCTCTAATGTTGTACGAGCTGCTTTGTAACTAACTTGAGCAAGTGCGGTATAATCTGGTTCTGGCAATGCCTTGCGATCAATTTTATCATTGGCGGTAAGCGGAATATGGGTTAACTCAATCCATAATGCAGGTATCATATAGGCTGGTAATTGACTCAGCAAAAACGTTTCCATTCCTGATCGATCAAAAGTCCCTCTAGGTAAGATATAAGCTACTAAACGTTTATTTTGGTTCGCATCTTTTTTTACTAAAACTATGGCGCTACGCACCAACGCAGACTTTTGTAAACTCGCTTCTACTTCTCCCAGCTCAATTCGGTGTCCCCGAATTTTAACCTGATTATCTAAACGACCTAAGAAAATTAGCTGACCATCCGTCGACCATTTCACCTTATCCCCCGTGCGATACAATCGTTCTCCGGGAAGGAAAGGATTTTCAACAAATCGTTCTTCCGTTAATGCTGGTTTCAACCAATATCCTCTTGCAACTTGCGCGCCACCAATATAAAGTTCCCCTTCCGAAGATGGTGGTAACAATTCTTGATCTGCATCTAAAACGTAAAGTTTCGTATTTGGAAGAGCACGACCAATTGGTAAAGCTATTTTCTTGTCATCTTCTTTCCCTACTTGATAGGCGGATACACAAACCGTTGCTTCCGTAGGTCCGTAAAGATTATAAACTTCACTATGAGCAGCAAACTGTACTGCTTTATTTACCGAGGCAATATCTCCTCCCGTCATGACAATCCGTAAAAAAGAGAGTGCGGCGGGATCAAGCACCGCCATGTAAGCCGGAGGTATCGAACAAATACTAACGGCTTGTTCCTTGAGGTAAGTGACCAGTAAATCTTGATCTGCAATTGTTTCTTTACTCATCAAAACCAAGCCTGCCCCCGTCAATAAGGTCATAAATATTTCGGGAACGGAAGCATCGAAAGATAAGGAAATAAATTGCGAAACTCGATCTTCGGCGGTAACTCTAAATAAATCAATATGACTCAGCATACTATTGACCAAACTGCGATGTTCAACCATCACGCCTTTAGGTTTTCCGGTAGAACCTGAGGTATAAATTACATACGCAAGGTGACTTGAGTTTAAAGTAGTTTGGGGATTTATTTTAGCAGCTTTCGCCAAAACAGCAGAATCTCGATCTACTTGTATACACTGTAAATCTAGCCCACCTTCTTTCTGTTGGAATTGATGGAGATTTACCTCGTTGGTAACGACAAAACCAACTTGGCTATCTTCCAAAATATATTGAATCCGCTCTTCGGGATAGCTGGTATCAATTGGTAAGTAAGCCGCTCCTGCTTTTAAAACGGCAAAGATCGCAACGATCATATCAATGGAACGATCTAAGCCAATTGCGACTAGATTATCGTTCTTAACTCCTTGCGTGATTAAGTAATGTGCCCGTTGATTTGCACGTTCATTAAGTGCCTGATAAGTTAAACTTTCCTCGGCAAAAATAACGGCTAGTTGATCAGGTGCTTTTTCTACTTGTGCTTCAAAAAGAGCGACCACTGTTTTTTCTGCTGGATAAGCTATTTGCCTTCCATTAAAACTAGCCAAGGTCTCTTTTTCTGGGGTACTAAGGAGTTCTAACGCTTGGAAATTCGTTTTTCCTTCCAAAGCAATTTGACGCAAGATGAGATCAAAGTGATTCTTGATTCGTGCGCCCGTAGTTGCTGTAATTAAATCTTGATTATAGCCAAATTTTACTTCAAGTTCGCGCTCCAAACTCACCGAAATCGAAAGCAGGTAATTTGTCTGTTCTTTTATTTCTACTTTCCCTACCGATAAACTCGTTGATTCTTCCACTGCTTCGTCCACGGGATAGTTTTCAAAAGTAAGTAAGGTATCAAAGAAATCTCCCGTTATACCTGCCCAACGTTGAATGTCGTTTACCGCAGTATATTGATAGGTTCTCGCAGTGGTATGTTCTTCTTGTAATTGGGCAAAGCGTGCCGTAATGGGTTCCGCTTTAGAGAAGTTTACTCTTACCGGTAATACATTAATATAAAGCCCCAATTTTTCTTCTGCTTGTGCTAAATCTGTTGGTCTTCCAGAAACGGTCACGCCAAATAAAACATCTTTGCTACCCGTATACTTTGATAATAAATATCCCCAAACGCCTTGCATCAAGGTGTTAACGGTTAGGCGATACTTATGGGCAAATTCTCTTAACTTAGTGGTTTCCGTCTCCGTATAATTCAGATGCAGCTCTTGCATTTCTCCCCCTTTATTTCTAGCCAAATCATTATCCGTAAATGGTAGTAAGCGGGCTTCGTCAAAACCGGACAAATAGTTTTTCCAGAAATCTTGCGCTGACCATTTTGGTCGATCAGCGATGTACTGAATATAGCTTTCGTAGCGATCTTCTGGTTCCGATAAGATTTCCGCTACTTGATCAAGATCATTTCCTTGCAATAATAGTTCGTAAACCCGTAAAACTTTCCCAATCAAAATGGGAATCGACCAACCGTCTAAAATAATGTGATGAAAAGTCCATAATACCCTAAAATTACCGCTTGGCATTTGGGCAGTCGTAATACGCATCAATGGTGCTTCGGAAAAATTAAAACTTCGCGCTTTGTCTTCCTGCATTAAGTTTTGCCATTGCGTTTCAAACGACGATTCGCTTTCTCCAGAAAAGTCTAAGCTTGTAAATGGTAAGTTTACTTTTTGATAAACGGCTTGTACCGGAATAGGGAGTGCTTCATAAAAGAAAGCGGTTCTTAAAATACTATGTTTGCGCAAAGCGTAGTTCCAAGCCATTTGAAAAGCGTTCACCTTAAAACTACTAGCAAAGTCAAAACTCATTTGTTCGACGTACGCGGCTGCTTGGTCTTCGTAGAAATGGTGGAATAGCATTCCCTCTTGCAAAGGACTTAGTCGATACAAACGCTCAAGTTGACGATGAAGCGGTGCACCTCCTATTGTTTGTTGTAAGAACGGTTCTAAAGTGACCTGATTCACTTCTGGTGCCAAGCCGTAATCAGAAGCGGTACGTTCACTTTTTATTTGTGTCCGACAATGTTGGATGATCTTCGTTAAATTATCAATAAAATTTTGCGCAAGACGGTCAATCGTCTCCTTCCGATAGTAAGCTTTGGAATACATCCAATTTAACGCTAAGGTTCCACCGGAGATAGAACCATTAATTTCTATTTTTTCTCCAAAAGGATAATCTGGGGCAAGAAAAACCCCGGACGATTCTTTTGCTGGAATTAGCCAAGTACCTGCACTTACTGTATTTTCCTCTTGTCCTAAATAGTTAAAAACAATATCCCAATTCGTCTCCGCTAATTGTTCACGGATCGTCGTATCAGGGTGTAAATATCGAAGCAAATTATAGCCAATTCCTTTGTCTGGAATCGCTCGTAATTGTTCTTTAATCGCTTTAATTAAACTTCCTGTATCATAATTTTGCGCAAGCTGTAAACCTACGGGATACAAATTAGTAAACCAGCCAACGGTACTACTCAGGTCGAGTTGAGGGTCGATAAATTCCCGACCGTGTCCCTCTAGACCAATTACTAGTTTAGTTGAATTGGACCAACTACAGATACTTTGGGCTAATGCGCTTAATAACAAATCATTGATTTCCGTATGATAAGCTTGATTACTTTCTTGCAACAATGAAGTAGTCATTACTTCGTCCAAATGAACGCGACAGATAGCAACCGTTTCCAAGTTTACTTTTTCCTTTGGAGGCGCTAGCTCAATCGGTAGTCGTTGATAATATTGTTGTGTTTTTTGCCAAAAGGCTAATTGTGTCTCAATCTGTTTACGCTGGGCATGAACTTTTAACGCAGTAACCCAATCTCTGTAAGAACTTGATTTTCGTCCTAAGTCAATCGTCTCCCCTGCTTGCAAAGCTTTCATCGCTTCTTGCAATTGATCCAAAAGAATATGCCATGAAACACCATCCACCGCTAAGTGATGTATCACGATGAAAAATCTATTCCTAGCCGCTTCTTTTGGCGTTTCGATCAAGACAGCTTTGATCAAGATACCGGCTTCAATGGAGAGACTTTCTTGATAGCTTTGGCAAAGATCTGTAATCGTTTTTCCTAATAACGCTAAATCAATCGTTTTCAAATCACAACGTTCTAGCTCGATCTCATAGTCACCGTAAGTTTGTTGCCAAGTCGTTGCTGCGTCGTTAGTTGAAGACGTGTATTTAAACCGTAAGGCATCGTGTTGTTCCACCAACGCTTTCAAAATCAAATCCAAACTTTGTGGATGAATTCCTTTGTCAATTTCAAATAAATTATCTTGGTTGAAATGAGACCGACTGGAATAGTCTTTCTCAAAAAACCATTGTTGAATACCAAGCAAATCTGCCTTTCCCATCAACAATCCTTGTTCGGCAGTAATTTGCAGTTCTTGAGATTTCGTTTCAATAAAGTGTGCGAGTTCCGCAATGGTTTGGTATTGAAACAAATCTTTTGCTTGTAATTGGTATCCGGCGCGCTTAATTCGACTAACGACTTGGATACTGATAATAGAATCTCCACCGAGTTCAAAAAAGTTATCCGCTACTCCTACCCTCTCTACACTCAATAAACTTTTCCAAATCGTTGCCAAGTTAATCTCTAATTCCGTCTGAGGAGCGATGAATTCCTTTTGCTTAAAAGCAGTTTCTTTCGGTGTTGGCAATGCCTTTTTATCCACTTTACCATTAGTAGTAATTGGTAGTTCAGGCAAATCAATCATGATTTCGGGCACCATGAATGCCGGTAATGTATCTCGTAAAAACTGTTTAACCCTTGTAGCTTCGTACAGACCTACGGCTACAATATAAGCAACTAATTGTTGTCTTCCCGCTGCATTGTTTTTAGCGAGTACAACGGCTTGTTTCACTTGTGGCGAACGCAACAATGCAGCCTCCACCTCTCCCAATTCGATCCGATGACCGTTAATTTTTACTTGGTCATCATTTCTACCTAAGAAGACAATATTTCCATCCGGCAACCATTTGGCACGATCTCCCGTCCGATAAATCCGTTGTCCTTGCTCAAAAGGATGTGCGATAAATTTTTCTGCGGTTAGTGCAACTTGGTTGAGGTAACCGCGCGCCAAACCAACACCTCCAACGCAAAGTTCTCCTTCAACGTTTACGGGCACCGTTTTAAAATCTGCATCAACAATATAAACTTGTGTATTGGCTAATGGCTTTCCAATTGGAATTACGCCTACCGCATTATCTTTTCCAGTTACTTGATAAAGCGAAACACAAACTGCGCACTCGGTCGGACCATAAGCATTATAGTAACTATTTTGCTTAGCGTAAGTAAGAGCTTGTTGGGTATCCGCAGCTTCTCCAGCCGTAACGATAATTCGTAAAAATGATAAACTTACTGGATCTAAAATTTTCAAGTAAACCGGTGGTAACACGACTACGGACACCGCTTGTCCCTGAAGGTAGTCTACAAATTGTGAAGCATCTTCCTTTACCTTGTCTTCTAATAAAACTAAAGATGCGCCACTATAAAATGCCATGAAAATTTCATACACCGAAGCATCAAAAGCAAGGGAAGCAAATTGTAAGATGTGATCTTTTTCTGTAATCTCAAATTGAGTAATTTGATCCAGCGCCATATTGATATTACTACGATGCTCAATCATTACTCCTTTAGGATTTCCAGTAGACCCTGAAGTGTAAATCACGTACATCAAATCTGTGGACGCTGGTTTATCAATCAGTGCTCGTTCAGGTTGTTGTGCGATTTCCGCATTGTCTCGATCTAAGACAATGTTTGTTAAGTTTTCATGATCCGTAAAGTGAGAAAGTTGAGCTACTTTTGTCACCACGAATTGCGCTTGACTATCTTTTAAAATATACGCTACTCTACTCGCGGGATAATCCGCCGCGATGGGTAAATAAGCCGCGCCCGCTTTCAAAATCCCCAGTAACCCGACCATCATCTCCAACGAACGATCCACACAAAGTACGACGAGCGCGCCTTTGCGTACGCCTTTTGCTTGTAAATAATGTGCAACTTGATTTGCCTGACGATCTAAATCGGCGTAAGTTATGGTTTGATCGCCCAAGCTTACTGCAATTTGTTCTGGAACGCGTAGGACTTGTTCTTCGAATAAGCTCACGCTACTTTCTTCGTCCGGAAATAAAATTGCCGTTTGATTAAAATCTTTGACAATTAAATTTTCTTCCTGCTGAGTTAATATATTTAAACTACCGAGTGGCAGATCAACATTTTCTGCGATTCCCACCAGCAATTCTTGAAAATGCTTAGACAATCGTTCTATTGTTTCTGGTAAAAACAAAGCAGTGCAATACTCAAACGAACAATCCAAACCTTCCGTATTAGCCGCAACAATAAGACTAAGGTCAAAAATAGATCGAGTAGTTTTAGGAACTGTGGATACGGTCTCGGGGCGAGTAGTTGGGTTAGCTTTCTTTGGTGCCTCGAATTCCAGCGTGGTAATATTAGGATTACTTTCGTAAGAAAATAACACTTGAAATAGTGGACTGCGACTTTGGTCTCTTTCTTCAATGACACGATCAACAATCTTTTCAAAAGGTACTTCTTGATATTCGTAGGCTTCGAGCGTCGTTTGTTTAACCCGCGCTAAAAGCATTTTGAAACTGGGATTCTCTGCCAAGTTACTTCGGAATACAAGTGTATTGACAAAAAATCCGATTAAATTTTCTATTTCCGTTTGAGTTCGATTTGCAATTGGGCTTCCAATACAAATATCTACTTGTCCGGTATACTTGTACAACAAAACGTTGAATGCTGACAATAGTAACATAAACATCGTAACGCCTTCCGCCTGAGCAATTTTCTCTAGTTGCAGGTAAGTATGGGATGGAAGTTTAAAGTCAAATTCAGCACCTTCTGTACGTTGTATCGAGGGACGAGTAAAGTCCGTTGGTAAATTTAGCGTCTCGACTTGAGCTAGTTTATTTTCCCAATACTTTAATTTTTCTTCTAGGACTGTTCCCGTCAAATAAGCGCGTTGCCACAAAGCATAATCTGCGTATTGAATGGGAAGCTCAGGTAGTTTTACCCCTTGATTATTACTCTTTGCTTGGTAAAACCAACGTAACTCCTCTAACAAAATCCTGCTAGACCAACCATCCGAAGCGATATGATGCATTATCATGACTAAGACGTACCCTTTCGTTGGCAGTTGAAATAGCTTTGCCCGTAAGGGATGATCCTTCGTTAGATCAAAAGCTTTTTCTATTTCTTCATTAATCTGCGCTTGCAAATTTTCTGGGGAATGTACCGAGGGTAAAATTTCGTAAGCCAACTCCCATTGATCCCGCGCAAGGATTTTTTGGTAGGGCTTTCCATCTTTTGTTACGAAAACAGTACGCAAGGTTTCGTGACGATTAACCACCGATTGAAATGCAGAACTCAAGGCGGTAACCGATAAGTCTTTTTCAAAATGTTCTACCGTAGGTAAATGATATGCTAAACTTCCAGTCAATTGATCTATAAACCAAAGTCGCTCTTGTGCGTAAGATAACGGTACATACGCAGGGCGATCTTGGACCGTCAGCTTAGCGACTTCGGACGTTATTCCTTTTTCTGAAAGTACCTCGGCTAAGCTCGCAATCGTCGGATGCGCGAAAATTGTTCTGACAGATAATTCTTTCTTCAGTTCTTTTCGAATTAGCGCCACCAGACGAGTCACGAGTAACGAGTGTCCACCCAACTCAAAGAAATCATCGTTGATACCAATTTCTGCTCGCTGCAAAATATGCGACCAAAGGGTCACGAGTTGTGTTTCTAACGCTGTTCGAGGAGCGAGGTAACTGACTTTTGAATTCGCCTTAATTTCCAACTCAAGTAAAGCCTTTCGATCAACTTTTCCATTGGTAGTCACGGGAAATTCCGTTAGACTAGACCAAAGTGAAGGAATCATAAAACTAGGTAAGCGTTGCTTTAAAGCGGCTTCGACGGCTGATTGATCGAAGTCCTTTTCACTGATGACGTAGGCGACTAGCGTTTGACTTTGTAGTGCATCTAATTTTACGAGTACTATCGCTTCTTTTACCGCAGGAATTTGTGCCAAGGCGGTTTCAATTTCTGCTAACTCAACTCGATGACCTCGAATTTTCACTTGGTCGTCTTTTCTACCTAAGAAAATAATATTTCCGTCTGATAAACGCTTGGCGCGATCGCCCGTCCGATACAGTCGCTCTCCTTCTTGGTAAGGATTAGGAATAAACTTTTCTTGGGTCAAAGCTGTTTGATGCAAATAACCACGCGCCAAGCTAAGACCACTGATACAGAGTTCGCCTTCTACGTTGGAAGCGACTAGCTGTTGATGTTCGTCTAAAATATAAATACTCGTATTAACCAGCGGTTTTCCAATTGGCACAATCGGCATTGCGGTGCTGGTATCCGTTAACAAGTAAGTAGTTGCACAAACGGCTGCTTCCGTTGGTCCATAAGCATTGTAATAATTACAAAACTTCGCACACTCCATTGCCTGCACAGGCCGAGCGGCTTCTCCCGCCGTAATGATAACCCGTAAAAAAGATAATTCTGCTAAAGGTAAAAGTTCCAGATAAACCGGCGGAAGTATTACTACCGAGACCTCTAGCGTTGTTGCGTAATCAATAAACGCAGTAGGTTCCGCAATAACTGCTGCCTCCACGAGGACTAAACTCGCACCTTGCGTAAGCGTCATCATAATTTCTGAAATCGAGGCATCAAAAGATAGAGATGCAAATTGCAAGACTCGATCCGTAAAAAAAAAAAAAAAAATTTGTGCTAGCGCTATTGCCATATTCGCGTTGCTTCGATGCTCGATCATTACCCCTTTTGGATTTCCGGTAGATCCAGAAGTGTAAATCACGTACATTAATTGCGCTGGCTGAATATTAAGTACTGGAGCAGTATTAAGTTCTTTGACGATCTTTTTGGCAACCGCAGCTAAAGAAATGAGTTTTGCCGAAGTGTTTTCTCCAAATAAGATTTCCTCCGCCGAGTTTGTGATTACAAATTTAGCTGCGCTATCTTCCATCATGTAATCAATACGCGCTTGTGGATAGGTAGGATCAATTGGTAAATAAGCCGCGCCCGCTTTCAAAATTCCTAGTATCGAAACGATTGCCTCCACGGAACGTGCTAAGCAAATCACCACCAAATCTTCCTTTTGTACGCCTTGCGCCAATAAGTAATGTGCCAACTGATTCGCTCGACGATCTAATGCTTCATAGGTTAATTTTTCTGCTCCAAAAAGCACTGCAATCTGATTTGGGTATTTTTCCACGCAAGTGGCAAATAAATCTAAACTAGTTTGTGTGACAATTGGATTTTCTTGAACTGGATTAAAGTCTAGTAACAACTTCTTTTCCTCCTCAGCACTCAACATTTTGACTTCACTAAGTGGAAGGTCAACGGCTGCCAATAATCCCGTTAAGAGATTTTTAAAGTGTTCCTCCATTCTAGCAATGGTCTCCGGCAAATATAAATCACTACAATATTCAATAGAACAAGTCATGCCATCAAGCTCATGATTGATATTAAAACTCAATTCATAAATGGCAGTTTCCGTCGTAAAATATTTTTCTGGCGGTAGAGTTTCCGTTTGGTCTTTAGGGGCGGGAATTGTAGTCGCCTCCATAAAATTTAGACCTTCTACGTTGGAAACTTTAGGATCGCTCTCGTAAGCAAATAAAACTTGAAACAGCGGACTTCGACTCTGATCCCGCTGATCAACTAGTCGATCAACAATTTTTTCGAAAGGAACTTCTTGGTGGTCATAAGCTGCTAGTGTGGTTGCTTTTACTTGTGCTAACAAAGACGCGAAACTGGGGTTTCCACCTAAATTACTTCGCAAGACCAAGGTATTCACAAAGAAACCGATCAAATGTTCAATACTGGTATCCGTTCGATTGGCAACTGGTGTACCGATACAGATGTCCTTTTGTTCCGTGTACTTGTATAGTAAAACCTTGAATACCGTTAACAATAACATAAACATCGTAACGCCTGACCGTTGCGCATAGGCTTCCAATTTTGCTACGGTAGCTTGTTCAAGTTGAAATTCAAACTCATTTCCTCGGGTACTTTGAATGGCTGGTCTAGGAAAGTCAATGGGTAAATTTAGTACTTCTAGTTGCGCTAATTGTTTTTCCCAATAGGCCATTTGTGTTTGTAGAACTGCTCCATCAATATAACGTCGTTGCCAAATTGCGTAATCGGCGTATTGTAAACTAAAATCTTTCAATTTTGCAGTTCTTCCTTCGTACTTCGCCTGATATAATTCGATCAGTTCTCCATAAAGAATTCCATCCGACCAAGCATCACCTGCGATGTGGTGTAAGACCATTACCAAGAGATAGTCTTTTGGGCCGACCTGAATAAGTTTGACGCGTAGTGGATAATCTTTTGCTAAATCAAAAGGTTCTGTCAAAATCAAATCTACTTGTTCCTGAAGGTCCGATTGTTTAGCCTCTAATTGTTCTTCATAAGAAAAGTGCCATTGATTTTTTGGTAAAATAGATTGAAAAACGCCTTCCTCTTCTTCGACCAATACCGTTCGTAGAACTTCGTGGCGATTGACTAAGGTTTGAAATGCTGCCGATAGTATCGTTGGGTCAATTGTCGATTTGATCCGGTGGACGTAAGGCATATGGTATTGCACACTTCCTTGTAATTGATCAATAAACCAAAGCCGTTCTTGTGCAAAAGACAGTGGAATTTTTTCAGGCCTAGGTTCAAGAGTGAGGGCAGGAATTGTATTTTCCACCAAAGCTTGATCCATAAATTTTGCTAAGGTAGAAATGGTTGTTTTTTGAAAAAGTGTTCTAATAGATACGGTTTTAGCAAATTGCTTTTTGATGGCAGATGCAACCCGCGTTGCCAATAAAGAATGTCCGCCTAGTTCAAAAAAGTCGTCATCTCTACTTACGCGCTCTATCCGTAAAACATCCATCCAAATTTGAGCAATCTGTTGCTCAGTCTCCGTGCTTGGTGCTAAGTATTTCTGCTTACTATTCGTTCCTTGAGGAATTGCTTGATACTCTTTTATAAATAATTTCACCAAGGCTTTATCATCGACTTTATCACTTAAGTTCTGTGGCATTTGATCAATAAAGCAAAACTGGTCAGGTTGCATGTAACTAGGTAAATGCGCTTGACACAATTGTAACAATTGAGTGCGTAGCATTTCTTCTTCCGCAGTGTCACGGTCTTCTTCCGATACGATAAAGGCAAGCAATTGCTTTTGGGAAGTTCCAGTTGTTTCTTCTTCGAAGTTGTGTACGAGCAGATGTGCTTTCTTTATTCCAGCCGCACTTCGTAAAATACTTTCAATTTCTCCCAATTCAATTCGATGACCACGTACTTTAACTTGCCGATCTATTCTGCCCAAGAAATCAAGTTCACCGTTGGGTAACCAGCGCGCTAAATCTCCCGTTTTGTACATCGTATCTCCTAATAATTCAGGGAATGGATTTTTTATAAAACTCGCAGCAGTCCGCGCGGGCATTCCCCAGTATCCTGCCCCTACTCCAATTCCAGATACACACAACTCTCCTGCGACTCCGATTGGACACAGTTCTCCTTGTGCATCTAGCAGCACAATATTCATATTGGAAATCGGTCGACCAATCGGTACGCGCGCTATTTCTGACGATAAAGGTGCTGTAATTTCATATTGAGCAATATCATCTGAGGCTTCACAAGGTCCATAACCATTCAAAATATTAATAGCTGGATAGTATCTTTTCCATTGATTTACTAGGGCTACCGGAGCTTCTTCTCCACTAAGCATCAGGTATTGTAAAGGAGATAAATTTGGGCGGGTCACCAAAGTTTCAAGATGATCAATCATCCCCCAAACGTAAGAGGGAACAAATTCCACCAAAGTAATGCTTTCTTGTTCGATTAATTTAAGAACAGCCGCAAAATCGAGTAAATCAAATTTGTCAATGATTACGGTTGTCCCCGCTCTCAAGAGTGGTCCTAAGATTTGCCACATTGAGATATCTGAGCCAATTCCGGCACTTTGTAAAAACCGAAATCCAGTTTCCAAATTCATTGCTTCGTACTCCGCTAACATATGATTGATGGCGCCATCGTGTCGAGTAATCGCGCCTTTGGGCGTTCCTGTTGATCCTGAAGTATATAATAGGTAAGCCCAACTTTCTAGCTCGTTTTGATTGATTGGATTTTCGGTCTTCGCTTGATCAATGCTTTGCAAGTCGATAACTTGCGTGTCGTAGCGATTTTCTAAGTTTACGCGTTGATTTGGTGGGCAAGTCTCAAATAAGAAAAGTCTGGATACAGGTAATTCGGTCAAGCCATCAATTAATTCCTTCGTACTAAAAACAGCTTGCAAACCACTTTGTCGCATCATCCCCTCAATTCGTTCCGCCGGATTTTGTGTATCGAGCGGCAGGTAAACTGCACCTGCTTTGAGGATTCCCATCAAACCGCTTACCAATTGAATACCTCTTTCCAAATAAATACCAACAAAATCTCCTGCTTGAATACCAGACGCTTGCAATGCTGCTGCAATTTGATTGGCGCGACTATTCAATGCTTGATAGCTACAGTTTTCGTCGCCGTGCACCACCGCTATTGCATCGGGAAAACTGGCGGCAATCGCTTCGAAGCGTAAATTAATAGGACTGTCATTTCCTAGTTCCTTCGCTCCTTCGTTAAACCAGTCTCCATCCCGAGTAGGTTTTTGCCCTAAAATAATTGCTCGTTCCGTCGTGGACATCAACGATAAATCTTTCATTTGACAAGCTTCAATCTCCACCGCCGTTTTGGCAATGATTTGCTGTAATACTGCCTCAAAATGATTTTTCATCATCTCCACAAAACCACCTTGTAGTAAAGCACTATTATAACTAAAGCTAAGGTTGAGTTGAGTCGTTATTTCGATATTAATCGTAAGCAAATAATTCGTCTGTTCCTCAATGCGGATATTACCCGTTTCTAAAGTCCAATCCGTAGTCATCAAATCTCCTACGGGATAACTTTCTATGACTAGAATACTATCAAATAAGTCACCCGAAGTTTTTGACCATCGCTGAATATCACTCAATCCGCTATGCTGATATTCCATCACAGAGAGTTGTCCTTGCTGAATTTCCTTTAAGAAATCAACTAGTTTTTGTTCCTTAGTATAAGCAACTCGGAGTGGAATGGTATTGATATAAAGACCTACTTTTTCTGTTGCGTCTTTGAGATCCGTTGGTCTACCCGAAACGGTAATTCCAAAAACAGTATCTGCTTGTGCAGTATAATTAGACAACAAGAATGCCCAGACACCTTCGAGTAGCGTGTTGATGGTCAAGCGTTGTGCTTGTACAAATTTCTTTAATTGATTAAGCTGACTTTCGTCAAAATTCAGGGAAACATTCTTAACAAGTCCAACGCCTTTATTTCGATCTAAGTTGTTGCTCACGAAGGGCAACAAAGTTGGACTATCAAAATCAGCTAAATAATTTTTCCAGAAATTTTCTTCCGCATATACATCTTTCGCGTAGATATGTTTGATAAAATCTTCGTAATGATCTACTGCTCCTAGCGCAAGCTGTTCTCCTTTAATTAAACGTTCGTAGGCATACAATAATTCTTTAAAAATAATGGGCATTGACCAACCATCCAAAATAATATGATGGCAAGTCCATACTAACATATAGGCGACTTCATCCGTTTTAAATAAATTAAGTTTTAAAATAGGAGCCTTCGTAAAGTCTAGTCCGTTTTGCAGGTCTGCTTGTAAAAATTCGTCGAGTCGAGCACCTTGTTCTTCTCTTGAAAAGCTAGTGTAATCGTGCACCGCAAAAGGAATTTCTACTTCTCTCAAGGTACACTGAATTGGAATCGTCAAGGCATCATGATAGATAGCCGTTCGCAAAATACTATGCTTCTGCACTAGCATTTCCCAACAAGATTTGAAAATAACAGGATCTAATCCTTTCGGGAAATCAAATATATATTGCTCGTGGTAAGCATTTCCACTTTGATCAAAAAGATGATGAAACAACATTCCTTCTTGTGCTGCACTCAATCGAGATATTGATACAATTTGATCGCGGCGAGGAATACCATTTTCTTTAGTCGCTAAAAATTTGTCAAGTGCCACTTGTGTCACCATCGGCGCCAAACCGTAATCCGATGCGGTACGCTCGGTGTGTTTCCGTTGCTGGCAATGGAGAATCAGTTTTTCTAGATTAGCTTGGAAGCTCGCAGATAATGCTACAATGGTAGTTTCTTCGAATTCTGGTTCGACGTAGCTCCAATTTATTAATAATTTTCCTCCGGTAACCGAGGCATTTAATTCCAATGGCGTTAATACGGGACAAGTATCTGCAAGCATCGCACCGGATGAAATTTCGAGCACTTCTGTTTCCTTCTTTGAAGTCATAGCTTCTTCGCCGCCGCCATCAAACTGACCGAGATAGTTGAAAATGATATTCCAATCATCGGAAATTAAACTTTCTCTAACCGCAGCATCTGGATGCAAATATCGTAATGCACCATAAGCAATTCCCTTTTGAGGAACGGTACGCAATTGTTCTTTAATAGACTTGAGTAATGTTCCCGCTGCTTGATTTTCCTCAAATTCTAAAGCAACTGGATAAAGGTTCGTAAACCAACCGACCGTGCTACTAGTATCAATCGTCGGAGATAAATCTTCCCTTCCATGTCCTTCTACTCCAACGACCAACTTGCTATTCCCAGACCATTCGCCAATCGTTTTTGCTAAAGCACTTAATAGAACATCGTCAATTTCTGTTTGGTATGCTTGATTAACTTCTCGCAACAAAGCATTCGTTGTCTCTCGATTTAGCGTAAGCGAATACTCTTTTCGATATTTCGTTAATCGATTTTCTATTTGATGATCAACCGGCAGTGCTTGAAAACCTTCCGTTACTTTTTTCCAGTGTGGTAATTGGGCAAGTACCGATTTTCTGGTGACAAACGTTTGTAAGAATTTTACCCAGTCCCGATAAGAACTTGTTTTCGGTCCTAGGTCAATCGTTTTTCCTTCGGCTAGCGCAGTTAATGCACTCGTAAAATGATCGATAATAATTCGCCAAGAAACGCCATCTACTGCGAGGTGATGAATCACAAAAAAGAGGTAATTCTCCGTTTCCGTTTCGGGGGTTTCGATCATGACCAATTTGATCAGTTCTCCGTTTTCAATGGATAAGCTTTTTTGGTATTGATCACAGATTTCCGTAATGGCAGTCTGGTAAGCGTTTTTTGTTTCAAGACTTTGTTCTGCAATTGATTCGAGAATTACCGTAGGAATAACCTCGCCGTAATACTGTGACCACTGCCCTTCCACTTGCTGATAACTAAACCTTAGTGCATCGTGTTGTTGGACTAGCGCTTGGAGTACGGTATTTAGTTTAGTAATTTCGACCGTTCGGTCAACGGGAATTAAAATTGCTTGATTGTAGTGCGATGTACCATCGTATTCCTTTCCAAAATAATACTGCTGTATTGGTAAAAGTGGAACTACGCCCGTTAGCTGCCCTTGCTCTGCAACGGTAAGGTCTTCTTGAGAAACGGCAAGTTCGGATAACGCCGCAATAGTTTGCAACTCAAAAATATTCCTCGGCGATAATTGATAGCCAAGCTGTTTGGCTTTGCTTACGACTTGAATCGTAATAATAGAGTCTCCCCCAAGTTGGAAAAAATTATCGTGAATCCCCACTTTTTCAAGCTGCAATAAAGCGGCCCAAATCTGAGCTAAATCTTTTTCTACGGTGTTGCGTGGAGCAGTATACGTATCGGCTAGGTTTTCCTGAAAATCAATTATTGGAAGCGCTTTTCGGTCTATTTTGCCATTGACACTTAGCGGCAAGGCTTCCATTACTTGCCAAGCGGCAGGAATCATGTACGCTGGTAAATTCAACTTTAAATAAGCATCAATCTCGGTTTTTTGTAGGTCTTTTTCCGTTGATGTTAGATAAGCAAAAATCGCTTTTTGATTCGTT
>JBGCFY010000037.1:0-46728 GCA_045110315.1 Saprospiraceae bacterium
GAAACTGAAGATAAAGGCTTGTAAATCAGGACGAAGCTCTTTTCGAGTTTCGCAGCCATAGCTGCGGTGACGAGAAAAAGCTGAAGTACTGGATTACAATGCTTTAGCTGTAGGTATTAAGATCTATTTTTAAACAACTTCTATATTTACTTACTAATTTAAAATTCATAATAAAACGAATCATGAAGACATTAACAAAGTGTTTGATCATGTTATTAGCAATTAGCATGGTCGTTTCTTGTAAAAACAATACTGAAAGCGCAGACAAAGCGAAGGCTAAACCAGCCGTAACAGCAACTACTAGCACCGCAGGTGAAGCTTATAAAGTAGACGTTGCTACAAGTATGGTAAGATGGACAGGAAATAAGCCTACCGGAGATTCCCACCAAGGAACAATCTCGATCACTGGAGGAACCGTAAAAGTAGCTAACGGTACAGTTACCGGTGGTGAATTTATGATGGACATGGGCTCTTTAGTTTCTACCGACTTGAAAAGCGGTGAAGGAAAAGAAAAGTTGGAAGGTCACTTGAAATCAGGTGATTTCTTTGAAGTAGAGAAATACCCTACTGGTAAGTTTGTGATCACTGGTGCGAAAGCAGTTTCTGGTAGAGAAGATGCTACACACGAAATTACAGGTAACTTAACGTTGAAAGATAAGACACACAGTATTACTTTTCCAGCACACGTTGGAGTTGTAGGAGATAAAGTAATGGCACAGACTCCAAAGTTTATGATTAATCGTACAACTTGGGGTGTTAGCTTTAACTCAGGTATCCTGGGAACGGCAAAAGATATGTTAATCAATGATGACGTAGCTTTAGTAGTTACCTTGAACGCAACGAAGTAATTGACTAAAGTGGAAGGAAGAATTATTAAATAGAGAAAGGTCTGGCGTAAGTCAGGCCTTTCTTTGTTTCGATAGGTATCAGAAGTTAATTCGTTTTTAACGATTGAGTTTTACTTTTTAGTTGAGATAATTTTTTAATTTTAAAGAAAGTTGTTTCATCTTTAGATTTGGATCGCTTAAGTAGCACAACTTTTACACTCGCAGTCACCAATACGATTTCTTCAACCCACTCAAAACCACGCCATCACGGAATGGACTTCAAACGGTTATTCGATATTCTACCGTATCAACAAGCACGGTATCCTCAAGAAGTGGCTTTGGCACATCAAGAAGCCACTCACTGGAAAAGTTATTCCACCGAGGAATGTATCGATATGGTTAATCGAGTTAGTGCCGGACTTTTGGAGCAAGGTCTCGTCCGAAAAGATAAGGTTTTACTATTGGTACATTGCGGAAGTCCATTTTGGAACTTTTTAGATCTAGGAATGCAACAAATTGGTGTGATTGTCATTCCAATTCATGCTACGGTGCCCACAAAAGAACTAAGCTACATCATCAATGATGCACAAGCGACCCTCGCTATTGTTTCCAACCAAGCTATGTATGACAAAATAGCCGTTGCCAAAGAAGAAGGACATTCACTCAAAAAAATCTATAGCATTGAATCCCTCGCGAACGTTAGACCTTTAGAGGAGTTGTTAATTAAGCCTTCCGCAAAACATCTCGCGCAAATAACAGCATTAAAAACTGCCATTCAAGAGGAGGATTTAGCAACGATTCTCTATACCTCGGGAACGACGGGAACGCCCAAAGGCGTCAGGCTTTCGCATAAAAATATTGTCAGTAATATTAAAGCTACCATTTCCTTAGTACCTATTAACTGTGAGAAACGGGTGGTGAGTTTTTTGCCCTTGAGTCACATTCTCGAACGGATGGTCGTTTACACTTATCTCGCCGTAGGTGCTTCCATTTATTACGTAGATCGACCAGAAGTACTAATGGATCGCTTGCAAGAAATCCAACCTCAATACTTTACTTGTGTTCCAAGGGTTTTAGAAAAAATGTATGATGGTATTTTAACCCTCGCGGCTACAAAAGGAAAATTAGGAAGACGTATTATTCATTGGTCTTTAAGCCTCGCAGAACGTTATCCCGGACGTAGGAAAATGGGAATGCGCTATCGAATGCTCTTGTTCTTAGCAGATGTTTTAGTCTATCGACATTGGCGAAAAGCAATGGGAGGGAAAATAGAAGGAATTATGGTAGGAGCCGCCGCCCTACAAGAGAAACTCTGTCGAATATTTGCCGCAGCAGGTATTGAAGTACGAGAAGGTTATGGGCTAACGGAAACTGCACCCGTTATTGCTTTTAATCGCTTTGAGCCAGGAGGTGTTCGATATGGCACGGTTGGGATTCCAATTCCAGGTATTGAACTAAAAATAGTAGAAGCCAATGAGAAAGGTGAGGGCGAAATCGTCGTAAAAGGTCCTAATGTCATGATGGGATATTACCAAAAAGAAGCTTTAACGCAGGAAGTTTTGGATAAAGACGGTTGGTTTAGCACCGGAGATATTGGACAAATTGTGCATAAGCGATTTTTAAAAATTACGGATCGTAAAAAAGATATCTTCAAAACTACCAGTGGTAAATATGTGGCTCCTCAAGTGGTTGAAAATGTGCTTTTAAGTTCTCGTTATATTAGTCAATGTATGGTTGTCGGTTTTAATCGACCCTACGTTATTGCGTTGATTGTACCAGCATTTACACAACTCAAACTATGGTGCGAAGAGAATAAGGTGCATTGGACTTCTCCCCAATTTATGGTACTCAATCCTAAAATAAAAGGACTAATGGAGAAAGAGATTGCCACACTCAACGAAGGTTTAAGAAACGTAGAAAAAGTAAGAAGGATAAAACTGCTCTACGAAGATTGGACGGTAGAACGCGGTGAACTTACAACCACGATGAAACTTCGCCGAGCTCACATCGTCGATAAATATCAACAAAAGATAGCAGAAGCTTTTCGAAATTAAGTAGGAAGTTGTTTAAAAAATGAGGAAATAACTGCATTCTTTATCCATAGAGAAAAGCTTTTGTCTGCAATTCATATTTTACTCGAAAAAACCATTTGATATCTTTGATTATTTTGATAAATAAGTTATTTTCAGTATTAAATTTTAAAGAAGTATCAAAACAAGATTAAATTGCATTAGCTTTTGAATAGAAATGTGAAAATTATTCTTATAGCTTAAGAGGCTTTTGAGTAACAAAGAAACTGTTCTCAGAAGATAATACAAGCTAATGAATGATAATATTTAGAACCAGATTACCAAAAAAACATTATGGAAATAAAAAGATTATTTGACTTTATCTACTACCAGAAAGAGAATTATCCATTGGAAAAAGCTTGCGGGCATAAGCATAATGGAGAATGGGTATACTACAGCACGGATGATATTATCAATATCGCGAATAAAATGAGTTGTGGCTTTCTGAAAATAGGAGTTAAACCCGGAGATAAAATTGGGTTGATTGTTTATAAAAATCGACCAGAGTGGACCATAATTGACTTGGCGATTCAGCAAGTAGGAGGAATTACCGTTCCCGTTTATCCGACGATTAGTTCTGGTGAATACGAATATATCTTCAATGATGCTTCAATTAAATATTGTTTTGTTGGACAGGGTGATTTATACGATAAAGTTACTACCGCAAAACCCGCCATACCAAGCTTAGAAAAAATATTCACAATAGATAAATTTGAAGGTCGACCGCACTGGGAAGAAATGTTTGCAGAGGAAGGGTTGGATCAGGTCAAAGCAATTATGGCGCAAGTAGACCCTAGTAGTCTTGCTACTCTAATTTATACTTCGGGCACTACAGGAAACCCTAAAGGGGTGATGCTTTCACACAATAATATTGTTTCTAATGTTCGTGGGGTAAAAGAACTATTGCCCGTCGTTCCGGGAGAAAAGGTAATGAGCTTTTTGCCGCTTTGTCATATTTTTGAGCGCTCTGCTTCTTACTCTTATCTCCAAAATGGCGTAACGGTAATCTTTACGGGAACGGATAATTTAGGTGGAGAAGATGGCGATTTGAGAGCTGTTCAGCCTCACTTTTTTACGACGGTACCGCGGTTACTGGAAAAGGTTTACGAAAAAATATATAACAAAGGCTTGGCTTTAACGGGCTTGAAGAAAAAACTATTCTTTTGGGCGCTTAGCTTGACGGATGACTATGATTATGAAGTAAAACCTTCTGGGCTTGCTGGCATTAAAAGATCAATTGCTGATAAGTTGATTTTTAGCAAATGGCGAGAAGCGCTCGGTGGTAACATCAAAGGTATCTTAACGGGAGCCGCGCCTTGTCCTGTAAAAATGGCAAGGGTATTTTCGGCAGCCGGTATTCCAATTAGAGAAGGCTATGGGCTAACGGAAACTTCTCCAGGGTTAACTATTAATCGTTATGATAAAAATGGTGCTATGTTGGGAACCGTAGGACCGATGTTGCCCGACGTGGAGATAAAAATTGATCCTTCAGATGGAAATTATAAACCAGAGGAAGGTGAAATTTTAGCGAAAGGACCGAATGTCATGATGGGCTATTATAACCAGCCAGAAAAAACAGCAGAGGTCACAAAAGAAATCAATGGAGAAAAATGGTTCTGTACCGGCGATATCGGAAAATTAGTAGACGGACCAGGAGGTAAGAAATTCCTTAAAATTACGGATCGGAAGAAAGAATTGCTCAAAACTTCTGGTGGAAAATATGTAGCACCAGCACCCATTGAGAACAAATTCAAAGAGGATTTCTTGATTGAACAAATGATGGTAGTTGGAGAACAAAAGAAGTTCGTTTCGGCCTTAATTGTTCCCGCCGAAGAAGCACTCAAAGATTGGTGTGATTGTAATGACGTTACCTGGACTTCCCTTTCAGAAATAATCAATCATCCCAAAGTTAACGAACGTTACCAAGAAATTATCAACGGTTGTAATCCTTCCTTTAGTCATATTGAGCAAATTAAAAAGTTTAAGTTGCTAGATGGAAAATGGGAACCGACGAAAGAAGATGGTTCAAAGTCGGAATTGACGCCAACGATGAAATTAAAACGTCGCGTTATCCTAGAAAAATACGACAAAGCAATCAATGATATTTATGGTGCATAATTAATCATAGCACATTTTTATCAGGATGCCGAAAAGAAGTAAAATCTTCCTTTCGGCATTTTTTGTAAAATAAATCCATAAAATACTTTAACAAAAATTAACATACTTTGGATAGGTTTTTGTTGCTTATTAGTCATGTTGTAATTCTATGAACCGATTTTAAAAGCAACAAAACAAAAAACAGAAATGTACTATTCTAACCTTAGATCATGGGTATTCATGATACTAATGGCGATGGTCTTGATGGCAGCAACTTGCAATGTCGTAGAGCCTGAACCTCCTAAACCTAGTGAGTTTAGTAAGGAACAGCGTGAAAAATTGGGTGATATTATCCATTCCGCTATACTTACTAATCCAACAGAATTTCCAATTCTTCCTAATGTAGCTCCTTATGATAAGTTGTATGATTTTACGCAATTACTTTACAATCTAGCGAGCCATATTCCTCATAATGATACTCAATCGCCTGATGCTAATCGCTGGGATTTAGATCGAGCCTGGACCGTCACGATCCTTGATCACGAGGAAGTAATTAATTTCATCGCACCAGGGGGAAATCTTTATATTTCTACGGGAATGCTCAAGACCTTACGCTACGAATCAGAATTGTTTTACCTTTTTGCCTTCGAAGTTTGTCTTATGGACAAACGCTATTTGTTTAACCGCTTACTCAATGAATACAATACGTCGTTGATCGAAGAAGCTATCAAGGAATTACCATCGGTAAATACGCCAAGTCCTAAAGATTTAGCAAGTACTATTAGTGAATTAAATTTTGACGCAGAGGAAGTTAGAGAAATAGATGAATTTGCAGCAAACTTAATTTGTAACTCTTCTCAGTATAATCGAAAAAGTATAATTGAAATTCTCACGATCCGATTAAATGAGGTTGCCGATTGGAGTACTAAACGACCGTCTTATTACCGTCGAGTGGAACACGTAGAATCCTTATCCGTGGAGGATGCAGGAGCTTGTGGTAATTTAAGCACATTGGGGAAGTATCAAGAGTTTGTGCTCGATATTTTAGACTAGACTATTATAAATACTGGACAAAAAAAATGCGGTTTAAACTTTTCCAATTAATGAAAGTTTAAACCGCATTTTTTTGTTGAATGGCATACTTGTTTATCTGCCCATATGCACTAGCAACACGGAAATATCTGAAGGAGACACGCCACTAATTCTACTTGCCTGACCAATCGTTTGTGGTTGGACAGAAGTGAGTTTTTCTCTTGCTTCCGAGGACAATGAAATGATATTGTGGTAATCAATTTTATCGGTGAGCTTTACTTGCTCTAAGCGATTCATTTTATCCACCATTTCTTGTTCTTTCCGGATATAACCTTCATATTTCATATCGACTTCCGATGATTCGATCGCATCGTACTCGAATTTATTCAAGAAATCATTTACCCAAGGTAAAGCTGCTCGTAAGCCTTTCGTATCAATATGAGGTCGCGCTAAAATGCTGTGCAATTTTTGCTTTTGTGAAATAGGTCGCGAGTTTTTACTTTCTAAATAACCATTAATCGCATCTGGCGTGATACTAGTTTCTTTGAAGAACTTTTCAATCGTTTTGGTCGCGTCTAATTTTGTAGCTAATTTTTCTACCCGATTATTTTCATCTCTGATACCCAATTGCTCAATCATCGGAGTAAGTCGCGTATCGGCATTATCTTGCCGCAGTAAAATTCTATATTCCGCGCGAGAAGTAAACATCCGATAAGGCTCGTCGGTACCTTTGTTGACGAGGTCATCAATCAAAACACCGATATAAGCTTCGGAGCGCTTGAGTACGAAGGGATCTTCTTCCTTTACTTTTAAATGCGCATTGATACCTGCCATCATTCCTTGACAAGCAGCTTCTTCGTATCCCGTAGTACCATTAATTTGTCCTGCAAAAAATAGATTCTCTACGTGTTGTGTCTCCAAAGACATCTTTAATTGTGTCGGTGGAAAGAAATCGTATTCAATTGCATATCCAGGGCGGAACATTTTTGCATTTTCAAAACCCTCAATTTTACGTAAAGCTGCGTGTTGTATTTCCTGTGGTAATGAAGAAGAAAAGCCATTGACGTAAATCTCACAAGTATCCCAACCTTCGGGTTCAACGAACAACTGATGTCGATCCCGATCCGCAAAACGCTCAATCTTATCTTCAATGGAAGGACAATATCTTGGTCCAAGCCCTCGAATTCTACCATTAAACATCGGTGAGCGATCAAAACCAGTTTTCAAAATTTCGTGTACCGCTTTATTGGTGTAGGCTACGTGACAAGGTCGTTGTTTTTGTAATTTTGGAGTATCCGTATAAGAAAACTTAGCGGGCGTTTCGTCGCCAGCTTGCGTTTCCATTTTATTCCAGTCCAATGATCGGCCATCTACTCGTGGCGGAGTTCCCGTTTTCATTCTACCCGATTCAAAACCCAACTCAACGAGTTGTTCCGTGATTCCCTTAGCTGCTCGTTCTCCCGCGCGACCACCTCCAAATTGCTTTTCGCCAATGTGAATTAAACCGTTCAAAAAAGTACCGTTGGTCAAGACCACAGAATCACTTTCTATTTCTAACCCGATTCCTGTATGTACACCGCAAGCACGACCATCCTTTACAATGATGCCCGTTACCATTTCTTGCCAGAAATCAATATTAGGATGTGCTTCCAACATCATTCGCCACTTTTGAGCAAATAACATCCGGTCACTCTGAGCACGAGGACTCCACATCGCAGGTCCTTTGGAGCGATTCAACATTCTAAACTGAATCATAGTATGATCCGTTACAATTCCAGAATAACCACCTAAGGCGTCTACTTCTCGTACAATTTGTCCTTTCGCCACGCCACCCATCGCAGGATTACAAGACATTTGTGCAATGGTATTCATATTCATGGTTGCTAATAAGACTTTAGAGCCCATATTAGCAGCAGCAACGGCAGCTTCACAACCGGCGTGACCGGCACCAACAACAATGACATCGTATTTTGCAAACATTATAGAAAGATCTGTGTTTAAATAATACTTCGCAGTATTGAGTTTCTAAAAAGCTAAAAACTAAGTAAGTACGCTCCTATATTTTTATATCCCAGCTAACGAGAATTACTCAAGTAGTTGTTTAGAATACAAAATTACAAAATAATCTCATCAAATGTTGTAGAGAATGTCCTTAGCGAAGGAGGAGAATCCCTAAAATACGACTTTAGGGAAGAATTAACATTTATTTAAAGCATAGATGAGCTGCTGGAGCGTTACTAAATAGATTTGTTTGGAGTCTAAAGATACGATTGAGTTTGTGATACGAATCGTTATAACTCAGTTTTAGCGTGCTTGCTTACAGGGAAGTTGTTTGATACTTGAGCTTACCCAGCAAGACTTTTTTGTGTACATTTGTCTTGGAAAAATGAAATTTGCCAAAAAAAAATCCTTAAAAGGAGGACGATAGTACGCAGTTGTAGATATTTCGTTACGAAATAAAAATATTGAAATCAGTAAAAAATACAAAAATTAAATAGATGAAATTTAGTAAACTACTATTATTAGTTGCATTTTTATTTCAATTGAATGCAGGCGTATTTGCACAGAATATGCAAGCTGTAATCAAAGCTTCGGCGGAGGAAACCGTAGAAGCAATGAAAGCATTGGATCACAAAAAAATGATTGAAAAAACTTATCCACGCTTAATTGAATTAGTGGGCGGAGAAGAAGCCATGCTGAAATTATTAGAAAATCAGTTCAATCAATTCAAAGAAGAAGGGATTACTTTTACTACGATTGAAGTTGGGGAACCTACCGTTCCCATTAAAGCCGGAGAAGAACTACATTGTTTGATTTCTCAAAAACTTGTGTTGGATACTAAAGATCAAGTGATTACCACCTATGGGTACCTGCTAGGTATTTCTAGAGATGAAGGGAAAAGATGGTACTTTCTAGATTGTGCGCAATTGAACAATGAAATCGTAAAGCAAATTGTACCCAACTTCAACGATGAACTCAGTATTCCAGAACGTACCGCGCCATTAATCGTCGATAAAGAAGCTGCGACGAAGAAAAATAAATAGCCTATTATTTCGTACACTATAATTCAACTAACCTAAATTCCTGTGTACTCAGGCATAGTTTTTGGCTTTTTTTGTGTAAAGATCAATAGATATTAGTATGGAAAGACAAGCATTAGAGACCGAACAGAAAGCCTTAGAAATCAATCTAGATGATCGAATCTATGGTACCTTTGCCGAGATTGGGGCGGGACAAGAAGTAGCGCGTTACTTTTTTCAAGTAGGTGCTGCGGCAGGAACAATTGCCAAAACGATGTCCGCTTATGATAAGGTGTATTCTGATAAAATTTATGGTCCAGAGGCTAGCGGTCGCTACGTATGTGAATCCAGATTGTACAAGATGTTGGATCACGAATATGACCTGATGACTTCGCGTCTACAAAACGAACGACCAGGATGTAACTTTTTTGTCTTTGCTGATACCATATCTGCAATTAATTTTCAAAAAACGATTAAAGGTGATGGATGGATGGGCATTCGGTTTCAATTGGATCCAGAAGGAGAACCAAATGAAATTGTGCTGCACGTCAAAATGTTGGATAATGATAATAAATTGCAGCAACAAGCTATTGGTACTTTGGGCGTTAATCTACTTTATGCTTGTTATCATTACCATGAGGACGCAGAGGTGATGCTACAATCCTTAATGGATAACCTACACGGAAGAATTGCCATTGACTTAATTCGAATCAATGGTGTTAACTTTCAGAATTTAGACAATCGCTGGCTGAGCCTAATGCTCGTTAAGCACGGCTTGAGTGATGTCGCCATGTTTGGACCGGATGGTCGGAATATTCACGCGTCGGAATTTTTGTATAAAAAGCAAGTACTCGTTGTGCGCGGAAGTTATCGCCCAACGACGGTAGTTAATCTTGACATGATCAAGTCAAGTTACAATCAGTTTAGAAATAAAGAAGGTGTAGATCCTAGAAAAACTTTTATGTTAACGGAGATTACGCTCGATAATCTTTGTAAAGGTGGCGACCTCGATGAACAGGATTTTCTGGATCGGGTAGAAATTTTATGTGCTTTGGGGCAAACCGTAATTGTTTCAAATTGTGGTCAACATCAAAAATTGATCTCTTACCTATCTGATTATAGAATCACAAAACTGGGAATTGTCATGGGTGTGCGACAAATCTTGGACATTATTAATCGTAAATACGCCGAAAACTCTGATGGAAACCTACTAACAGGTTTTGGAGAACTCTTTAGCCGGAATGTGACCATTTACGTTTATCCCGCAATGCAAGAAGGTAGTGAAGAATTGATGACGGGAAAAAACTTACCAGTTCCCAAAGGAATTACTTTTTTGTACAAGCATTTATTGGATAGCAAACAAATTGTGGATATCGAAAAATTTAATGTTGATAACTTACACGTTTATTCCAAAGCAGTACTTCAGATGTTACAGGCAGGAGAAACAGGATGGGAAAACATGGTACCGGAGCGCGTTGCTGAAATTATCAAAGAAAAATGTTTATTTGGATTTCCTTGCGAAAGATTGGAGTTTGAGTATTGAGCAACTTCATTAATATGCTTCAACCTTTATAGGAAAACCAAATTTGTCTAAACACTTGTTTGTAAATAATCAATCCTTGCGGCTATTGCCGTTCAAATTACCCTCATGAAAATTATTAATTATTTCCTTCTTTTCGGTTTATTACTATTTACCGCTTGCCAAGCGGACCAAAATACGGGTAACAGCACTCCCATCGCGCTCAAAACGGATTTGAAAACAAAGCCCGTCGATACTGAGGCAACAAAGCAAGCAAGCGAAAAAATAGATACAATTAATAGTATGGAAACTCCTCACGCATCTTTTACGCCAGATTACATCATGGGTAAATTTACCCCAAAAGAACACGCAGACTTTGTCGCGATTGATCAAGCGCATAGTTCTAGAGCAGGAATGTATTTAAGAAAAGATGCCTACGAAGCTTTTAAAAAAATGTCGGCGGCCGCAAAAGCAGCAGGCATCAATTTCAAAATTATCTCTGCTACCCGTAACTTCGCTAGTCAAAAGGGAATTTGGGAAGGAAAATGGACGGGAAAAAGATTACTATCTGATGGGCAGAATGCAGCGAAGGCAATTCCAGATCCTGCCACTAGAGCGTTAAAAATATTAGAATACAGCTCGATGCCAGGAACTTCTCGCCATCATTGGGGCACCGATATTGATATCAACAACTTGAATAATAGTTATTTTGAAAAGGGCAAAGGTTTGAAGGAATACAATTGGCTCGTCGCTAACGCTCCCAGTTATGGTTTTTGTCAACCGTATACACCAAAAGGAGAAGCTCGCGAACATGGCTACAACGAAGAAAAGTGGCATTGGTCTTATCAGCCAGTGGCTAGCCAATTAACGACAGAAGCAAAGCGAATTTTACAAGACAAGGATATTAAGGGATTTCAAGGTTCAGATACCGCAGAGAAAATTGGCGTGATCGAAAAATATGTTTTAGGTATCAGCCAAGATTGTCTGTAAATCATTTATTGTACCGTGTTACTTCATTATAATTATAAAATTTAGATTGAGGCTGAAATTAAATTATCAATGCTCAAAATTTAATCTTCCTCCTATTAACTCCATCATCAATACACATAAATTATGTCTTTAACACAATCCAACATGCTTCCGCTCGGAACAGTTGCTCCTGATTTTACTTTATTGGATACCGTTTCGGGAAAAGAAGTTAATTTAAAAGAATTAAGTTCTACGCGCGCTACGGTCATTATGTTTATTTGTAATCATTGTCCATACGTGATACACGTCAATGAAGAAATCGTGCAGTTGGCAAAAGATTATCAAGCAGCGGGAGTAGCTTTTATTGCGATTAGTTCAAACGATGTAGTTAATTATCCGGCGGATTCTCCAGACAAAATGACGAAGCTAGCAAAAGAAGAAGGCTATACTTTTCCATACTTATACGATGAGACACAATTGGTAGCAAAAGCGTATGATGCCGCTTGTACACCAGATTTCTACGTATTTGATGGAGAGTTGCGCTTAGCATATCGAGGTCAATTGGATGGTTCTCGACCGAATAGTGGTATTCCTTTGACAGGAGAAGATTTGCGGTCTGCTTTAGATGCGGTTTTATTGGGACGACCAGTAACTAGTCAACAGCGACCTAGTGCAGGTTGTAACATCAAGTGGAAAAAGGATTAGATGAAAAAGTGAATTTTAAAACTAAGACCTCCTTTTAACAATTGAAAAGAGGTCTTAGTTTTTATAGGAATTCAAAGTTTTTTTTAAAAATCCATTCCTAAGGATAAGTATAACCTAGGTTCTTGTACTACCCTAGTTTCGATTCCCCAAGCATAATCTAATCGTACGAAATAACCAAAAACCATACTGCGGATTCCCATCCCGTAACCCATAACGATCGGATCTCGGAAATAATTAATTTTGATATTGACCGTAGGAGGATTATTACGTGTAATGGTATTCAATGGATTTTCGGTGCTGAACGGTGTTGGTCCTTGCCAAGCGGTTCCGACGTCAAAGAATCCAACGAGTTGGAAATTACGGAAAAAAGAAGACCGAACCCGTTTAGAAAAATATTTAAAAATAGGAACCCTTACTTCAGTATTTAATAAAGCATAGGAATTACCATTACGAATATTTTGGCGAAAGCCTCGAAGATTACTAGCTAGAGTCTGATAAGCAAAGTCATCTTCCGAAGGGAAAGGAATTTCATTATTAAAACTAGGGAAAAGCCAACTATCCACCCCACCCAAAAAGTATAAAATTCGTTCTGATCCAAAAGAAGTTGCTCCGGCCAATCGAACAGCAAGAACGCTATGTTTTGCAAAGCGTTGGTAGTGTCGGAAATCTAAACCGAGCACCGTCATAAACCCTTCGTTGAAATCTAAGGTTATTTGATCTGCTACTTGAAAGCTAAAGCGCTTTACTACCTCTGCAAAAACTTTGTAACGGGTACCATTTTTAATATTAACATCTACGTTTAAGGTATTATCAAAAACATATTCCAACTTTAAACCAATTCGTTGCTGGTCATTGGTTGGGCGCTCCAAGGTAGGAACGTCCGTCGCCAATTGTACGAGTTTATCAAAACGCATGGTTGTCGTCGCACGGATGCTTCTGAAAATATCTAAAGGATAACGAAACTGTGCTTGTGTCAGTACTATTTTTTCCCGAATTCGATAAGGAATAATGGGCGTACCTTCTTGATTGAATCGCAAGGATCGACGGTAAATAGCATACCGTTTATCTAAGCGTTTTTTCTTATCGTCGAAGATGAGGAAATATTCTGCACCGTTGAAAGTTGTCGGTAAGCGAATGCCTCCTTGGATTTCATAATCTTCAAATAAATCTTTGAACGTAGACTTTAATAAAATACCCGGCGGCGGATAATTGTATTCTTGCTTCGTACCAGAATAGGTGTCTAGTCCGTCAAATAATAAACCATTATCTAATTGTGTCGTCAAGCGATCAGCCTTAAACCTTAGTCGGTAAGGAACAATCCGATGCGAGAAAAATGGACTAACTTCTGGCGCTGGTTTTTTTAGCAAAGAAGAGAATCGAGGATTAAGTGGCTGGATTTTGATGGCGCCATCATCTTCTTCTACGACGACTTCTGCTGGAACTTCATCATCATTGAATTCACTTTGAAAAAGATAATTATCAATATCTACTTTGTTGGTATCAGGTGTTACAGGTTTTGGAGGTGGTGTTTTCTCGGGCGGAATGGTAACAGGAGGCGTATTTTGCGGGGGCAATAGTCCGCCTGCGGGAGCTTGAAACTCTAATAAGTTATCTAATTTATCTTTATTGGCTTGTGATTTAAGGGTCAATGTTTTGTAGCGGGTAGGTACAGGCGTAACAATTGTATCTGGATTAAGCTTGCGCAAATAAAACTGATGTTGACCTTGATGAGCAATCATTTCTACAACTTTACCAGCTCTTGGCGCAGCATGTTGCGTAAGAATATTTCTGGGATAATTGGTTGTCGTATGTACAAAAGCTTTAGGTCGATATACCGGACGAATTACGATAGAATCAATCAAGGTAGAATCGAGCATGGATAGACTTGAATCTTGGTGTAGTACAATTTCACTTCCTTCGTTGAGATAAATAACCTGTTCGTTGAAGGCGAAAACATCTTTGATGTAGGCAACTTGTCGGTTGTCGATTCCAGCTGCATCACTCACAAAACTAAAATAACTAGAATCAATAGCGATCGGCTGCCGTTCGTTGACGAAGGGAGTATTTGTAACGCGGACTAGTTCTTTGGTATTGCCATCCAAATCGTAGTAGAATAAATCAAAATTATCAATAGGTAAAATGGTATCTAACTTACTACGAAGAATGGAAGAATCTTGTCGATTGGAAGCAAAGAGTATCCCGCGTTTGTTATTTATTTTTACAAAACTGACGTCGAGGTCATCATAAAAATCATTGGTGATGCGTTGAGTTTGTCTTGTTTGTAATTGATAAATAAAAATATCAGAAAAGCCCCGAACGGTGGCAGAAACAATCATCGAATTGGGGTTGATAAAATCTATGTTGTGTACCCGTTGGTACTGAGTAGACATATCTTCGATTAATTTTTTCTCGGTTTGAGTATTGTACATTAATAACTTTAGAATATCCCGACGTTCATAAACGACAGCAATATCTTGATTGTTGGGTGACCAAGCGACTAATGGATATTCATAATCTGTTGCCTGAAAAGCATTGCGAAACCCTCTCTTTAGAATCACTTTACGTTTACCCGTCGCTAAATCTTGTATGTATACTTTGTAACGACCAATCTCGTTGCTTACGTAGGCAATTCTTCGACCGTCAGGACTAATTTTGAGTTGACTCAAAGGAAGTTTCCGTTTGTTGCGAACTTTGATAAGTCCTTCGTCTGTTAATGGGCTGCGGTTGTCAGCGTCAGAAAGGTAACGTTGTTCAAAGTAGTTGTACCAAGATTCCGTAGTGCTTTGATAAGAACTTCCTAAGACGTAGAGAAAACCACTTTCTATGCTGCGATTGATGCGGGTAAGATAGAGTAAGTTTGAGACAGTTGATTTACCGTAATTCTGGCTAATGTAATACCAGAGTGCGTGTCCTGCTAATTTGGGATAGTCTTCGGAGATCTCCGAGAAACTTTGATACGCTTCGTTTAAAATGATATCTCGTAATTGGTCGTCAAGTTCGGTGCTCCAATTTTCACCGACGTAACTAATTAGGCCTTCCTTAAACCATTCGGGTAGGTTGAGCATGACTGCATTTTGTACAATTTCCTGAAGGTTGGAACCAAAAAGCATGGCGTTTAGATAAACGGAAGCAACGCCTTCTCGAATCTGTTTTCGTAAATGAGTATGATCACCATTGAAATAAACAAAAACCTTGTTGCCTACAATCTTCGTTTGTCCGCCGGTATTAAAAAAAGCTTCTTCGCTGCCGATATTACTTTGCTTCAAATCCGTCAAATCGGTGTAAACAATCAATTCGATTTTATCATTCATACGATGTTCTAGCAAATCTTGAACGTAGTTAAAATCAAATTCTGCCATTTGCACCACGGCTTGTCCGATATTTCTACCTTCTCCATACCAGAAAGTCACAAAGTTTTGACTTTCATATTGCACCCATTCCGCAAAATCTTGGTGATATTGCACCCGATTTTTTCCGAATTCTACTTGAGAACCTTGTCCGTAGAGTTGAAGGGATGAAAAGGCAAGGCAACAAGCAAGTAAAAGGGTAAAGTGGCGCATATATTTAAGTTTATTATAAAATAAGGGGGCACGCTGACATAGAATTAATGATCATATACAAAATGAGCTTTTTTTTGGTTAAAACCAACTCCTCTTGTTATTGATGGAGAAATTCTGTTTTTTTGCAGACAGTTCTATGGCTATCGTGAGCATAGCTTCTAAATATTATATGGATTTTAAACGGAAAAAAGATGACTCTTGTTGCTAATTTTAGCTTTAATCCTTTTCAGGAGAATACTTACATTTTGTACGATGATACAAAAGAGTGTATAATTATTGATCCTGGTTGTTATACTGCGGCAGAAAGAACGCAATTAAAGGAGTTTATAACGGAAGCTGGTCTGAAACCTGTTCGACTGATCAATACGCATTGTCATATTGATCATGTTTTCGGAAATAAGTTTGTAGCGGATACTTACGGGCTTACTTTAGAGATTCATCAAGGGGAATTAGTTGTATTAGAGGCGATGGAAATGGTTTGTCGGCAATATGGGATTCCAGATATTCAGATTTCTCCAGCACCAGGGAAATACTTGGCAGCAGGCGATGAGATCAAGTTTGGAAATTCTTCGTTGAAAGCACTTTACACGCCGGGACACTCGCCAGCAAGTCTTTCTTTTTATTGTGAAGAAAGTAATTTTGTGATTGCAGGAGATGTGCTCTTTCAAAATAGTATTGGTCGTACCGACTTACCAGGGGGTGATATGAATACTTTGCTCACGAGTATCCGACAACAACTATTTCCACTTCCTGATGATGTACGGGTTTATCCTGGACATGGTCCTGCAACTACAATTGGCTACGAAAAAGCAAATAATCCATTCTTAAGCTAACGGATTCAGCATAGTGTTAATTACAAATCAGCATCGGGTAAGAGCTTGAAGCTTTTACGGTGATAGGGCGTAACGCCGTGTAATTTGATGGCTGCACGATGTGCTTTGGTTGGATATCCCTTATTATTTTTCCAAAGATAGTCTGGGTGATACTGGTTTGCCAAATTTTTCATAAAATCATCGCGATAAGTTTTGGCTAAGATAGAAGCTGCGGCAATGGACAAATATTTACCATCTCCTTTGATGATGCAATGATGAGGAATATCTTTGTAGGCTTTGAAGCGATTACCATCGATGAGTAAAGAATTAGGTCGAATAAGAAGTTGGTCAATCGCACGGTGCATGGCAAGGAAAGAAGCATTTAAAATATTGATTTGATCAATCTCAGGGGCATCTACTTGTGCTACCGCCCAGGCAATGGCTTCTTTCTCGACGATGATTCGCAAACGATCACGATCCGCCTCTTTTAGCTGTTTCGAATCATTGAGTTCTTTGTGCGAAAAATGCTTAGGTAGGATAACGGCAGCAGCAAATACAGGACCTGCCAAACACCCTCTGCCGGCTTCGTCGCATCCAGCTTCAATATTTTTTTTATTTAAAAAAGGTAGTAACATAGTAGGCTTGGATAAAGTAGCGATCAATCTGCCGTAAATTACATAAATCTCTGGAAAATGCTACTGAGAGAAAAACTTCTTTATGGTAAAAGGAATGATTTTTTACAAGTAAAAATGTTAAATATCTGGCAGACTCGCTCATAGACTTGAAATAATGAAAAAAATAAGCTTATATTAGATTATAAACTTACAAAACGAAGTTTTAAAAGCTTCAACTTGGTCATCGCCTATCCTTATACCTTATATAAACTTACCCCTTTAGAGTAAAAATTCTTCGCTCAACCAGTTCTACAGTGCTTCGTCAAATTCATTTTTTACAGGCACTTATAAATATACTTTAAATCATATGGTTTGTTTATTGCAAATAATTTCAATAAACCGTTTTAAAATAACCCCACTTTTTTAATTCTATGAAGCGACTTTACTGCTTATTTTGTTTCTGTATTTGTAGCACTTGGCTAATGGCACAAACCATTACGGTAAGCGGACGCGTCGTTGATGAAGATACGAAAGAAGGTTTGGCATTCTGTAATGTTTATTTTGAAGGGACAACCACAGGCGTTTCTACAGATATTGATGGTTACTATACGCTAACGACAGAAATTTTGGCGGATAGTCTAACGGCTTCTGCTATTGGATATGATTTAGTGAGAAAAGTATTAGCGGGAGCGGTTAATCAAGAAATTAATTTTCAATTGGCTTCTTCGAGTTTAGTCTTGAGTGAAGTAGTGGTAGTTGCGGGGGATAATCCAGCAAACGCGGTGGTCCGGAATATTATTAAACATAAACCAACGAATAGAAAAGAACATTTACAGCGTTTTCAGTGTGAAGAATACACAAAGGTAGAACTCGATTTAGAAAATATAAGTCCTAAAATGCGAAAGAGTAAACTCTTTAAGCCATTTGACTTTATTTTTGATAACGTTGATAGTCTTTCTGATGATAAGCCTTTCCTACCCGTTTACATTACCGAAAAAATATCAGATTTATACTACGCGAAAGCAGAAGGTAAACTCGTCAAATCGGTGCAAGCGGAGCGCGTTTCTGGGATTAAAAATAAAACGGTTGTTGAATTTTTAAATCAGATTCATAAAGAATTTAGTGTCTACGACGATTGGATTTATATTTTGGAAAAGCCCTTTGCAAGTCCATTTTCAGATATTGGCTTACACTATTACGAATACTATTTATTGGATAGTAGTTACATCAATGGGCAGTGGAGTTACAAGTTGAAGTTCAAACCTAAGCGAAAACAAGAAAATACTTTCTTTGGTGAATTTTGGGTGGCAGACACTAGTTTTGCTATCGTCCGAGTAGATATGCGGATGAGTCCGGGAGTGAATATCAACTTAGTGAAACGTGTGATTATCTTTCAAGAATTTGATTTTTTCCAAGAAGAATACTGGTTACCTGTTAAGCAAAAAATTGTCGTAGATTTTCGAGCAGCAAAGCAACTGCCGGGGATGATCGGACGTAAAACGGTCTCCTTAAAAAAATACAACATCAACGAAGAGCGAGCTGCTTTACGAACACTTCCCGTCGAACAAGAATACGATTTGGAAGAAGTAGCTAAAGATGCTGCTTTTTGGGAGGAAGCACGTCACGATAAACTTAGTAAAAACGAAAAAGCGATTTATGCGATGGTGGATAGTGTAAAGCAAGTCCCGCTTTACAAAACCTACGTAGATATTATGTACACTTTGGTAAGTGGTTACAAAGCATTAGGACCAGTGGAAGTTGGACCCTATTTTTCTTTGTATAGTAATAATCCAGTGGAAGGGCATCGCTTTAAATTGGGCGTTTGGACAAGTAATAGTTTTAGTAAGCGGGTGCGATTTGGAGGTTACTTAGCTTATGGAACACACGACCAACGGTTTAAATTTGGAGGGGATTTACAATGGAATTTGAGTAAGCGCCCGAGGATTGTCTTTGGTTTGGCTTACAAAGATGACGTGGGTTTAACGAGTGGAAATAGCGAGGAAATTGGCGAAGGAAATCTATTCTCTGGCATCTATCGGCGTAATATTCTCCAAAAATTAATTCACGTGAAAGAGGCAAAAGCCTTTTATGAAAGATACTGGAAAAAAGGCTGGTCTACCCGAGTAACTTTGCTACAACGACAGATTGATCCTTACGGTGGGATCGACGCAGAAGGTAGAGGATTTAACTATGCTTATTTGCCAGATGCAGAAAGTTTATCGGTGGTAGATACAACAATTAATGCTACCGAATTGATTTTGAAAGCACGCTATGCCTTGGGCGAAAAGTTTTTGGATGGTCAATTTGTACGTACGAGTCTGGGGACTTCACATCCGGTTATTGAACTACAATATACGGCTGGACTAAAAGGCGTTTTTGGTGGAAATTATAATTACCACAAATTTACAATTGCTTACAAACACTATTTTTACCTCAATCCTATTGGTTGGACGGCTTATCGTATTAAGGCGGGTAAAATACTGGGTGACGTTCCCTTTTTACTGGCAGAAGTACACACTGGGAACGAAACTTACTTTTATAACGATAATGTTTTCAATGGTATGAATCGCTATGAATTTGCGAGTGATACCTATGCTAGTATTTTTATTGAACATCATTTTGATGGATTTATTCTCAATAAAATTCCCTTGCTACGCCGTTTGGCTTGGCGGACGGTGCTAAGTTTTAAAGCGGTGATTGGAACGATGACTTATAATAATCGACTGAGCAACCGACTTAATGATTTCTCGGCAGATAAGTTAGGTTCGTATACTGGATTTCGTACACCATCGGGAGAACCTTACATGGAAACGGGCATTGGAATAGAAAATATTTTTAAAATTTTGCGGGTAGATGCTTCTTGGCGGTTGAATTATTTAGACAATCCCGAAGCGTCTAGATTTAATGTTCGGGCAGGTTTTAATTTTTATTTTTAATAAACTCTTTTGATTGTAAAATCATTTTTCTATCACCAAAAATGCTACCCTGCGATTTAATTGCCGTCCTTCTTCTGTTTCATTACTTTCTATTGCCTGACTACTACCATATCCTTTATACATGGTACGTGCTTTAGCGATGCCATTTCGATTGAGAAATTCGGCTACAGCTTGCGCTCGTTTTTGGGAGAGTTCTAAATTATAAGCAGCATTTCCCCGATTGTCTGTATGACCTCCGATCTGGATGACCATGGTCGGGTTTTTCTGGAGAATGAGCAGCAACTTGTTGAGCTCTACGTAAGATCGAGGAAGCAATTCTGCTTTGTCCGTATCAAAAAAAATATTTTTTAACTGAACTAAAACGCCAGGTTCTAATTTTAATTGGGATAGATCATCTGCTTTTATGGGAACATCAATAAAGGGTTCAACTTTTTTGAGAAGTACATCGTCGATGTAGTAATAAGCAAAATTGAGTTTATCGGGGGTATGTGCTTTAACTTGGGTAAGGCTGTCGGGAAAAAAATTACCAATGATAAGAAATTCTCCTTCTGTTTGTGCGGTAAACTCACCGGATACTCTAATCCATTGATGGTTGGGCGCCCGCAAAATATCTTTAGCGTAGACTTGTGGCGTAGCGGGAAGTAAATCATCTACCTTGAGTTTGATTTCCTTTTCAGAGAAATGGGCACCAAGTTGATTCACTTGTAAAGAGCGTGGGAGATGGCTCGCCCAAAACTGAAGGTAATATTGCTGACCGATCACGAGTGGTTCTCTCAGTTGGATTTGAATATATTCTCTGCAATGTGGTTTACCATTTGTACAACCATAAGCGGTAAGCCCAATCATAGACTTTCCTCCATGCACTTTTTGTTGACCAAAACCTTTTGCTTCCCACTGACCGGGAACGCGTACTTTAGGCCCAAATACGTCAGGAGAAGCGGCAGAAGCGGAATTCCAGTATTTCATTACTTTAGAAAAATGATCTCCCTTGTAAAACCAACCAATTGGCGTACTCGAATACTGTTCAAAACCAGGATTGGGTACCAAGTTAAGATTCGACTCAGGAGTTTGTGCAGATAAACTTCCGAATAAAATAGATAGTAATAAGAAAATTACAATGCGCTTCATCGTATTATTATGAGGTTGTCCAAGGTTTTAACGGACAACTAAGACAAAGCAATATACCATAAGGATAATTTTTACTCTTCCTAATCATCTGACGTACTTGAATTTACGATGCGGGACGGCGTTTAGTTGCAAAATGTAGGGTAAAAAAAGGTACTATGAAGCTTCCAAATATCACCAAGGGGGATTTTTGGAATAGCGTAATCTCGAAAATTAAAATAATTTTGTCTTGGTACTTAAGTAGTTTGCTTAGTAGCAATCCCAATTGTAGAGAACCTTAGAAAAGTCTAGTTTTTCTAAATCTTCTTTGGCAATGAAGAAATTTCCGACGCCCATGTCTCCCCAAGCACAATTAATATTGCTATCAGAGTCTAATTGGAAGAGTAAAACCATTGGTTCTTCTGTTGTCCGTGGATCCCATTGAGTGAAATAAGCATAACCACCAAGTTTATGACCACCAGCAGAAATTTGACGCGTGTATTCATCTTTTACGTCCCATTCTCGATCATCAAATTGTTGGAAAAAGTCTTCTCCAAAGAGTTCTTCAAAACGATAATCGGTTACAGGAACCAACTCTTCCATTTTGCGGAAAGCTAAAGGATAAGCATTGCGGTGGCTAATAGGAGGATAACCATCGTAGTTGCGTAGGAAAGAAAAATCAGTTACGAGGTTGTCAAAAGTTTTATCTATTTCAGGAAAGTAAACGACGCGAAAGCGATTTTGGTTTTGAAGGTTGTCAAAATCCATTCCCAAGTCTTCGTCATCACAAATATAGAACTGGAGTAAACCCTTTTTTGGAAATCCTTCTAAGTCAGGGACTTGCTCGAAGTTGATTTGTGCTAAAAAGAGTAAATGTATGCCATCTTTGTCAACTGGAAAGTCAGCTGATTTAGGTAAGTAGGGAAAACCACCAACTTTGCTATCCCACCATTCCATATCTGGAACTTTTTCGGGGAAAATCTCAATATAAGGTTGGTTTGAAGAAAGAATTTTGGTTCTAAAAGCTTTTAATTCTTTCGGCAAATTTAAGTCCATCGTAAAAGGTGAAATTTTTAAGATCAAATAACTGAGATCAAGTTACAATAAAAATTAAAAATAGTAAATTAAATTTTTCCTTTATGTTGTAAAGTATCAAACAAATATAATTTTTTTAAGTAATACGTTTTAAGTAAGTACTAACATCATTTTAATACAACTTCAATACTTTAATTACTTTGGTTGAAACAACTTCGGTGTAAATTGCATAATAAGTTTAAATATATTCTAAGATAATGGATATTTTGAATTTTTTCAGCGTAGCGCAAAGAAATAGTCTAAAATAAAACTAGCTTATCTATTTCTTTTCATAAAATCTGGCAAATTTCTTAGCGCGGCTAATTCTTTGTAGCGAACTTTAACTTCTGCGGCGGGGGCACCAAAGTAAGTTTTACCACCTTCTAAGGATTTGGAAACACCAGATTTTGCGAGGACTACGGCTTTAGCTCCAATAGATAAATTTTGTGCGACGCCAACTTGTCCGTAAAGAATAACTTCTGCTCCGATAATCGTTTTACCACCAATACCAACTTGTGCCGCAAAAAGGCAGTTTTTGCCTACAACGACGCCGTGTCCGATGTGTACTTGACAGTCTAATTTGCTACCTTGACCAATTACCGTATCTCCCGAAACGCCCTTGTTGACGGTACAACCTGCTCCGATGTCAACATGATCTTCAATAACGACTCGTCCCCCAGAACGCCATTTTTTATATTGATCGGGATATCGTTTAAAATAAAATGCGTCGGTGCCAATGATGCTGCCAGCTTGAATCGTGACATGATCTCCGATAATAGAATGACTATTGATGGTGACATTAGCTTGAATGTGACAATATTTACCAATTTTTACGTGGTGCCCAACGACGACGTTCGGCTCAATGATTGCTGAAGGATGGATAACTGCAGAATCACTAATCGTACTAGAAAGGGGCTTAAAAGGGCGATGTTCTTTCACGATACTATCATAGGCTTCGAAGGGAGCATCGCAGAGCAACAAAGCTTTTCCTGCGGGGCAGGCAACTTCTTTATTGAGAATAATAATGCTAGCGTTGGACTGAATAGATTGATCAAAATATTTTTCGACATCGACAAAAGTAATATCTCCCTTTTCGACTTTATGAATCTCGTTGATACCCGTTGCTAATAAATCAGCCTGACCAATGATTTTGGCATTGATTGCTTTAGCAATCGCTTGGATAGGAATAGGAGTCGTAAATTTCATTTTGTTAATAATTTCTCTAGATCAAACAAAGCAGATAAAAATTGCAATTGACTAGTGTGCTTCCAACCAGTCTTTCCCCGTATCCATACCAACTAAGATGGGAACCTGTAAATCAGGAATTGCGGTTTTCATTTTTTCTTCGATGAGTGGTTTTAGCACTTCTAATTCGTCAAGGTGTACATCAAAAACCAATTCATCATGCACTTGTAAAATCATTTTTGAACGGTATCCACCCTCTTTGAGCATTTGATGAATATTGATCATAGCGATTTTAATCATATCGGCTGCGGTACCTTGAATAGGAGTATTAACGGCGATTCGTTCTGCGTTGCTACGAATGAGTGAATTGCCAGAGTTAATATCTCTCAAATAGCGACGACGACCCAATAAAGTCTTGACATAACCATTTTCACGGGCAAACTCTACCGTTTTTTCCATGTAAGATTTTAGACCCTGGTACTTGTTGAAATATTGTTCGATTAGTTTCTTTGCTTCTGCCCGTTTGATTTTGAGTTGTTGAGACAGGTTAGTTGATCCCGCACCGTAGATAATACTGAAATTAACCGTCTTTGCATTTCTTCTTTGATCGGGAGTGACTTCTTCGAAAGGGACGTCGTAAACATTGGCTGCCGTAGCGCGGTGAATATCTTTACCATCTTTAAATGCCTGCAACATTGCTTCGTCACCGCTAATCTCAGCGATTAGTCTCAACTCAATCTGTGAGTAATCTGCTGCTAATAAAATATAGTCTTCATTTTCAGGAACAAAGGCTTTTCTCACTCGTCTTCCTTCCGCCGTTCTGATTGGGATATTTTGTAAATTAGGATTATTGGAACTCAACCTTCCCGTAGCGGCTAGTGCTTGATTAAAAGAACTATGGATTCGACCCGTTTTAGGATTGAGCATCCGTGGTAAGCTATCAACGTAGGTCGACTTTAGTTTTGCGAGACCACGATATCGTAAAATCGAAGCGACGAAAGGATACTCTAAGGCCAATTCACTCAACTTCGTTTCGTCGGTCGAGTACTGTCCCGTTTTGGTTTTTCGCCAGCGATAAGGAATTTTCATTTTATCAAAAAGAACCTCTCCTACTTGCTTGGGAGAAGCAATATTAAACCTTACTTCGGCTTCTTCGTAGATTCCTTTTTCTTTTTCAGCGATGAGGAGGTCAATTTCTTTAGCGTAATCGTAAAGGTAATCTGCATCCAACTTAATACCAGCGTGTTCCATGTCGGCTAGTACTCGGATGAGTGGTTCCTCGATTTCAGTATAGAGTTTAAGTAGCGATTCTTCCTCTAACTTTGGTGAAAGGATGGCTTTTAGCTGAAAAGTAAGATCGGCATCTTCTCCGGCGTATTCCGCAACTTTATCGACGGCGATATCTCGCATACTCAGTTGGTTTTTCCCTTTCTTCCCAATTAAGGATTCGATAGGCACCATTTTGTACTTGAGATACGTTTCGGTCAAATAATCAAGTTTATGTCGTAAGTCAGGTTCGCAAAGATAGTGCGCAATCATAGTATCAAAAAAGCTACCCGCAACTTCTACATCGTACCATTTCAGCATCAAGATATCATACTTAATATTTTGACCAATTTTTTCAATGGCAGGATTTTCTAAAACCGCTTTAAATTCTCGAACAATTGCTTTCGCTTCATCCTGATCGGCTGGAATAGGAACGTAAAATGCTTTTGTATTTTCGTAAGAAAAAGCTAAGCCGACAAGTGTAGCTTGGTTAGCATCTAGTCCAGTCGTTTCTGTATCAAAGCAAATGCTTTTTTGGTCGGCTAATTTTTTAATTAGATCTGCTCGTCCGGCCGGCGTATCAATCAATTTGTAGTCGTGCGCTGTATTCTCAATATTTTTATCCGCAACGGAATGCTCCTGAATTTTATTCCACTTTTTAGCTTTGGAACTGCTCGATTTACTTGCGACGGCGTTACCAAACAAATCTTGCTGTCCGCCCTCAGGGGTTGATTCTCCAAGGATAGTTTGAGCTAAACGTCTAAATTCTAACTCTTTAAAAATTTCAGCTAGAACGGGGCGATTGAAATCTTCACGTTCGTAGCTTTTGGCGTCAAATTGAACGGGGACATTTAAGTCGATGGTGGCTAATTTTTTGGATAATAATCCTTGCTCCGCAAACTCCTCAATACGTTCTTTTTGTTTACCTTTTAATTCGTGACTATGCTCAATTAAATTTTCAAGGGAGTCGTAGCTTTGGATTAACTTCTGTGCCGTTTTGGGGCCGATTCCGGGAATTCCAGGAATATTATCTACACTATCTCCTTGCATACCCAGCATATCAATGACTTGGTCTACGCGGTTAATGCCCCATTTTTCGAGCACCTCGGGAACGCCCATGATTTCTACATCTCCTCCTTTTCTACCCGGTTTGTACATAAAAATATTCTCAGATACTAGCTGTGCATAATCTTTATCTGGCGTCATCATATAAACCTTGAACCCTTCTTTTTCCGCTTGTTTAGAAAGCGTTCCAATAACATCGTCTGCTTCAAAACCAGCAGCGGTTACGATGGGAATATTGAAGCCTTTGACAATATCGAAAATGTAAGGAAAGGACAAACTAATATCTTCCGGTTGTTTTTCTCGGTTGGCTTTATACGGTTCGTACATGATGTGCCGAAAGGTCGGTTCTGGCAAGTCAAAAGAAACCGCAATGTGTGTGGGTTTTTGATTGTTCAGAATATCCCAAAGTGTTCGAACGAAACCAGTAATTGCGGAGACGTTCATACCTTTTGAGTTAATCAAGGGACGAGTAATAAAAGAGAAATGGGCTCGATAAACCAATGCATGGCCGTCGAGTAAAAAGAGTTTTTTTTCTGACATAATTGGATGCTTAACTTGGTAGCCAAGATACTACAAAAAGTGCGCAGAAAAAAACCTTGTGCGTTTTCAAAAAAGCTTCTTAGATAAATTCGTTGTTTATGGCCTGTGAAGTCATTAGAATGATAGGTTTACGAAATAAAAAAGAGCTTGCCGAAACGATTAAGTTTCAGACAAGCTCCTTGTGTTATGTTTAAAGTTGGGTTTTCTTAATTGCGCCGTTGTGAAACGAAGCGATTATTCATTATTTATGTGATTACAAAGTATAAGTAAGACCTAATAACCAGTAAGATTGGATAGGATTAACGTCTGAGTTTTTCAACCCTAAAGCATCTCCTAAGTCATCTAATTGATCAATTTTGAAGTCATCTGAACTAAGCTCACTTCCTGTCAACAAAGCATTGTAAGACTCTTGCTTATTGTGGCGAAGACCAAATTCGAAACCAACTCCGATTCCTTTCCAAGCAGTAAAGCTGAAACCGTTAATCCAAGTCCAGTTTGAGAAATTTCCTGGATCGCTATAGCTTAAAAAACCAGAGAAGTTAGATCTCCATGCTACCCCCATTGGTAAAGCTTGGTTGTAATCAGCTACTACTTTACAACCTAAAGAAGATTCATAACTAAGATCACCATCAGAAAGTACGAAATTATAGTTTAAAGGATGAATGACGACGACTAGGTTTGAGTAAGGCGTCCAAGTTGCTCCAACTCCAACGTCTAAGAAACCAGGATTATTGAAGTTACTCAAAATCGTAGAACGGTACTCCGCTAAGCCAGAAATCGCCCACTTGCTGTTTAGCTTATAACCGTAAAGTGAAGAAATATTGATCGCATCTGCTGTTTCTTGGTATTCGTTATCTTCTCCTTCTTCCGTAATTTCAGTATTCAAATCTAATTTGGTCCAACCTAAAGTAAGGTTTGCTCGATTTCTCCAAAAGTACTTATCTCGATCTAAGTTTGCGAAACCATTAGCGGCAAAACCAATGTTACTTGAAAATGAATTTGGATTAGCTTGTCCTAACCACTTGTTAAAACCGTTAGCAGTAAAACCAATTGTTCCGATTGCACCAATTTTCCATCCTGGGAAAGCGTCAATTTTAGCTTGGATGGCATTGATTTCTCCTTTCAAAGCGCTTAAAGCCGAAGCTTTTTCTGCCTTTTCTGCTTTAAGTTCTTCTAAAGTTTGCGTTTGTGCCGTTAAGCCTACGCAGAAAATACTTGATAGTAAGCAGAATAATAATAGTTTTTTAGTCATTTTTCTTGATTTTTATTTTAAAAATTTAGAAGTTTTAGTTGACTTCTTTGTTTGATTTTTTCCCCCACAAAGGCAGGTGGAATTAATTGTTAAATTTGTATTAGTACTTAAATGTATTTAGTCGCATTTATAGTTTTGACACCAAAATAGTACTGTGATGCAGTATGTTTTTTGATTGAATGCTACGCAATACGTAGTGTCCAAAAGCATGTCTTTTAGGGGAAACGTGAAAGAATATTTTTAGTCTAATGGGTTTAAATAGACTCGTGTATTTCCACTTTTTCAGAAGAAAGTTTACTGAGTGGAATAATAATTTTTCGATCTTCTGCTTTTAATACGATTGACGAATTATCCATTGCAATGATGGTTCCGGTAGTATTATTAATGGTTACTTTATCACCGAGATTAACTTTCCCTTTGCTGTAGAAAGAAGCCAAGAAGTTGGCCATCAAATCACGAGAGGCAAGTCCATAGCCGATTGCGAAAGCAAATACTCCACCGGCAATAATTACCGTTAGATTATGCCGTAAAAATTCCGTTTGGATTTGGGCTTGATCTAAAGAAATCATGATTGCAGAAATAAAAATAAAGTAGAAAACAAAATTGGCAATCAAATTTGCAGCAGGGATACCGAGGGATTTACAAGTGGTAAGCACAATATTCTTAATAAACTCTGCGATCAATGCTCCGATGATGAAAACAAAGATGGCAGAAATGAGTAAGGGAGCAAATTCCACGATATTCTTCATTAGGTTGGAAACTGCTTCCATGCCTAAAACATCCGTTGCTCCCGTTGCAAAAATTAGTAATAGAAGGTAGTAGACGATTTTAGAGAGTACTACACTCGGCACAAAATTGACGTTTGCCTTATGAATGATCTCGATTTCATTGAGTTTGTCTGCCACTCTATCAATACCAATAGATTTTAAGACCCGAAGGAGCAATTTAGCTATAGACTTAGCAATCAGCCATCCTATAATTAGGATAAATAATGCACCAATAACATTAGGAATGCTATCCATGAATCCTTTTAGTAAATCTCTTAACATATTAAATTCTAATCCGGGGGTATCCATTTATTGTTACTTTATGACGATAATTTAATTTGAGACGTTCGTTTGAGCGTTTAGTCACCACTAAGCAGTTGATCATTTTGTGGTAAATCTGTTTTTGCACTACCAGGTGTAGCATCATCAGTATCATAAAAAGAAGAAGACTGTTGTTCAATGGATGTTTCTTCCGGTGTACCGCCGGTAAGGTGGACAATCATTTCGAATACTTTTGGTAAGTATAGCTCCATGATTTGACCAAACATTTTGATGAAACCAAAGTTACTATCGAGTGTTTCTTTGATGTCTTCTGTGGGTTGTTGATACTGTACTTCTTCCACTTCTTGGAGTGCTTTAAAGCTATTCGTCGGTTTTGATGATGACATAGTTTAATTAATGTTTAATTAATTTTCTTGTATATTTCCAAACGCTTGATAATAGACCTGTTTTGCTTTCGCTTTAGCACGTTTAATTTTCATTTTAATTGCGCTCTCTGATTTATCTAAGGTTGCAGCAATTTCTTTGATGGACATATCATCTTGATATTTCATCAATAGAACCGCTTTATCTCCTACAGGAATTCTTTCGAGAATTACTTTTAGTCGGCTGACTTCCATTTCCAATAACTCGGTATCGGGTACTTCTTCCACGATATCTTCCGCTTTATTTTCATCTACTTCACCACTAAAAAGCTTTTTTTCTTTTTTCTTTCTTCGCAAGAAGTCGATACAAAAATTATAAGTAATAGAATAGACCCAAGTGGAAAACTTAGATCGTTCGCTAAATTTTGAGAGGTTCAAGTATATTTTGGTGAAAATTTCTTGGGTAGCATCTTGTGCTAATGCTTCATCCTTTAGCAACGAAATACATTTGCCATAAATCTTATTAGCATATCTCTTATAGAGTAGACTAAAGTATACAGTGTTATGACTGCTCAGATGGAGCTGGATAACTTCCGTATCAGACATTGTTTTGAAAGACTTCGTTTCTAAGGGGCTACTATCCATTGTCGAGGATTTCACGTAGTAAATAGGCTAAGTTATTTTTTAAAGTCACGTTTTGCTCTAAATAATATTGCCACAAAAAATTTTCAATCATAACTATTTATGGTTCTCAATCATTGAGACGTAAGAAATTGAGAATAGTCTCTTTTTCAATCAAAGAAAGTTAAAAATACGCCACAAGTTAGCTATATTTTGTAGGAAACTATTATTTTTTTTGCCTAGAGTTTGTCTACCATTAGGAGGAAAAATCTAGAAGAGTGGTATAGGAGCAAAAAAGTGGGGCAATGCTAAAAAAGCATTGCCCCGGACCTAACCAAATAAAACCAAATTATCTTAAATACCCACAAGGGTTATCTTTTTTTTAGTAAACCTTAACGCTAAGGCACTTATTGTACTTTTTACAATAATTATGTAAAAATAGATTTTTTTTAATAAAACTTCCACTTTTTAAAGATAAAAAGAGATAAAATGCCCCTTTTTATTAGAAGAAGTTGCTTAAAAACTCTAAATGGGGCTATTAGAATGCTTTTTTCTTTACAATAGTGCTTTTTTCTTTTGTTATCTCCAAGGTTCATTTCAGATTAAGCCGAAACTCCATTTTGCGAAGGACTAAGTAAGAGCGCAAAACTATTTTACCAATAAACTCAAAAGGTGCCGAAGATATTAAGTATATTAATTTGCGCTCTTACTTAAGTTCGAATTTTGAAAAAAATATTTATAAATTATGTAGATTTGGCAAATGGACTCAATAATTTTGAGTAATTATTGAATCTTAGTACTGAAGGTACGGAGTACTAAAACAAAATCAATTTGTATTGGTATTCAATATAAATGCTACATTAATTCATGGCGTTTTGCCGTAAAATTTTAGCTATGCAACGATTATTGCTGCTGTTTCTCGTGTTGTTGATCGGTCAACTTTGTTTTGCACAAACTGATAATAGTAAAAGTGATAAAGACGCTTTTTACATTCGAAAAATCTATGACCAAGCGCTCACCGAAAGTCAGTCCTATGATTGGTTGCATTACCTGTCTACTCAAATTGGTGGTCGTTTAAGCGGTTCTCCTCAAGCGGCGGCAGCGGTTAATTATACACAGCAAATGCTGGATACTTTAGGTTTGGACTCGGTGTGGTTGCAACCTTGTATGGTGCCACACTGGGTAAGAGGAGATCAAGAACAAGTACGAATTGTGAATGCTAAATCAAGAGGTACCGTTGAATTAACGGGTTTAGCATTAGGAAATTCAGTAGGTACAGGACCACACGGAATTTCTGCTGAAGTTATTGAGGTAAAGAGCATCGACGCTTTGGAAACTTTGGGTAAAGCAAAAATAGCAGGGAAAATTGTCTTTTTTAATCGACCAATGGATCCCCGACAAATTAGAACTTTTAATGCCTACGGTGGTGCTGTAGATCAACGCGTATGGGGAGCTTCAAAAGCTGTGGCTTATGGTGCAGTAGGCGTATTGGTACGTTCTATAACAACTCGGATTGATGATATTCCACATACGGGCGTCACCGTCTACGAAGAAGGCGTTGATAAAATTCCGGCACTAGCGATTAGCACGAAGAGTGCAGAACTACTAAGTCAAATGCTAACCCAAGAACCCGTCCGCGTTTTTATGAGAGCTACTTGTGAAACGTATCCCGACAAATTATCCTACAATGTGATTGGAGAGATCAAAGGATCGGAAAAACCAGAAGAAATTATATTAGTGGGTGGTCATTTAGATTCTTGGGATGTGGGCAGCGGTGCACACGACGACGGCGCAGGCTGTGTACACGCAATGGGCGTACTACAATTGATTAGAAATATGAAATACCAGCCGAAGCGTACGATTAGATGTGTTTTATTTATGAATGAAGAAAATGGCTTAGGCGGCGGGAAGGCGTACGCAGCAGCTTCGAACCAGAAAAAAGAATATCACTTGGCGGCACTAGAATCGGATTCGGGTGGGTTTAGTCCTCGGGGATTTAGTTGTGAGGCAGAAAAAAGTGTTTTCAAAGAGAAATTTAAGAAAATGACCAATTGGTTACCGCTTTTAGAACCTTACGGAATTGGTTTCTCTACGGGCGGTTCGGGGGCAGATATTTCCCCTTTGAAAAGTCAAAAAGGAATGCTAATTGGTTTACGACCCGATTCTCAGCGTTACTTTGACTACCACCACACTGGGATTGATAATATTGATGCAGTCAATAAAAGAGAATTAGAATTGGGAACTGCGGCGATGACCAGCTTAGTTTATTTGATTGATCAATATGGTTTGTATTAATAGTTGCTAGAAGAATCTAAGAAAAATAACGGAAGATGGATGTAAAAAATAAGATTGTAAAAGCGCATGACCTTTCTTTTCAAAAATACCTGAGTGAGGAAAAAATTGCGGAGCGAATCGCTGCTTTGGGGCAAGAAATTGCAGCGGAATACGAAAATAAAAATCCATTGTTTATCGCCGTATTAAACGGAGCTTTTGTTTTTGCAGCAGACTTGATGCGTGCTTGTGGAGATTTGGCTTGTGAAGTTTCTTTTGTAAAACTTTCCTCTTATGATGGGCTAGCGTCCTCGGGGAAAGTGGAAACAATTTTAGGTTTAGATACTTCGATAGAAGGCAGAGAAATTATTGTGATTGAGGATATTGTTGATACGGGAAAAACACTATTTCAATTTTTACAACATCTTGCAAAATTTAACCCTGTATCTATTTCTTTAGCTTCCTTACTGGTGAAGCCTGATGCGATCCAATATCATTTTCCGATTGCCTACGTGGGGTTTAATATTCCCAATAAGTTTGTGGTTGGTTATGGCTTGGATTATAATGGTGCGGGTCGAAACTTTTCGGCGATTTATCAATTAATAGAATCTCCGGTAGTGGAGCCTTAGGGCAAACCCTTTAGGTTTTATCTTGGTGATAATTCCAATTCTCCCTAAAAAAGCCTATTTTAGGATATAAATACCTACGCTGATGTCGATTGGATGGAGTATACTGCTATATTTGGGAATTGCCTACGTGGTATTAGCCTTAGCATTTTACTTTTTGCAAGACTACTTTTTTTTCCGTCCAGAAAAACTTCCCGACTATTTTCGCTATCGCTATCCCTTTCCATTTGACGAGGTCAATTTCGAGATGGAAGATGGTGGTCAAATCAATGGATTACATTTTAAGATTCCGAATGCCAAGGGTGTCGTGTATTATTTCAAAGGGAATTCTCGCAGCATTAAAGGTTGGGCAAAATTTGCGAGTGATTTTATTGGGAAGGGCTACGATTTTTTCATGATTGATTACCGTGGTTTTGGTAAAAGCAAAGGTCGCCGGACGGAGGCTATTTTGTACAATGATACGCAGCACGTTTACAAATGGCTGAAGACGAAGTACGCAGAAGAGGACATTATCATTTATGGTCGCTCCCTCGGCAGCGGCATTGCTACGCGAATTGCTTCTTGGAATAAACCCCGTACATTAATTTTAGATTCCCCTTACTATAGCTTTCTAAGTCAAATTAAGCGCTTTGCGTTCATTTTACCAGTGCATTGGCTGCTCCGCTACCATATTCGTACCGATCAATTCATCAAAAAAGTAAATTGTCCCATTTTTATTATCCACGGTCGCAAAGACCGTTTAATTCCTTTCCGACATAGTGAAATGCTCTTGCGGCTCGTTCCTCGCCAAAGTCATTTATTTGCCATAGACGATGCAGGGCATAATAATTTACCGGATTTCCCCGCTTATCACGATTATTTATACGACATTCTCAATGATGACGATTTATATTTCAGTGTGGTAAGACAGGTTGGAATGGCGAGTTGAGGAAATCCTAAGCTCATTTTCCTTCTTTCTGATTGAGCATTCTCAAAAAAAAATAAAAAAATAAAAAAATAATCCACCGTGGAACTTTACAAAATGCATTTTTTGTTATAAATTTGCAGTCACGCTTCCAAAAAAGTGTGGGATTGACCCATGGTGTAATTGGCAACACTACGGTTTTTGGTATCGTCATTCTAGGTTCGAGTCCTAGTGGGTCAACAAGTAAATAATTTAAGTGTCTGTAGCTCAGGAAGTTGCAGACACTTTTTTTATTTTAAGGGATTGCTTGGATTTGTTCTCGAAGTTAAAGTCGAATTTTAGTATGTCTATATCTTTGTTGCCCTCTAGCAAAGAGGAAATAATATCCTGAAAAGTACAAAACAAAAAACATTCTAAACGAAGTAAAATAAATAAGCACTTTAGACTATACACAGCTTAATAAAAATTAAATTTGATCATCGAAAAATATTTGAAGATGATAGAATATTAGATAATCTATCAAAAACCAAGAAAGAGGATATCGCTCAGGGAAAAAGCAGAGTAGTAACGTATTTATTCAGAGGTGTTGAGGCTTAAATGTTTAATGGAAGATTGTACGATTGTACGGCAAAAAAATCCTCTACCTTCAAAAGAAGGTAGAGGATTCTCCATCGAAAAAACAGCAAAATAAAACTTTTCAATTCAACTCCTTAAATCGAAAACGTTCCGATCAAATTCGCCAAATTTGGGGAATCTTTGCCACCTTTTTCTTCGATCGTAATTGCGTAGGTTTCCGTCTCATCGACAAAGCGAACTTCCAATAATTCAGGATCGTCACTCTGGAAAACATCCAACGGAACTGGAGGATTATCTCCCTTCAAAGACCACAACTGAAAGGACTGGGTAGCATTGTCAATCTCCGGTAAATCATTGAGTTTGAGGTAATTTTTCTTATCTACGGGGTTCGTATACAGATATAATTGGGTTGTAGGGTATTTTGCTTGTTTACCAAGCTGCACCAGATTCACCTCAGGGTTCGTAATAGATTGGTACGCCAAGGCTCTCAACTCACTCACTTGCTGCAACGAATCACAATTCTCTGCTTGCACATCATAGGCTTGTTGTAACCGCGCATTATTCTGACTCTCTTGTAACCAGAGATACCCAAAAACCATCGACAATAAAGCCAACGCTGCCACCAAAAAATTGAGGAAGCCACGGCTGCCACTTTTCGGAGTTTGTTGCGTACTTTCTTGCGGTTTTGGACCTTCTGTAGCTTTGGGATTATTATTCTGAATTTCAGATAAAATGCTTGCTTTAAGACCGGCACTAGGTGCCACTGCGTTGAGTAGCGCAAATTTTTGCAAGGTTGTCTCAATATCCTTCAACTCTATTTTTAGTGCTGGATACTGCGTTAAGTATTGCTCTACTTGCGTTAATTCTTCCCCTTCTAAAATCCCTAGAACATATAATTCTAAGAGACCTGATTCTTTTATTTCGTTACTTGTCATAACATTAGCAAAATTAGTAAAATAATGAGTAGCCCGAGAAATAAACCTTTTTCACTTTTCAGTTCTTCTCTCAGTGCTTTTATTGCTAACCTCAATCTTGTTTTTATTGTACCTAACGGAATACCGAGTTTGTCGGAAGCTTCTTGATGCGTATATCCCATCAAATAAACGTGATCTAAAACCTGCTTATGCTTAGGATCTAACCTGGCCGTTAGTTTTTCTACATCCAATTCAGATGTATTTATTGAATTGCCTGCTACTTGATATACGCTATTATCTATGGATTCGGTTTTCTCATTGTTCTGAAAAGACTTTAATCGTCTTACATCAATGGCCGAGTTTCGAGCAATGGCAGCCATCCAAGTATACAAAGAAGATTTAGCTTCATTGTAACTATCTATATTGTTCCACACCTTCAACATCGTTTTTTGCAATACTTCTTCCGCCGCCTCTTTATTGCCTAATATCCTGACAATCACACCCATTAAAGATCCGGAATACTGATCATATAAATGGGCAAAGGCTTGTTGGTCTTTGCTTTTTATTCGTGCTATTAATACGTCAATTTGCATCTAAGGAAAAGTTGGTTAAAAAATAATAGGCTATCATGTAAAATAACTTCCTTAATGAGGGTAAAACTGTTGTTTGTTACAGAAGTTGTTATATGATTTTAACATCATTTTAAAGCAACTTCATCATTTAAGATATCTCTTGGTTGTTCAAATATCATAAATTTAACGCAAAAATTACTACACGGCGCAAAAAATATAAAAAATAGCCATGTGTTTCTCATTTGTAAGAAGCTATAAGTTTACTTCATGATCCACTACAAGACTCAAAAAGCCTTGGTAAATAAGTGCAATTTACCAAGGCTTTATCAATAATGAATGAGCTTATGACTGTTGACTATCGTCTAAGGAGCTTAAAGTTAGTATTTGTCTAAAGACAAATTGTACCGATAATTTCATAAGCACAGGTTTCAACCATGAACACAACTCCGTTCGGACCCGTAACGGTGAAAAGTATACAATTGACAGGAGCCAAAACGTCAAAACAGATTCCCCGAGATTGGACGAGTAACGACTCTGGATGGATCAATTTGTCTTTTAAAACCTTGATTTCTTCACCAGTTAAAAAATTTGATAAGTTCAAATCACTTGGTAATCCAATTTGATTTTCTGTCAAATTGAGGTCGTCAAATATTCCTTTCTGACTTAAGTACTCACCGATAATATAGTCATTGAGATGCTTGGTCTTTTGTTCGACAGATAACTGTTGAAGATAGGTTTTAATGCCTTCTTCTCCTTGTGAAGTGATGTGCTTCGGAAGGAGCATCTTGGCAGTTTGCTCAGGATTGATCTGCTGGTTTTCTACGACTACGTCGGGCGTTAAATCTTCTTTCGAACAAGCAGTAAAAAGAATTGCGCAGCTCAGCGTAGCGAACAAAACAAAAAAGATGGAATTGAATTTAATGGTTTTCATGAGGAAAAAATTAAGGGTAAAAAAATAGAGTTGCTGCTAAAATAATGGTTATTCAATCTCAGTGGTACAACTAATATATACCAATTCATAGGTGTAAATAAGTAGGTCCGTTCCTTCGATTTCTTCAACGTCAACTAAGACAAAAACCAAAATACATTCCGTTCCAAGTCGCTCTTGGTTAAGTGCTTCCTCCGTTGTAATGAGCTTTGATTTCAAGGTTTTAATTTCTTCGCCAGATAGGTAGTCTGATAAATTTAAATCACTGGGCAAACCAATTCGATCACCTAGAGGATCGAGGTTTTGAATCTTTCCCTTTTGAGTTAAATATTCACTAATGGTATAGTCGTTAATGTGCTTTACTCTTTGTTCAATCGACATATTTTTTAGGTATGCTTTGACACTTTCTTCGCCTTTTGCAGTGATGCTTTCTGGGAGTAGCATTTTTACTTCGGTATTAGGAGATGCGGTAGTAACTTCAGTTGTTAGAGCGGGTGTTAAATCTTCTTTCGAACAAGCAGTGAAAAGAATTGCGCAGCTCAGCGTAGCGAGCAAAGCAAAAAAGATGGAGTTGAATTTAAGGGTTTTCATGATGAAGAATTTAAGCGTGAGAAAATAAAATTAGTCTTTTAGTATAGGCATAGCTTTAGTACTAGATTCATCTGTGGATAGTAATCTAAAGATAGAAGATGATGCATGCTTCGCAGAAGCAGAACTACAGTAATTAGTACTTATTAATGGTAAATCGTTGTGTTTATTGATCCAAATGACTTAGTCATTTAGCTGGTCTAATTAGGAAGAAGAGCGGAGGAGATTTGAAGGGAAGCTGAGCCAATAATCATAGCTATCAAGATCCCTTGTTGTTTCTATAAATATAATTTTTTTTGAAGAATAGACGTAATTTTTTTAGGCTTAATACTAGCGAGTAGTTTGTTTGTATAGCTGTTGTTTCGTATCAATAAGTAATTTCAGCATTTTTTGTTCACATTATTATTTTGTAAATGCTGAAAATGATTTGCTTGGCGTTATATTTGTAACAAATAGAATATATTTTTAATCTAACTTGCCCACGATGACGCTCGCAGAATTTTTCACCTTACTTGGAGATAATCCGTCTTTAATTCTTGCCTACTTTTTTCTAATCCCATTAACTGCATTTTTGGCAGGTATCTTAGGAAAAGGAGAAGGACATGAGTCGCCTTGGAGTTATTTATATTCTGTTTTGGTTTATTTAGTTTGTGTACCCGGAATCTTTGCGATTACCCTTAGTATCTATCTTTTCCTCTTTGAACGTAGAAGCATTTTTGATACGAATGTCTATACCCAAATCCTTCCCGTTGTTTCGATGATTGCAACGTTACTCCTGATTCGGAAAAATGTTAATTTGGATAGAATTCCGGGCTTTGGAAAAATGTCGGCACTCGTAATGATGATTACAATGGCATTAGGTTTTATGTGGATCATTGATAAAACGCGGATTTACGTTTTTTCTTACCTACCTTTTCAATACGTTATCGGTATTTTTATCGTAATTATGGTCGTTTTCCGACTAAGCTTTTCTCGTATGCTTAATCAAAAATAGCGAGTGGATACCATCATCTTCTTTCAAATAAAAAAATGGTAGATTTTATACAATCTAATCCATAACACTGAAGTTGTTTAATAATTCGTAAACATTTTTGGCGCTTTTAAACAGCTTCAGTACTTTATTGTAGGTGTTGAGGCGCTCTTTTCTATCCTCTTAATTGATTTCATCTTCACTTACCGTTGCTGTTCAAGTAAATTTCCATCGGAAGACTTTTTAATAAAAATGATAGTTTTACTATTATTTTGCATAGTAAGTCAACTATTATTGGTTTCATGCGTTGTAGTATTAAGAGCGCTTAATTAGACTAATTCAGAATAGTATACTTGGTGAAGTAACGCTCAAACAGCGAATATTTACAGTTCCAATTGGTATTATCACAAGAGAAGTTGTTTTAAAATAGATAGATGATTTATTTGCAAGCCATTGATTTCCAATATTTCAGCTAATTTTTTTCCCCGTAGCGATGGCTACGAAAAAAAAATGGAGCTTCCTCTTGAAAACCAAGCGCTTACAACTAATTTCAACCCCCATTTTAAAACAACTTCAAGGTTAAAAACGAAAAAATGAAAAACTTAATGGGTACGATTTTGCTTGTTCTATGGGCAACTAGCTTAATGGCACAAACGCGAAATATGAATAAGACGGAGCTAGGAAGAACCTATGGTATCAATAATCAATCTAGAACCGTACTTCCACTATTACAGAAGGCGGAGCGTGAATTCCGATTTTTTGATTACGAAGCTACTTTTCTTACCCTAGAAAATGCAGTTGCTCAAAATCCAAATTCTTTCGAAGCACTCCTCATGCGTTCAAAGTTTAAGCAGTTAATCGGGATGGAAGCAGAAGCGAGAATCGACTTTGAAAATGCGAGTCGAATCAATCCACTCGCCGCAAATCTCTATGGTTATCACGGTAACCAGGGGCTACTCCGGATTTTATCTATTGAGCCAGAAAAAGCAGTAACGGGTTTAAATACAGGGCAAAGACTAAATTACTATTACAAAACTCTCGATGAGCAATTTCTGGCTAAAACGGAAGAGGATGATAATTTGGGTTGGCAGCAATTGGAAGAGATTGTTCAAGAAATTGAAGAAGATAACTTGTTGATGGCAATGGACTTAATTGACACTTTTCTAGTTGATTACCCTAAGTCAGCGATTGGATATGATTTAAAAGGAGTGGTTTTACGAAAGGAAGATCGTCTTTCCGAAGCTGTTCTAGCTTTCTCCAAAGCGGTAACCCTTGACCCCAACCTTGCGATTGCATGGTATAACTTTGGTAAAGCTGAAGAAAAATTAGGACGACTCGAACAAGCAAAAATCTATTTTGATAAAGCGATTATGTTGCAGGAAGATTTAACGAAGGCTTATTTTGGTCGAGCATTACTCGCTAAGCGGATGGGAGATAAAGAGACTGCACTGGAAGATTATAATACTATTATTGAGCAGAATGGCGAAATTTACATGGAAGCTTATTTGAATCGGGGCTTAACCAAAAAAGCACTCGGCGATTACAATGGCTCAATTAATGACTTGAACCGCGCTTTAGAAGCTTTTCCTAATAACCCTAAAGTATTGAAGAATAGAGGGAACTTGCAATTGTTATTCGGATTACCCCAAAAGGCAATCGACGATTATACTAGAGCCATCGAGTTGGATAACAATTACGCAGAAGCATACTACAACCGAGCTTTAGCTCATTTCTTATTGTATGATTCAATTTCAGGATGTGCAGATTTGGGAAAAAGTGCCGACTTAGGTTACGAGCAAGCAAGTGAAGCGAGGGTACATTTTTGCCAAGATTAACAGTTGACCATATAAACATCAATTTATACCAGCGGGATCAATCAAAAGGTTGGTCCCGTTCTTTTTGTCTGGAATAGTGTCTATTCTTTTACCAACTCTACTTCCGTAATAGCGTACATTAATTGATTGATGTCTGTATTGTTTAATTTCAAAATGCCTTTGATCGTAATGGCATCCGTACTATATTTAATCGCTTCCTTCGCCGTAACTTGCATAACGGTTTCTGGTCCTGCACCACCACAGAAAAAACACATACTATATGGGTAAGCAGAAAGAATAAAGTCATTGTGACTTTTATAACCTTCTACCGGAATAATAAAACCCTTTACCTCCACTTCTTTCCCGTCCAAATCTTGTACTTCTTGGCTAAAAACGGGAACATCTACTTTCAAGCCCATCATTTCGTCGTACTCTTTGCGATAAGTAATCTTCGCCAATGTCTTCCAAAGGTTAGCAGGTTTGACTTCTGCCTGTGCAGACAAAGTAGTAGGTAACACACCAAGTGCAATAATTGCCGCAAGGAATAGATAACGAAGTTGTATCATGGTATTGAAATTAAAATTAGCGTCTGAGTTTTGTATAATTATTTAAGGCGTTATTGTATTACTTTGATAATTGTTGGATGTGTACGGCAATAAAGGCGTTATTAAACGAAGGTTAATCCTTAACCAAAACAGCATCGGATAACTGGTACATGATATCATTTGGGTCGCTAGACCGAATGGCAAAGGTGCCTTTGATCTTAATTATTTTTTCAGAATAATCTACCTTTTTATCATCTTTAATGAATACTTCCATCACCGATTCTGGACCTGCCTTCCCACAAAAAAAGCAATTACTATAAGGATAAGCGGAAAACATGAAGTGGCTTTGTCCTTTTTTTCCCGATAAGGGAATGATATAACCTCTAACGGTAATTTCCTTACCTTCTAACCTTTTAATTAAAGGACCAAAACGCAGCTCTTTCCCTTCTTGCATACTAGAGAAATCTTTCTCCATTTTAATCATAGCCAACGTTCGCCAAACATTTTCTTGCGCCGTTGAGGTATTCCAAAGCATAGTGCCCAAAAAGCACAACACGATCCATAGGTTTTTCATATTATCTTATTTTAGGAAAGGCTCACAGTATTCGTCCTGCGAAACTTAAGACTTATCATCTACTCGCAATTTAAGCTATTGTAGAATGTTTTTCTTTTAAGACTCTGTTAAAGTTTTAGAGATATCAGTTCTAGAAGCTTGAATAGCAGGAATTACCGCTGCCACAAAGCCAATAAATAAAGCTCCTGCAAGTAAGTATAATTCTTTTTGCAAGAATATTTTTCCCGTAAAATTATATTGATAAGCCGCTTTTAAATGATCCGCAAGTAATTCCATTCCCAAATGACTTAAGCCCAAACCGATAAGATATCCCAAAATGGCAAGGATCAAACCTTCCAAAATGATCAAAGAAAATACTTTGAACCGAGAAGCACCCATTACCCGCAACAGCGCCAATTCGTAACGCCTTTCTTTCAAAGAAGAAAATAAAGAAATAAAAATACTCAAACCCGATACAAAAACGATAATCCAAGCTAAAGTTGTGAGCGCTTCTGTACCAACGCCCATCATGCTGTAAAGGTGATTAATCTCATAAGCAGGATTAGCCGCTTTCAGGTCAGTATTTTCATCAATGTTACGAGCAAGGTTCAAACTTCGCCAGTCTCGATTATTACGATATTTAACTAATAGGCTGGTGATCTCTTTATCCACTTCGTCGGTTAGGGCTTTCTTAGGAGTCGCCGTCGTATGTTCATGCCCGTGATCATGCCCTTCGTGATCGTGTCCTTCATGATCATGCCCTTCGTGATCGTGTCCTTCGTGATCGTGTCCTTCATGATCGTGCCCTTCATGATCGTGTCCTTCATGATCATGTCCTCCTTCTGCTTTACCGTGATCGTGATCGTGCACTTTCCAGATACTTTGAGGATTAGTAAGAATAAGTTGATCTACAACGGTACCACTTTCTGCAAAAATGCCAACTACTTTGAACGCATCAACATCGTCGTGCATCATGATTTCATCGGTGCCTAATCCGTGAGCACTATGAAAGTTACTGCCGATGCTTAGGTTTAATTCTCGAGCAACGGTAGCTCCAATCGTAACCTCTAAATCTTCCATCCAAAGTTTACCGGTACCGATATTTACTCGATACAAGGAATCCACGTATTCGTGAATCGTACCGATAATGCGGTATCCTTTGTGACTGTCTCCAATCGACAGAGGAATAGCCGACTTGATTAAAGGATGTTTGGGATTCATAAAAGGGCGCGCTTCCTTGATGGAAATATTTCCAGTAGGACTATCAATATGATACATACTACTTAGAATCAATTGCAAAGGACTACCCTTGGCGCCAATGACGAGATCAATACCCGCCAAATTTTTATCAAACTTATCTTGTACTTGCTTATCTAATAAAAGCAACATAGAAATTAGACCAACACCCAAGGCAAAGAGGACTAGACTCAAGAGCATAGAGAGTGGCTTGTGGATAAGGTTTTTCCAACTCAACTTCAATGAATTCATAATTGCTTTTGTAGGTGAATCTGATGATCAAATTTATTTTTTAAACGACCGTCGTGGGTGACGATGAGTAGGGTTACTGCTTCTTCTTTGGCTTGCTGCTCTAGCAAACGAATAACTTCGTCACAGTTTTGATCGTCAAGCGCCGAGGTAGGCTCATCGGCCAAAATAATTTTAGGGCGATTGACAAGTGCTCTGGCAATGGCAACTCTTTGTTGCTCTCCGATACTCAGTGCATCCGTTTTGGCTTGTAGCTTATGACCAATATTGAGGCGATCCAAAAGTACTTTGATGCGTTGACGATCTATTTTAATACCCGCCAAATCTTGTGCTAAGACGAGGTTTTCTTCTACGGTCAAGGCCCGCACAAAATGCGATTTTTGAAAAATAATGCCAATGTTTCGACCACGGAAATGATCGAGTTGACTCGCACTCAATTTAGCGATGTCAGTATCGGCAATTTTGATGTGACCTTTTTGTGCTTTCATCAATCCACCGAGGAGATGTAATAAGGTCGTTTTCCCACTGCCAGATTGCCCGAGTAATAGCCATTGTTCTCCTTTTTGACAGTTAATGTCAGGGAATTGAAGCTTCGTTTTTTCATCGTAGGCAAACTGAATATTTTCTGCTTGTAACATGCTAACAAATATAACGGTTTTTTTACTTAATTCAGCCTAGGATTACTGCATTAGCAAATTATTCGACGAGCCTTAGCTCTAAATCTCAAATTTCTTTCTGATAAAGTGTTGAATTGGAAGCCTCATGCGACTCGGTACAGGTGTTCCCGTATTTACCCTCGTTTTGAGAAACCCGTATTTACCCCGATAGAAAAATAATGACTTCCATTTATCTTGTGAAAGATAAAATTAACTCCTTCAAAACAATAAAAAATGAAAAATCAAAAAATGACGGCAATTTATGGCGGAGGTCCTTTGTATACTGGAGGAGACTCCGTTATCAATGATTTAAAAGGATCAGGTTTTACAACAGTTATTGCTTGCTTCATGCATATAGAATCCAATGGTGATTTTGTATTCAATAATGCTACGGATTTATTAATTAGCGAAGGAGAATATGTAGGGAATCCGGTTTGGCCCGCTCAAATGTATAGCTTGAAAGAAGGAACAACTTCCGTTAATCGAATTTTGTTTTCTATCGGCGGTTGGGAAACAGCAGATTTTCCCAATATCAAGGCTTTAATTTTTGCAGAACCAGGTTCTTACCCTAACAATCCAGATATTGGACCGAATAGTATTTTGTACCGAAATTTCCAAGCGTTGAAAACTGCGATTCCTTCAATCGACGGGATTGACCTGGATGATGAAGACCTTTACGACGAACCAACCACAATTGCATTTTCGCAATTATTACACAATTTAGGTTATCAGGTAACTTTTTGTCCTTTCCAGCAGCTCAATTTTTGGGTAGATTGTTTGTATCGTTTAAATGAACAGACACCTAATTTGGTAACTGGGTTTAATTTACAATGTTATTCTGGAGGAGGAAGAAACAATCCGGCCACTTGGATTCAGGCGATACAAGCTAAAATGGGACCTAATTTTGATGCGCCAGGTTTTGTCTTCCCGGGCTTGTGGTGTAAAAACGGAGATACTTGTGAAAGTGGGCAATGTCCAACGGGATTCAATAGTATTGCTAACCGCTTTAACGAATGGCAGTCTACGGGTATTCAGGGTGGCTTTATTTGGTTATATGACGATATTCTTCACTGCGAAAGTTCAAGAGTATGTTCAGGACCGATGAATAGCGCGGCTTATGCGAGTGCGATTACGCAAGGATTAGCGAGTAAGGCTAATCCGGATGAAAAGTATAACTAAAAACTAGGATTCAAAAGTGTACAGTTGCTTAAAAATGGCTTCGCGAGCAATTTTTAAGCAGCTGCGATTAATTTTTACAACAAAGCAGCACCAAACACGCCTGCACTATCGCCTAATTTAGGTTTTAGAAATAAAGTATTTAGCTGATCATTGAAAACGTATTTTTTCACTTCCTCTACGCCTTCTGTATACAAGAAATCTAAGTTACCGAGTCCGCCGCCAATTACGATCGCATCGGGATCAAGAATGTTGATGACATTTGCCATTGCTTTCCCGAAATATTTGAGTAACCTTTCTACCGTTTGGGTTGCAAACTCGTCTTTTCCTTCGAAGTGTCGATCCACAATAAACTTGAGATCCAAAGGAATTCCGCGCAAAGATTCGTAGTATTTCTCTAAAGCTGGACCAGAAATAATAGTTTCTACACAACCTTCTCGACCACAATAACAAGTACCGCCAGAAGCGTCCAAAAAATTGTGTCCCCACTCGCCTGCAATCCCGTGTTTCCCCGGAATGACTTTACCATCGACGACAAGTCCACCGCCGACACCAGTTCCCATGATCACACCGAAAATGACTTGTGCATCAGGACAAGTCTCTGCTACGATACCCATCGTTGTTTCTGCAACCGCGAAGCAATTTGCATCATTAGCCATTTTGATCTGAATGCCAAGCGTATCTTCTAAATCTTTTTTGAGTAAACGATCATTAAGAGAGACCGTGTTGCTATTTTTCATCAATTTGGTATTAGGATCCATAATTCCAGGAGTTCCCATTCCAATGTATCCCGGTTTGTAACCGATCTCGGACGAGAGTACTTCGATGAGTCGGGAAATTTGATCTATAACATGATCGTATCCTTTGTCTCCTTCCGTAGGAACGCGCAGTCTTTTTAAGACATTGGGATGTGCTCTCTCTTCTAAAACGACACCTTCTATTTTTGTTCCGCCTAGGTCAATCCCCCATAATGGTTCCATACTGTTTTATTTTTTAGATCGTGAAAAATGCTAATCCGAGCAAGGCTATCGGTTTAGACTTGTGTTTTTGAAAAATATACCTTAATTTTGGATACAATTTAATTAATGCAAAATGCGTACCTCTTTAAGAAATATAATTAGCAATATTATTATTCGAAGATTGACTTAACCAATCTGGGATTGCTAATATCTAATAAATGCCTTAAAGCTCTAGCAAATTTCAGATTTGTTAGAGCTTTTTGTTTAAGAATTGCTCAAAATCGACTAGTTACCGTAAATTTATAAATTTTCAACTAGTGCTTACGATTATTAATACTTGATTACAACTTCATTATCTTTGTAATCGTTTTTACTAAATTAGAAATTGTTATCGAACTATGTACACAGAATACAAAGGTCTCAATCTTCCAGAAATCGATAAAGAAATATTAGCGTTCTGGGAAAAAGCAGAAATTTTCCAGAAAAGTATGGATCAACGCGATCCAGAAAATAGCTTTGTTTTTTACGAAGGTCCACCTTCCGCCAACGGAAAGCCTGGAATTCACCACGTCATGGGTCGTACGATTAAGGATTTATTTTGTCGATTCCAAACCATGAAAGGAAAACGTGTAGATCGTAAAGGCGGTTGGGATACACATGGCTTGCCAATTGAGCTAGCCGTAGAAAAAGAACTAGGCATCACAAAGGAAGACATCGGCAGCAAAATATCCGTTGATGATTACAATCGGAAGTGTCGGGAAACGGTGATGCAGTACAAAGATATGTGGGATGATATTACTAAAAAGATGGGCTATTGGGTCGATCTAGAAAACCCATACATCACCTATGAAAAAAACTATATCGAATCAGTCTGGTGGTTATTGAAAGAATTATACAAAAAAGATTTGTTGTATAAAGGTTATACGATTCAACCTTTTTCTCCCGCAGCGGGAACGGGCTTGAGTTCGCACGAACTTAATATGCCAGGTTGTTACCGAGATGTAACAGATACCACGGTAGTCGCACAGTTTAAAGTAATTCCTGAAACTTTACCAGATTTTTTAGCGGGCCAAACGGCAGTACATATCTTAGCTTGGACGACGACGCCTTGGACGTTACCTTCGAATACTGCTTTGACCGTGGGACCAAAAATTGATTACGTATTAGTAAATACCTTTAATCAATATACTTTTGAATCGGTACAAGTAATTTTAGCCAAAGCCTTAGTCGGGAAACAATTCTCTGGAAAATATATAACGGCAGAAGCGGAAGCAGACTTAGCGAATTATCAGTCGACGGATAAAAAAATACCCTATTGGATTGTCAAAGAATTCAAAGGTGTAGATTTAGTAGGTATTAAATACGAACAATTATTACCCTACGTGTTGCCAGCAGAAAATCCAGAAAATGCATTCCGAGTAATCGCAGGTGATTTTGTTAAGACGGAAGATGGAACAGGAATCGTACACAAGGCACCTACGTTTGGTGGAGATGATGCTTTGGTAGCAAAATT
>JBGCFY010000038.1:0-6431 GCA_045110315.1 Saprospiraceae bacterium
TGCCAGCAGAATAAGAAATTTAAGCAATAAAAGTAATTTTGATTAGGCTTCTCTCGCATTGTTGTGAGAGAAGCCTAACTTTTTAGGTTTGAAAGGATTAGTGCCAAGGTAAATGTAATTAAGTTATGCTTTGACCAGTACTAAATCGTACTTTAACTCAAATTTTTCTTATTTTGCCGCCAAATATTCGATGCTTGTTTAAACTCAGCTTCTAAGTAAATGCTTTGCCAATGAGTTGAATGATAAACAAGAGCCAGAGAGCGAGCATTCATCACCTACAGTTTCTGTTTTTGTAAGTTAAGTAATTCTGAGAACTACTTATATAAATAACTTTGTGCAATGAATTATCAGATTAGATAACTCGTTCTCGCAAGGAGGTGTAAGGGATTGATTTTATTTTAAATAGCTTCCTTAACGTTGACAAAATGCATATTGAAGAATTTAGAACCTATTGCTTAAGTAAAAAAGGGGTCGAAGAAGATCTCCCTTTTGACGAAGTTACCTTAGTTTTTAAAGTCATGGGAAAAATGTTTGCACTCACCGGCTTAGGGCGAGAGGTATTTACGATCAACTTAAAATGTGATCCTGAGTATGCCCTAGAACTACGAGAGGAGTACGAAGAAGTTCAACCCGGATATCACATGAGCAAGAAGCATTGGAACACAGTAAATTGTGAGGGAGTGCTAGAGGACAAACTACTGCTAGCATTAATTGATCATTCTTATGACTTGGTCGTGCAGAAACTAAAAAAGGCAGATCGAGCGTTTTTAAATAATTTATAAGGACTAGCTTATTCTTGGTACCCAAGCTATTATATAATATTACATGACGAGTATTGATTATCTTATCGTAGGACAAGGATTAGCAGGTACGCTTTTGGCGCATTATCTGTTGAAAGAAAATTGCACGATTAAGATTATTGATCCACACTTCGCAGGTTCTGCTTCTAAAGTCGCAGCGGGTATCATTAATCCAATTACTGGACGTAGGGTGGTGAAAAGTTGGAAAATTGATACTTTAATTCCTTTTGCTAAGCAATGTTACCAAGAGATCGAAGCCAAACTCGGGATTACTATTTTTCAAGAGTGTAATATCCTACGTGTGCTAAAAAACGTAAAGGATGAAAACTTATGGTTCTCGAAAACGGCCTATTACGACCTTGCTGCTTATCTTGTAGAAGAACCAGAAACGGGCGCTTACGCAGAGCAATTAAAAGCTGTTTTTTCCTTTGGTGAAATCAAACAATCTGCCCAAGTTGACGTAAAACTACTGATGGAGACTTACCGCAACTATTTTTTAGCAGCGGATCTCCTCGTATCTGCTCGCTTTGACCACAATCAATTAGTACAAAAAGCAAATACGATACAATATCAAGGTTGGGAAGCTAAGAAAGTGATTTTCTGTGAAGGTCATCAAGCACGGTTCAATCCTTATTTTGATTTCATCCCGTTCGAAGCCGCTAAAGGAGAAATGTTGATCGTGCATATCCCCAACAGCAATTTTGAAAAGATACTGAAACACGGTGTTTTTATCGTCCCCTTAAAAAACAAAGATCACTATTGGATTGGTGCCACCTACGAATGGGAATTCGAAGATGATGCCACCACCCAAACGGCAAAAGAAGAATTATTAGAGCGCTTAGAGAAAGTACTCAAATTGCCTTTTGAAGTTGTCGCACATTATGCTGCGGTGCGACCCACGGTTAAAGATCGCCGACCATTCGTTGGATTACATCCCAGGTTGCCGCATTTAGGGTTTTTCAATGGTTTGGGGACCAAGGGAACCTCTTTATCGCCCTTTTGGGCAAAACAGTTTGTCGATTTTTTAATTCATAATATTGCCCTACCGGAAGTGGTAGGCTTGGAAAGGTGCTACTCAGATACTGTTGAGGAAGATAAGCTTTAAAGCAAAACAACGCTGTTGCTTACAATGGACTAAGTTGTTAACTTATCGTTAAATAAACTTTAGGAAACACCATCTTTTAACCTTTCCCCATCTAAACTAGTAGGAAACGATTTTGTTTTCTATTACATTGTAAGCGGCTTGGACCAAAGGATTTTAAGGTCTAAAGGATTTTAAGGTCTAAAGTATTAAAATACGTCTTTTAATAAATATAACTGTGTATGAAGAATTTACTGATTTTAGTATCTACTGGCATTCTTATTTTAGTTATTGCTAGTATCTATGCTTTTAGTAATACGCATCAAAATGAAAATATGATTAATTTCAATAAAGGAGATTATGAGAAAGAATGGAAAATAATTGAGGAACTTGAGCGGAAAGGATTGCCTAAATCAGCTTTAGAAAAAGTCGAATTGCTATATGCTCGGGCAAAAAAAGAGAATAATCCTTCTCAAATTGTCAAGACTTTAATTTATCGTGGTAAATACGAGAGCCAACTCGAAGAAGATGGCTTGGTCAACTCAATTTATAAATTTGAGCAAGAAATGGAGGCCTCCGAACCTTTAGTTAAATCCATTTTACAATCGATTTTAGCAGAGATGTATACTCGGTATTATCAAGAAAATAGCTGGAAGTATAATAATCGTAGCGAAACTGTTGACTTTGATCAAAAAGATATTCGTACTTGGGATTTAAGGAAATTAATGAATGCAGCTTCTGACTTGTATCACGCTTCTTTAACTTTTGAAGCGGCCAAATCAATTGAAATCTCAGATTTTGCGGCGATTACCACCAAAGCAGTTAACACCGATAAGTTAAGACCTACGCTTTATGATTTTCTAACTCATCGAGCATTAGAATACTTCATTAACGATCAAAATTACCTAACGGAGCCTGCCTTTAAATTTTATATCAATCAGGATGAAGCTTTTGCCAAACCTGAAACTTTTGCCAACTTTAAATTTGAAACGAAAGACGAAGAATCAAACAAATACAATACCTTATTATTATTTCAGCGCTTGATTAAATTCCATTTAAAGGATAAATCGCCTACGGCGCTCGTTGATATCGATCTCAAACGCTTAGAGTTTGTTCATAATAATGCAGTTCTTGGTCACAAAGATCAATTGTACCTAAAAGCGCTGGAAGCCTTAGAAAAGGAATATGCCTTGGATCCCGTAGCTTCCGAAATTATTTATCGACGGGCTCAATATCACCTGATTAAAGGTCGAGGATATCAACCCAATCCAGAAAATATCGGCAAAGATCAAATGAAACGGGCATACGATTTAGCAACTAAAGGGGTAAAGTGGCAACCAAAGTCTTACGGTGCTCGGTTGTGCAAGAATATCATTAATGAAATTGAAAATAAAAGTCTTAGTCTCCAAACAGAGAAAATTGTTGTTCCACAAAAAGCCTTTAAAGCTCTAGTTAGTTATAAAAATCTCGATAAAATTTATTTGAAGGTCGTTCGAATGGAATCGGAAAAGAAATTTAATCGAATGAACGAAAAAGAGACGGTTGAATACTTTAATCGACTCAAAGCTTTCAAATCGTGGGAGCAAAGTTTACCAAATGATGGTGATTTCAATCCTCACGCACTAGAAATTAAAATTGACGAATTGCCAATGGGTAAATTTGTCATCGTTGCTTCCGACAATGCTAGATTTTCCTACGATAAAAATGCCATCAGCTTCATGACGGTAAAAGTTTCTCAATTGAGTTACATGGATCGCTCCGAAGGAGGAAATACTACTTTTGTCGTAATGGATCGTAGCACGGGGGAACCACTAGCAGATGTTGAGGCTAAATTCTATTCCCGTAATTACAACCGAAAAAAAGACATTTACGAAGAAACTGCCTTAAGTACGGCTCGAACAGACGCTAACGGTTTTGTACAAGCTAAGGTTTCAGATCGACAAAATTACATCGTAAAATTCAAAAAAGGAGAAGACTTACTTTCCCTAAACGACAATTACCGAAACTATAGTCGCCTTCGCCGTACTCGTAAAAAAGTCAAAACACATTTCTTCTTAGATCGTGGAATTTATCGACCAGGACAAACCGTCTTCTTCAAAGGGATGGTGCTAGAATACGACGAAAAACGGATGCCGGAAATTATTCCCAATAAAAAAGTCCAAGTTGATTTTTATGATGTTAATGGACAAGAGGTCGCAAAGTTAAACTTGACTACTAATAGTTACGGAACGTTCAATGGTAGCTTTGTCGCCCCTAAAACTGGTTTGCTTGGTAGAATGAGTATTAAGTCCTCCGAAGGAAATACTAGAAAATACTTTAGAGTAGAAGAATATAAACGGCCAAAGTTTGAGCTGAGCTTTGAAGCGCTAAAAGGAAGTTTCAAACTAAACGAAAACGTTGAAGTCTCAGGCGTTGCAAAAGCTTATGCTGGAAATAATATTGATGGTGCTAAGGTGAAGTATCGTGTCGTACGCACTGTCCGTTATCCTTACTTACCGTGGTACTATCGCGGTGGCTTTAACCCTTGGGGCGGCGGACAAAATCAAATGGAAATTACCAATGGGGAAACGACTACTGATGCTGAAGGAAAATTTAAAGTTAACTTCAAAGCACTCGCCGATTTGTCTATTCCCGCTGCGCGTCAACCAGAATTTAACTTTCAAGTAACTGTTGATGTGGTGGATATTACGGGAGAAACCCAGTCTAATCAAACAAGTGTACGCGTCGGATACGTAGCACTAGAAGCTGGTATCTCTTTTACCGAAGGCACTGATATTCCAATTGATGAATTTAAGTCTTTAACAGTTTTTACGAATAACCTAAATGGTGTATTTACCGCTGCACAAGGACAAGTTAAACTGGAGTTGTTAAAAAGTCCCGGTCGCGTGTTGCGATCGAGATATTGGAAAGTGCCAGATGTATTTGTTTACACTGAGGAAGCACATAATAAACTTTTTCCACACGATATCTATCAGAAGGAAAATGATTTTAGAAATTGGAAAATTGCCGAGACGGTATTGACTAAAAACTTTGATAGCGCTAAAGATAAAGTAATTGCACTGGATAAAACCGACTGGAAAGTTGGTCACTATCGCGTTACACTCAAAACTAAAGACCAATTTGGCGCAGCGATAGAATTTGAGGGTTTTATTACTTTATTTGACCTTGATGCAGCCTCCGTTCCAGGAGAACAAATTAATTTTTCCTATCTACCCAAATCAAAAATTGAACCTGGAGAAGATTTACTGATCTATCAAGGTTCCGCAGGAGGAGAAACAAAAGTGCTTTTTGAAATTGCTAGAAACAACGAAACTATTCGACAAGAATGGTTGAGCATTAATGGCATCAAAAAGATTCAGGAAATGATGAAAAAAAGCTATCGGGGTGGACTGAGTTACTCAATGCACTTCGTTAAGTTTAATCGCTTTTTCTCCGTACGGGAACGGGTGGATATTCCTTGGAGCAATAAAGATTTACAAATAACTTACGCTACCTTCCGAGACAAACTGAGTCCGGGACAAAAAGAAGAGTGGCAACTGACAATTTCTGGAAATGAGAAAGATAAAGTTGCGGCGGAAATGCTTGCTACCATGTATGACGCTTCTTTGGATGTTTTCGCTAAGAATGATTACAGTCTTACTCCATTTCCATCTAGTTATGGTATTGATAACTATTCTTCGCGAAACTTCGGACAGGTTCGTTCCCGACTCATCGCTAAGCGTTGGATGAACAATCAGCCGTTGAATATTAATCGGATGTATCGCCGTTTAAATTGGTTTAATTTTAATTTTTATGCTGCTCAATATCGTTCTTATGGTTACTTGAATGATGCATCAGCAGCGGGGATTTCAGAGGAAGCAGAGTATGAGACGCTTGAGGCAGCGCCGGTAGAGAATAAGAAAGCTAGTCGGCCTAAGAAGAAATTGCGGAGTGCTGTCGTTGCTGCGGATCAAGATGGAATGAATGCTAATAGTGCACCACCGCCACCACCAGCTCCGGAAGCTCAAGGAGAAGGCGCGGCTCCGAAGCCAGTGAAAGTAAGAACTAACTTGAATGAAACGGTTTTCTTTTTTCCAGAATTGTTGACGGATGCGGATGGAAATATAATCGTGAAATTCACGATGAACGAAGCATTAACACGGTGGAAGTTTTTAGCACTTGCACATACCAAAGATTTGAAAATTGGGATTAGTGAAAAAGAAGTAGTTACCCAAAAAGAATTGATGGTGATGCCAAATCCTCCAAGGTTTTTTCGAGAGAATGATGAGATCGAATTTACCGCTAAGGTAAGTAACTTGACTAAAGAAACGTTAAGTGGAGACGCTGTTCTAGAATTATACGATGCCTTAACGATGAAACCAATTGACGATTTGCTTTCTAACGAACAAAAGCAAATTCAGTTCACCGCTAAGGCTGGACAATCTGATCGCTTAGCGTGGAAGTTGAAAATTCCTTTGGGCAAAGATATTCAAGCGATTACCCATCGAGTCATTGCACGAGCAGGGAATTATGCTGACGGAGAAGAAAGTACCTTGCCGGTACTAACGAAT
>JBGCFY010000039.1:0-21825 GCA_045110315.1 Saprospiraceae bacterium
AGTAAGTTCAATTTGGCATCTTGGGCACTGCATATTTTTTTATTAAGTTATGATTACGGAACCAAATTTAACTAAGTACTAAGACAAAATTAATTTGCCATTAAATTGTGTTAGATTTTGATCAGTATTGAGGCACGAAAACCGCCCTAAGGCTTTGAGTAACGAAAAGACTGGTCAAAAGATGATGCAAGTTAATAAGTAAAATAATTTGTATTGGTACTTAAGTAGTTTGCAGAATTAAATTAACTAATAACTTGAAAGCCTTTTAAGCTTCTACTTCGTTAAAAAGCTTCGCCAATGCTCCGGCATTGTCTGTGTTTTTTGCCTCGTTTAAGCTCAAAATTCTTTTCAACTTATTGTAAACTCAATTTCTGCGAACTACTTAATATGATTTCAAAATAATTCTATGTCAAAAGCAAAATTATAAAACCACTGATGGAAGTTGTTTAAAATATATAAAATTTAAACAAAAAAATAAAAAGAAGCACGACCAATCTGTACTATTAACCAAATGCTCATTTAGTGAAACAATAATGATACGTTTCTAATAAATCCTATGGCAACAAAGTCACCTGAAAAAACATAAATTTAACACAAAGTGCTTGCTTAAACACTTCAAATCAGTAAATATTATTTTTTATTTATGACCGTAAAAAATTAACTTTAAGTAAAAAACAATAATAATACATGGGTTTTTCACCAAATAAAAACATCAATATAATTTCACAGTGTTATTTTTTTAAAAATAAAGTGTATATTTATTTCATCAACCATATTATTTCAAATAAAATTAGAGAGAATCGTATTTTAAAAAATTGATTTAAGCTCTATTTTAAAATACGTTGTTCCTCTTTTTGAGATCAATTTTCTCAACACTACCACGCCTAAAATTCACATAAGTAGCCGATAGTCATATTAGTCACTTTAATTCTACTGATAATAGCTAAACATTCAAAAAGATAAGATCAAACACTCCAGTTTGATCTAGCGGAGCTATGCCTTGTAATTACAAATACCCAATATTGAAACTATAGTTTATCAATCATTTATATTTTTTAATCCAAAATTTTAAAATTATGAGTAAAGAAAAATTTTCCAAACTAAGCAAAGCTGAAAAGCTAGATTTGTTTAAAATCGAAGAACTCGAACCAAGATTAGAAACGGCATGGAAGAACGAAGGCTGTAACAACGACAGTTGTGACATAGAGCTAGAAGAAGATGCTAGTGCCTTATAAATTAATCTAATGCTAAGAAGTAGTCCGTTTCCGCTAGTAAAAAGTTAAAGCAGACTACTTCTTTTCTTAATTCTTAAATTATATGTTAGGAAAATATACTATAGAAAAAAAAGAAAAATTAAACGATTTTCTACTTACATTGCCTTACGATGAAAGTATCAAAAAAGAAGTGATTAATTTTTTTTTGGAAGAAAAGCCCGATGACTATTATTTAGTTTATCCCTACTTTTTTTATAGTTTTTTTTTCCGAGAAACACAACAAGCAGAACAGATTAACAAAGTGTGCATTGCTGGTTTTTTAATGTATAAGCACATTTGTATTAGCGATGCTGTATACGATGATGAACACGAAAAAGATAGTTTGAAAGAGAAGTCATGGAATTTCTTTATCTCACAACTGTTCCACGAAGAAAGTATAAAAATACTTTCTAGCTTATTTCCAATGGATTCTAAGTTCTGGTTTTTTTTCAATCAGCGACGTTTCGAATTATTTAGTAGCGTCAAAATAGAGCAAGCATATAAAACTAAGGCGACTGATTTGACGTGGAAACAGTATGAAAAACTTTCTGAAAATAAATCTGCTTTTGCAAAAGTAGCTATCGACATTTGGTATTTCTTATCTAAAGAAAAGTATAAAGAAGAATATCAAATGCTTCTCCAATCACAAAACTATTTTTCTATTGGATTTCAAATTCTTGATGACATCGTTGATTTTGAGCGTGACTTAATACATGAACAACTCAACATTGGCCTAGTCCTTCTAAAAAAAGAAATGCTAAAGCGAGGAGAAAGCTATGAGAATATGTCATACGAAAACCTCCATAAGCGATTTTATATTTATGAAATTGTAGAAGATTTAATTGATAAGGCAGAAGCGTATTTTGACAAAAGTATAGCAGTCTTAAAGGATTCTATAACACTACTCCCCTTTTGGTTGGCATTAATCAAACTCAAAAAAAAGGAAATCCAGTTGTTGCGGTTAAATATTGATGCTTACTACAATAAACTAATTGCTCAACGCTATCTTTCCAAACAAAAGAAGCAAACACACACTAACGAACCATTGGCAATGGCCGTAGATTTTATAGTACAAGGAGTGGGGAAAGATAACTTGTACATTGATTTTTGGAACAATGCAGGCATGAGTAATATCTGGACAACAAGCTTTGTTCTTTATAATTTATCTTCGTACCTGCAATCACATCACAAAAAGAAATTATTCACCGATACTGCTCAACAATTAAATCAACTTCGTCAGGGCAAAAAAAACCTATGGGGATATAATAGTCAATGGATTTCAGATGCAGATTCTACTAGTTCTGCTTTAATCGCCTTACTAGACTATGATATTGAACTTAAAGGAGAGTTTGAGACCTGGCTAAGTTATCAAAACCAAGATGGTGGATTCTCTACCTACCTCAAAGATGAAGAATTTTATAAAAGTATTAACCTTGGAGTTAGTGATGTACAAGGATGGGTCAATAGCCACGTATGCGTAAGTGCATTGGCTTTTTATTTGTTTTGTCATGCACCTAAAAGCTACCTTCAATCCAATCAAAAGGCATTTGATGCCATTCGAAATTATATCCTAAACCAACAATTAGAGCATGGCTTATGGTCAAGTTATTGGTGGGATTCTTTAGTTTATGCAAGCTCATTTAGCCTAAGAGCTTTACATAAAAATGGAGAAAGTCAAACCCAAAGTTTTAAAAAAGGGGTTGCTGGATTAGCAAACCTATTAGAAGAAAAAAATTGTATCTATAATTCTGCAAAAGAGGAAAGTAGTTTCTTTACAGCTTTAGCACTCAGCGTATTTTGTTTAGACCAAGATATTTATCAACGTTGGAAAACAGCCGCAGATAAATGTTACCAGTATCTAATTTCAAATCAATATGAAGATGGTTCTTTCCCTAGTTCTTATATCATGCGCATTCCCGCTCCTAATGTCGTCAAATCAAGTGGATTATCTTCGTGGACAAAACATCATCAAGGAACAGGCATCATTCTAAATGACTTTATGCGAATATTTAGTACAAGTGCGTCCATTAACGCAATATGGAGTTACCAAAAAATATGCGGATGAATAATATACTAACATATGTTCCAAAACTATCTGAACACCTAAAGGTCTATCCTTTTGGGAAGCATGAGTATATGATTCATCAGACCGAGTATGATCGTAGGATGAAGGTAAGTGAGTTGGTCAAAGATTTACTAGGAGAAGTTGATGGCGAAAGAGATATACAAACCATTCGTACGAGTTTGGAAAGTAACTATGGCCTGGAAAAAACCCCCGAAGAACTATACGAATTATTTCATAATCAGCTAGGAAAGATTGGAGTAACGATTAGTGATCACGAAGTGAGTCGGTCTAATCCATTTGATTACATGAGTATTAGATTTACGCTATTCAAGCCGGCTACAATTCGCAAGGTGAGTCATATTTTTGCTCCTTGTTTCGAACCAAAGTTCTTTTTTACAAGTTCAATCCTAATGTTGGGGTTCTCTTTATTGTTAGTCTTTTTTTATTTTGATAAAGAAGCCATTTACGATTCCATTTCAATAAAAGCATTAGTAGTTACACAAGTCATTTCTATTCTAAGTTTATTTTTTCATGAACTAGGGCACGCTACTGCTTGTAGAAAATTTGGAGCGGAGCACGGTGAAATTGGCTTTGGCTTTTATATGCTCTCTCCTATGTTGTATGCTGATGTAAGTGATGCCTGGAAATTAAGTGTCCTCAAGAGAACCATTATCAACCTAGGTGGCTTTTATATGCAAATCATCATGTGTACCTTTCTTGGTATTTTATTTTTATTGACACTAGACTATTTTTACTTACTTCCTATCTATTTAATTATACTCATCATACTCGTCAATTTAAATCCACTCTTTCGATACGATGGATACTGGATTCTTTCTGATCTCATCAATGTTCCCAATCTTCGTCGAAAATCCTTTCGCAAATTAGGTGAAACACTTCGCTACTTTTATAAACCTGAGGCAAAATTGACCTTAAAGTCAAGACTAGATTTTTTTCTTCTCGCCTATGGTGCCTTGTGTTTTGGCTTTTTGCTTTTTTTCTTGGGAGCTTTTGTACTTTATAATCCTCAATCTGTTCTATATTTCCCCATTCATGTAATAGACTTTTTCAAGTCCTTATTTATTGTCGAAGCATTATCCTTCTCTTGGTTAAAAAGTGAATTGGTCAAGTTAGGTCCTGCACTAATTTTCTACTTCATTATTTTCAAACTTTTCTTTAAACGCGGTTTAATAGCATTAAAAGAACTAATTAAAATTTAAATCATGAATTTAAGATTATCTTATTATACCATTTTTTCTGATCCTGTTAATGAAAAAAATGACCGTGTTTGCTATAGTACACTTTTAGGAAAAACTAATATTGTTTCGGAGTACTGTTATGAATGCTTAGTCAACAATTTTATTGATGAAATCCCCGAAGAAATTATTGCAGATTTAATAGCGAAAAAAATACTCGTTGAAGAGAGCAGTAACGAATTGGAACTAGCTAAAGTTATTCAAGAAAATAAGGCATCCATTGAAAGTGCTAATATGCTAAGCGAAATTATTCGGCCCAGTGCGATGTGTCAATTGGGTTGCTATTACTGTGGTCAAAAGCATACCAAAGACTATTTGAGTGATTCCCTAGTTGATAAAATTTGCATCCGAATTGAGAATAAACTTGCTTCTAAAAAATTTAAAGGACTCGCCGTGAGTTGGTTTGGAGCAGAACCACTCATGGGCTTAAAGCAAATGCGTTTAATCTCTAAAAGGTTAAAGTCTTTTTGTTTGGAAAGAGGGTTGAAATATAAAGGAAAAGTAGTAACCAATGGACTGAGTTTAAAGCCTAACATTTTCAAAGAACTCGCAACCGAGTTAAATGTCACCGGCATTGAAATCACTTTAGATGGAACAAAAGAATTTCACGATGATCACCGTTACATGAAAAAAGGAGGTGGTTCGTTTGATCTAATTCTAAAAAACTTAGTCAACATCACAAACCTCGAAAACTTCAAAGATTTGGGTTGTAATATATCCGTCCGCTGCAATGTTGATGAGAAAAATCCAGAAGGAGTTCTACCTTTAATCAAATTGCTTAAAGAAAAAGGGCTTGATGATAAAATCAGTTATTTTTATCCCGTAGGAATTTATTCTTGGGCAGGAAATGATGCTCAAAAAAAATCTTTAACAAAAGAAGGATTCGCTAAGCGAGAATTAGAATGGATGATTGATAGTATCACCCATGGATTAGATACGAGCATATCGATACCTCAGCGCAGAAAAATTGTTTGTATGTCGGTAGCCAATGATGCTGAAATGGTTGATGCTTTTGGTAATGTATTTAATTGTACAGAAGTTTCTTATACCGACTTCTATGAAAATACTCCTCACGTTTTAGGAAATCTAAAACAAAATGCTTTTGCAGAATTTAAAGATCCTCCGTTAAAAGATTGGAACGATAAAGTTTTGCAAGGTAAATTTCCTTGCTCAACTTGCCGACTCTTACCCGTCTGTGGTGGACGGTGTCCCAAAAGTTGGGAAGAAGGACTAGAGGCTTGCCCTCCTTTTAAATATAATATTCGAGAAAGGCTAAAATTACTCTATATCACCGAAAAAACATCAGGACAAGAAAAAGAGAACGCAACAGAACAATTCCTAAGGGATATAGATAGCAAAGAATTTACTCGTGTAACTTAATACTAAAAACGAAACTTGATGTAGTCCGATTCACCTAAAAGGTTAATTTATGTTTCAATTATCAAAATACCATAAAGCTATTTTTCCCGACGAAGTAGCAACGATGTTTAGTCAAGGGCTAATTCTGTCCTTGCGAACAGGAAAAATTTTCAGCCTGAAAAAAGGACTTTATGATATGATGTTAGAAAATGCTTACGAAGTATTTCCTAATAAACTAATGCTCAAATTTATTGATACAGAAATCTTAGTACCCAAAGATTTAAACGAAAAAAAAGTACTGAGCCAAAGAAGTAATTACTATGACGACTTAATCTTGATTTGTCAAAAACGTCAATGGAAAAAATATTCGGAAAAATACTTTGATCACCTTCGTGAAATTATTGCTAATTTTCAAATTCGCAAACTCAAATTTATTATTCGAGCCAAAGATATCGCTGACTACAACGACCTCAATCAGGTATTGAAGCGGTATCAATTGTTTTGTCAAGAACAGGAACAGTATATTTCGTTCTCCTTTGTGGTATTAATTGAAGAAAATCTAGTGCAGACCTTGGATTTACTTGAGCATACTTCTTTCGTTCAAAATCCTACCGCGTTCAAAATTATTTTCAAAAAAAATACAGCCATCGATCAGCTTCCAAGCATATCAAAATTAGCAAAGAAAGCAACCGTACAACTCTTATTCACCGCAGCCATCAAACCTACTAAACAACTCTTACATCAACTACAAATGCTCGGGCTGAATAACGCCAATTTTTCTGCTCAATTTGATGACCAAGATGACCTGCAATTATTTTTGACAAACTTAAGTTACACCAAAAAATCTCAAGTTGCTGCCAACTTCACCGGAATCAAAAATTGGAAAGAAGGTTCTATCATTATTGATGAACAGGAAGTGGAACACTTCCTGACAAAAACACTTAACCCAACGTGCAGAGCTTGTGAATTTCAGTTTATTTGTGGAGGCTTCTTGACAGGTCAAACTGTAGAATGTCCTTCCTATGCACTTAGCTTACAAAAAAAATGCTTCTCATGATCACTCAAATCCTAAGTAACAATAGTATTCAAAAAAAGAAAAAAGAAAGGGGAAAGACCATTATTCGAGAGGATATCTTCTCCAAAAATGTCACAGAATTTATCCGATCGAAAGTCAACCAGAAAGAGTTTTTTTTAGCATACTATTTAACAGGAAAATATTCAGGAGCGTTGAAAGTTTGTAGAGAAGGGAATACAAACCTTTGCGAGCATTTGCACCAAGAGGCTGATTTTTTCTTTATCGATCATGTTCGCAACCCAATTACAAAAAATTTTATTCAAGCAATTGCACTTCCAGCCAAGGCATACTTAGCCTATAAGCATCAACGGTATGCTGATGCTATAAAACTATCAGAAGAAACACTCCTAATAGATGAGGCACTGGAGAAAGAAGAACTTATTGAGATACATATTCACAAGCTACAACAATTTCAAAATATTGGCAGAATATATCATCGAAGAAAACAATTTGACCGATGGATTGAAATTTCAATTGAATTACTAAATTATCAATTGATGCTAGTTCCACCAAGTCAATATCCGTCAATGTGGAGTTTTGTTAAATTAAAAAAGTGCAATGATCTTTTACAAAAAAGAATGATCATTCAGGTATTAGATGAAATTATTAATTTTTGTTTCTTTGACTTTAGCACTCGAGTTGCTTTTCAAAAACAAATATTTAATCAACTTCACTTTACAGAAAAATCTTATTTGCTATCTGATCTGCTCCAAAAATGGATTGATGCAAAAAATTGCTTTTGGGAAGTTAACCAAGAAGAAGCGCTGCAACAATTGAGTAGTTTTCTAACCAACGAAGTACCAGGAGTAAATCTGAGTTTTTTAAAAATAGATTTACTGATAGACGCTTTTTACGGTTGTACGTCGGAAGAGGATCAGTTGACCATTGTTAATACCATCTCGTCTTATCACATTCCTAAAGGCATACAGACTACTATTCTCAACGCCCTACATCGTTCCACCTAACAAATGACTGCTTTGCAAAAGTTCTAATAAAAAAATCCCGCTTTTTATTTCATCCCCTCCTATCAAAAATATAGCATAAGCAAAATAATTTTTAATTTTCCTCCAGCATACACAATTTTTCTAAATTGACCACCGTTATGAATTTCATTATTTATAATCAAGCAAAACCTTTCGCTTATACCAACTTCTTCTACGTTTCATTCATTCGGAGTAATCAAATCATTTAGCCAAAACCTTGTCTCCCGTAGAGACAAACCGCAACGCATTGCTCCGCTTAAAACCACTCGTTATGAATCGTACTTTTGTCTTGGTATGCGCCCTCGCTTTTCCCTTTTGCCTTACTGCCCAGGATTTTGAAATTGGTTTACTATTTGGAGCCTCTGCCTACGAAGGAGACTTGACCGAAGCCAATACGGCTTTCCAAAGACAGGATAAAAGTGCAGCATTTGGTATTTTTAGTCGCTTGGACTTTAATCGTTACTTTTCGGGACGAGTCAATTTTACTTACGGAAAACTAACGGCTAACGATGCACAAAGCGAGAGCGAAGGAAGACGCAATCGAAACCTCAGCTTCGAGTCTAGAATCGTAGAACTTTCCGTAGTTGGGGAACTCAACATTCTCGGTTTTACCGATTTCAGTCAGCGCTTACGTCCTTATCTCTACGGTGGTATTGCCATTTTTAATTTCAACCCAGAAACCAATTATGATGGTCAACTCGTAGAACTCCAACCTTTGGGTACCGAAGGACAAGGCATGAACAATTTTCAAGAAAAATACCAACTTACCCAGTTTTCTATTCCCATGGGTGTTGGTGTTAGCTATCAACTTTCTCACAATATCAATATTGGGCTTGATATTGGACTGCGCAAAACCTTTACGGATTATCTCGATGATGTTAGTGGTGCCTACGTCAACTACAATGAATTAGCAGACGGGAATGGTGTCCTTGCCGCGGCCTTAGGAAATCGAACCGGCGAATTGCTACAAACGGAGCCCGTTAATCTGCCTACTGGAGCCCAACGTGGAAATCCGAATAGCGACGATTGGTACTACGTCGGTGGACTTACCATTTCTTATCAATTCCAAGGTGGAAATAATGGTTTGTCAAGAGGTGGCAAAAATCAGTTGGGTTGCCCCAAATTCTAACCAAGCCCGCTGAAGTTTCTACCCCTAAAAAGTAAAACGTCGATAGCTACTTAGCGTAACTATCGACGTTTTAACAACTTAAGTAAGTTGTCTTAGTACTTAAACTAGTAATATTTTTATTCTTCCCGTCTTAATCTCGATCTCCAATAAAAGTCCGTATACCAATTCGCACTCCAAAATCTGCGTATTCAAATTCTTTAAAAGAGGTGACGAACTCTAATCGAAAGATGCGAAAAATACGATCAATATTGTATCCTATTTCCGAATAATTATTCTTTCCATCCGTATTCAAATGACTAAAGAATAGGTTCTCCCGAATCCCCAATATATGAACAAGTTTAATTCTCGTAAATAATAACTTTCGAAAATCGTATTGTAAATGTGCATTCCAATAAGCGTCTTTAGTACTATACGCATAATAGTCCAATAGTCTAAAATTCTTAATTGGGTCAAGTGTAGAGAATAATGTACGATTTCCTGGAAAATGTTTATAATCTATAATATCCATATTTTTGTCATTGAAAAACCCTCCAGCGTCTGCTTTGATTTGTAGATAATCATCCGCTCCAATCACAAAGTCGTGGCGAAAACCAAACTCTAGGTGGTCAAATTCTACGTCACTTTCTAAGACCCCTGCAATTCCTTTTCGGTATTTCAATGAAAAAGTAGGGGTACGCTTCGATAAAGCTTGCTTTTTCCCATTGTAAATTTTATACTTTTGCCAAGGCTTATACTCCAGACCTAGCGTTGCAATTGTAGCTTTGGTGTTTCTCGTTGGAGAAGCATCGAACCCATAATCTTCCGCAAAGAAAGGTAAATTGGAACTATAACTTACTTTTTCTCGATCAACCCATTTTTGGTTCGAAGTACTGTTTTCTAGCAGAAATCGATTCGCCCATTCTACCCCAAGCTCAACTTTAACATTAGGCAAAACTTGTTGCTCATAGGCTAATTTAGCAAAATCCTTTTCGTAAATCTTCATGTAATTCTCCTCTAGCAACAAGGTATAAAGTGTATTGACTAAAGGATGTATCGGGTCCTCGTCGTTAATTTGAGAAATGTAACGACCGCCTTCAACGTTAAATTTTCCTCTTTTTAGCCTTTCCCCAAATTCAAGTTCTACAAAAGCTTTACCATTGAGTCGGTCGCGATTAAAAGCGTATCGGGTCGTAAGTCCTACCGTCGTGTGAAATCTATTTTTTCCATATTTCGTCATTTCCAGACCGTAATCAAAATGAAATCCTTCAACCGTGTTAAAGTTTAGACTGGATAGAGGCGCGTTTATTTTTGCCCCGTACTTTTCCGTGAAATACGTTCCGCCGAATAAAATATCTGTCCATTTAAATTTGCTGCTGCCGAAAGCAACTGCATCATCACCATCTACGATCCTAATACTATCTTGCACTTCGTAACCACGAATTTCGTAATTATCCAAAGGCATTGGACGAACCTCACTCCAATAAGCAGAATCTCTACTGTCTGCGAGAGAATCAACGGTAAAGTTTTCAATTCTTACAATGGTAGGCGTTTCGCTTTCCTCTTTCTCCTCTTTTTCATAATCCTTTAATATCTTTTCAAGGTCTTTCTTCGTCAACTCTTTGCCTTCACTGAGTCGCTCATTAATATCACTTACTTCCAACTTTTTAGCTGCCACCGATAAAGTTTTAGCTTTTTCTACTTCAATCTTTTCATCAATCACGGTAATTGCTACGTCCAAGTCAGGGTTCAAAGTAATTTCATACTTTCCATTCGTTGCCAAATAGTTATATTCAAAAACAATCCCTAAGATCGTTCCTTCTATCTTGAAGCGATGACTCACGGGCAGCCATACATTTTCTTGAATAGCGCTATACATTTGCTTAACGCCTACATCAAAACCTTCTTTTCGCATACTAAGGTCCAAACTATGGATCGCCCAAATACCATCAACGATATTTACCGTTCCAGTAAAAACGAGTTCTCCCGGACTTCTAGGAATCACTTTTATTCTGTTGATTTCTCTTCCTTGATCAAAGAAACTCCCCAAAAACTCGAAGCGGTAGTACGCAAAAGCTTTCGTTGAAAATGGAGAAATTGCGCCTTCCACTTTCGGTAAATAAAAACTTCCATTAATAAATCCACCTGGATCTGTTTCGTTAGAGTCTCCTTTTGTTCTTCTCGAAATCACTTTCTCACTGAAATAATTTGGTCGTTTATAACTCACTTCACTAACCGACTCACTGACAAATGCCGTCTTGGTATCAACACCATCCTTGGCTAAGGATCGTCTTAACAACCAGGGTATTTTTTTAATTCGTCCTGTTCCCTTTACGTACACCTCCGTGGAATAGCTATCCAATTGATTAAGGTGGTACTTACTTTTTCCAATGGCTTTTCGCATGATCGTATAAGAAGGATTTTCTCGACCATCGTAAACTTCAAGTACGTCGAGGTCAACTTCTCTTTGCGTCAAGCGAATATCAAGTGTCGTAAAATCGCTTGAGATGACAACTCGTTTTTGAACACTCTCATATCCTAAATATTGAAAAGAGAGATCATAGCTTCCAGGACTAAGGTTGATTTCGAAGAATCCTTCTAAATTCGTAGTCGTTCCGGTCTTAGATTGTACTACGTAAATTGTAGCGTAGGGTAAAGGTTCTCCTTTTACGTCGGTAACCTTTCCACGAATTCCGCCGGCATAACATACGGTGACGAAGCCATAGAATAAAACTAATAAACTAATTCGAAGAGGTAAAAAATTCATTTTATATGCTTTTATTATTGAAGTTGTTTGAAGTGTCAATGATATCAAGTAGCAAGGCAATTTAATGGTAAAAAATTTTGTCTTAGTACTTAATTAAGGCTAGGACAATCTTTCGTCCTGCGGGTATCCGTTAGATTAATAATTTTCCAATGTCCAGCTTCTTTGATCAATTGAAAGGTATTCACTCCGCAGTGAGAAAAATGATCTCCAAGATAAAAGTGATACGGTACCCAAGCTTGTGCCAACCGCCCATCTACTTTTATGCTCAGGTTGCCAATTCGTTCGTCCCAAATCGCATCGTGTGGCGTACCTACTCCTTTCAAAAAATCACTTAGCTTCCCTTCTTGGCTACGCTCCTCCCCTTTTTTGTTCGTATAAACGCTTAACATTCGTACCTCATCCTTAAATACTCGGTGCACTTTGGTACTGTCTCCCGCTCTCATCCCATCAAAAAGTTCCTGAATGGTTTCTTGGACTTCTACCGTTTCGCTAGCTTGCCCCAATAGAGATATCGCCGGAATTAATAAAATGGAAAGTAGTAGGTATTTCATGATTTTTCTGAATTTAAATAGGCCTAAAATGATTCACTGAAATGGAATCTTAAAAATATTCTAAATTTATCCCTGCCTGATTTCTCTCACAAATTTGTTATGAATGGTGCTTACACTTAATGACATCCACAAAACAACCAGCAGTTTGAGGATTATCTCAAACGACGAAAATTACAAATGGTAGTTGTTTTAAAATGATGTTGGTAACCGAACCTTCCTGATGAACCGCAGGAAGAAAGACTTGTAAAACAGGACGGGATTCTTTTAAGTATCGCAGATCTAACTGCCAATAACCAGAAAAGCGGAAGTACTGAATTGCAATGCTTTAGCTATAGGTATTACAATCTATTTTAAACAGTTTTTAATAGATAATAATAGACGTTGTGAGGAGTGTAAACTTAATTAATACTCCTTATAAAGTATAATTTTTAAGTCACTCCAAGATAAAGACAATGCAAAATAGCATTAGTTGGAAACTATTAGAAATATTATACCCAATGAATTAATTTTCCTCGATTTTTATTTTTTAAATCTTCTGGAATGTGTAATAAAATTTCTGTTTTCAGGAGGTCAATCAACTTTCGCTTCATGAAACTCCGATGAATAACGAGGCTGATTTCTCTGATGGGTTGAGGAGCATTGAAATGTCGAAGGTATTTTAATTTTTTCTCATCCAAATCAAGCATGGCTAATTCGGGGAGTAAAGTATATCCATATTGTTTTTCTACGATTCGGCAAAGCGTCTCTAAGCTACCACTTTCAAATCGCAATTGTACTTGGCTATCGTCTATCGCTTCCCCACAAATATTGATGGCTTGATTCCGGAAACAGTGCCCTTCTTTAAGCAACCACATATCATTAATATCCAAATCTTTAAAATCAATCTTATTTTTTTGGGAAAGTGGATGCGTCGTTGATAGGTATACAACGAACATCTCGTAAAATATTGGGATTTCGATAATACTTTTTTTCGCCATCGGAGTGACTAAAATCCCTACATCTAATAAGTCATTATTCAACTTGTAAATGATTTGTTCTGAGACTAATTCTTCAACAACTAACTGAACATCAGGATATTTATTCATAAAATCTGTAACGAATAAAGGCAACAAATAAGGACTCAACGTAGGAATAATGCCAATCCGCAACTCCCCTTTCACATCATCTTTCTGAAATTGGATCAATTCCTTGATGCGCTTTGCTTCCTGCAAGGTAATTCTGGCTTGATCAATGATTTGCCGACCGATGTCCGTAGTCAAGATAGGCTTTTTACTACGATCAAAAACTAGAATATTTAGTTCTTCCTCAATTTTTTTGATTTGCATACTCAAGGTCGGCTGCGTCACAAAGCAATGTTTGGCCGCTTGGGCAAAGCTTTTATAAGTATCTACTGCAACTAAATACTCCAATTGTGTTATCGTCATACCACAAATATAATCAAAACCTATTCTAAAATAAAAATTATCAATTTTAATTATACTTTAACTTTCGGTACTTTTACATTTCCCGATTAAAGCAAAGACTTAGATAACACAGATTATAAAGACGTACTTTCTTATTTCTATTGGTGGCTTTGTTCGCAAAGTCGCCAACTTTTAAAGCAAGCGAGCGCTGCTAAACGATGCTGTAATAATAATGGTATTTGTAGATCAGGAATTGATCAAAGGAAAGTGATAGTCAGTCGGAAGCATTTTTAGATCGATGGGAAATAAGCTTTATCTTCTTTTTTTTTCGTTCGTAACGCTTTTAGCGATTCAACGATGAGATAGCCAAGGTAACCTTCATCTCGGTTGAGAATACCTAGACGATTATTCGTCATATGCACAAAATCTGCATAAATTGACCAACGTTTTTGTTGCGTTTTATCCATATGCTCAGCGATCAAATCGAAATACCTATATCCACTATTTCTACGATTGAGTTTATCGCGGTGAATGAGCGCTTCGTATTTCCAATTCATCATTTCATTCGCCTTAATCCAACGAATAAGCGATTGATCTTCGAGTTGATCTCTTTGTTTGATTGCTTCCCACAGTGCACCGTGATACGTTATCAACTGATCTGCTTGCAAACTAAAAGCCTTATGAAAAGCAGCAATCGTAGTTTTACTTTCTTTTTGAAACGCTTTGTCTCCTAAGTCTTTATGGTAAAAATTAAACGCTTTGGGCAACCAATTACTAAAAATAAAATTGAAGAAATGCTCCGTTTCTCCCAAGTCTAACCCAATTGCTTGTGCAAAACTTAAGTGCAGTTTAATCGCTAATCCCAAAGCATCATCGTAAGTCCATTTATTACCTTTCCCTTTGATGCTCTGCAAAACGACTTCGGAAGAAACGTGGAATTGATTTTCAGCAATTTCCATTCCTTCGACACCACCGTATCGCAAAGTTTCGGCTTCGTATACGGAAAAAGTCATCGTATCATTTGGAATCCATTTCTGTGCTTCGGTAAAATGCGGAGGATATTCTGGCTCGATCCGAGTGGAAGGCTTTGCTTCAAAATAATTATCAAAATGTTCTTGTAAATTGGGCCGTAGAATATTATCAATGACGGCTTGTTCCGCTTTAAGGCGCAAACGGATATGTGGTCCTCGTTCCCAGTACCTCACAAAAAAGTACTGCTCTCCAATGCCAGTACCAATTACAGTATCCAGATAAGGTAAGACCGCTCTGGTAAGGAAAATTTCCCACGGTTCGTTGTAAAAAAGATTTACAGAGAACCATTTAGAATTGGTGTGGTTTGGCATTATTATTTTCAATAGTTTATGACCTGCTTACACCTAGTGCAAAATCTTAGCCAAAACGTAACAAATGTAATTTAGCTTGCCTTTTTTGAAGTAAAATACTGAAGTTGTTTTAAAATAGTAATTTCAAAACTTATCTTTTGGGGAACCACTTTCCTATTTATTCCCACGAGAAAGCCCTTCCGTGATTATAACACGAAAGGGCTTTATATGTTCGCTTAAAAAGTTAGCATTAATTTAACTTTATAAACTGCTTAAGCTTTTATTAGCTTATTTCTTATCATCTACTTCTTCGTATTCTACGTCCGTTACATCATCCGTAGCTTCTTTGCCTGCTGTATCATCTGTAGCTCCTTGTTCCGCACCTGCTGGATTTTCTCCATTCGCTTGTGCTTCCTGAGTAGCCTGGTACATTTCCTGACTAGCAGCCTGCCAAGCATCATTAAGTGCTTGCGTAGTAGCTTCGATACGATCCATATCGTTAGCTTGATGTGCTTCTTTCAAATCTGTCAATGCTGCTTCGATAGGCTCTTTCTTTTCTGCAGGAATTTTCTCTCCAAATTCTTTCAACTGCTTTTCCGTTTGGAAAATCAAAGAATCTGCTGCGTTTACTTTATCGACCATTTCACGAGCAGTCTTATCAGATTCTGCATTTGCTTCTGCTTCCGCCTTCATCCGAGCAATTTCTTCTTTGGATAATCCCGTAGAAGCTTCAATTCTAATGTTTTGCTCTTTTCCAGTCCCTTTATCTTTAGCAGATACACTTAAGATACCATTCGCATCCATATCAAAAGATACTTCTACTTGTGGTACTCCTCTTGGAGCTGGTGGAATTCCATCAAGAATAAATCGACCGACACTTCGGTTATCTCTCGCCATTGGACGCTCTCCCTGTAGGATATGAATCTCCACGGAAGGTTGGTTATCCGCTGCGGTAGAGTAAACTTTAGATTTCTTCGTTGGAATGGTAGAGTTGGATTCGATTACTACATCGTATACCCCTCCCATTGTTTCAATTCCTAAAGAAAGTGGCGTTACGTCTAATAAAAGAACATCTTGTACATCACCACTCAGTACTCCTCCTTGAATTGCGGCACCAATGGCAACGACTTCATCTGGATTTACACCTTTATTTGGCTTCTTACCGAAAAATTCTTCTACTGCTTGCTGAATTCTTGGAATTCGAGTAGAACCACCTACTAAAATAACTTCATCAATTTCACTTTTATCCATCCCCGCATCTTTAAGCGCCAATTCACATGGCTTCAAAGTACGGCTAACAAGATCATCCGCTAATTTTTCGAAATTAGCACGTGTCAACTTCAATACTAAGTGCTTAGGCACTCCGTCAACAGCGGTGATGTATGGTAAGTTAATTTCTGTTTCGGCAGAAGAAGACAATTCAATCTTCGCTTTCTCTGCTGCATCTTTCAATCTTTGTAGCGCCATTGGATCTTTACGAAGATCAATTGCCTCTTGTTTTTTGAAAGAATCTGCTAACCAATCGATGATTACTTCGTCAAAATCATCTCCTCCTAAACGCGTATCACCATTCGTTGATTTCACTTCAAAGACACCGTCTCCTAATTCGAGGATAGAAATATCAAAAGTACCACCACCAAGGTCATACACTGCGATGGTCATATCCTTGCCACCTTTATCTAATCCGTAAGCCAAAGCTGCTGCCGTAGGCTCGTTGATAATTCTTTTTACAGTAAGTCCAGCAATTTCTCCAGCTTCTTTAGTCGCCTGACGTTGAGAATCGTTGAAGTAAGCCGGTACCGTTACAACTGCTTCCGTTACTTCTGAACCTAAGAAGTCTTCTGCGGTTTTCTTCATTTTTTGAAGTACCATAGCAGAAATTTCTTGTGCCGTATACTTACGACCATCAATATCTACTCGAACAGTATCATTTTCTCCTTTGACAACCTTGTAAGTAGATCGTCCTGCTTCTTTAGTACTCTCACTGTAGCGATTTCCCATGAAACGCTTAATCGAAGAAATAGTTCTCGTTGGATTGGTAATGGCTTGACGTTTAGCTGGATCACCAACTTTTCGTTCGCCGTTATCCATGAATGCTACTACTGAAGGAGTTGTTCTTCTTCCTTCATCATTAGGGATAACTACTGGCTCGTTACCTTCCATTACAGAGACACAAGAGTTTGTAGTACCTAAATCAATCCCGATTATTTTACCCATTATTTATAGTTTTTATTGTTTTTTTAATTTTAATCTTCTTTAAATCTGCGATAATATCATCTTACCATGATCAATACATATGCCAAGGCAAAAAAGGCCATATTTGAGGAAAAATTTGTCAGGTTTTGTTCCCTTGTGGCAGTTCTCAAGGGATAATTGTGACAAAAAGGCAGAAAACTACTGTCATCCTAGTCGCATTTTATTTACCCTTTTGATTGGTCAATATTGGTTTGAGATAATTTAGTTGATGCTCTTTATTTTTACAAAGCTGTTTAAAATAACTAGGAGATACGCTAGACCATAATACAGTCTCAATTAAAATCCCCATTCCGTTGGTCTCGATGAGTACCAAAACCAAGAAGGGATTCAGCGGTGCTGAATCCCTTCTTGGTAATCATTATTAATAATCTATAAAAGGTTAGTGACTACTGGAAATTCAAGTTCTCTGTCAAATCCAGGTCTTTCAGAAAGTCATTTGCTTTTCCGGTAATGGTGTATCCTTCTACGGTCAAACGATAACGAGAGGAAAACAAACCTAATCCATTAGAAAGATTAGTGAAGCTAGGCACGACTTGAGCACTAGTAATGCCCGTATTGGCCTGCCCTACTTTGACAAAATCAAATAATTCTTTTCCTCCTGCGTCTACTTCGATCGTCATCTCTCGGAAATATCGTAATCGGTTTTCACTCTCATCAATATTCTCTACCATTACGTTGAAGAAAGAAGTTCCTTCAACTCGGATATCCGCGCCATCTTCGTTATTCCGATCTATTTTGTCTCCCATATTCCAGTTAAACTCTTTTCGTACAAAATCCGTTGGATTATCCACCGTCGATTCATCGTAGAAGATCGTTGCTTTCACATCATAAAATTGCCCCGATTCGTCAGTCGTACTTCTCCAACGTACCCGAACCGTTTTGTCAGGATCCCAATTGATTTGTTCGGACGGACTCGATTGAGACATGAAATAGTCGGAAACAATTTCGGTAGATGCCTCCGTTAAAGTATTATCATTAGCGTCTGTAATTACTAATTTGACGATATCTCTCCCTTTTAGATTAATAGAAGCAGAATCCAATTTGTATAAATAATTGGGCATCGTTGCAAAAATACCATCTTTCCGAGGATATCCTTCCAAATTACCATCTACTCTAGTCATGGTGTAAGTTGTGCCTCCTTTGATTAACTGAACCGTTATATCTTGATAATACAGCGAATCTGGATTCCGAGCAATTTCCAGAGCACTCGTCTCAGGGTCAAGAAAAGCTTTCTCCACCCGAATATAGTGTGCCGAATCTTGTAGCGATAAAAACCCATAAACCACGGGAATACTTTTCCAATCATCAACCAATTCAAACTCATTTGAACAGGCACTAAATAACAAACCACAGGCTAAAACACTGAGTATAAATATTCTTTTCATGGTACAAAGGTAATTCTTTTCAAAATAATTTTAAAATCGTTTATCCGCAATGACGTAACAATGACGATTTTTATCCTACAAACATAAAACATTTTATCCTCAAAAAGGATCAAAGTGATTTAATTTGTCTTAGTACTTAGCTTTAGTTGGGCTACTAGGAAAACTCATTTGACTAACTTCTTATTACACCTAGAGTTTTTTTTCTCATTTCATCCTAAAAATTATTTTGTGTCCCTCCTATTTTAGTCGGTTTTTGTAGTTCAAATAATTAAAACAAAAATGAATTATTTTAATATCTTGCAGCCTCAAAATAGTTTGTATCGTTCCGTAAGCGTCAAGATCTTAGAAAGCTAGGCTTTTCTTACTCGAATCAATAAGCAATCGACTTGATCCTACTAATCCTACAAACAATTACTTTGGTACAACTCGTTTACTAAAATACTGATCAATAGTACTTTTACAAGCGTTAAACGAGATCTTACTTCACCTAACTTATTACGTTATTTATGTCAGTCCATAAAGAAGTTAAACGCATCACCACCCACGTCTTACAAGCCATGAAATCTAGAGGAGAAAAAATCTCCATGCTGACGGCTTACGATTATTCTATGGCTCGTATCTTAGACGAAGCGGGCACGGATGTATTACTCGTGGGAGATTCTGCCTCTAATGTCATGGCAGGTCACGAAACGACATTACCCATTACCTTGGATAATATGATTTATCACGCTTCTTCCGTGGTCAGAGCGGTTAAAAGATCTTTGGTCGTGGTTGACTTGCCGTTTGGGTCATATCAAGGCGATTCTAGAAAAGCATTAGAATCCACGATTCGCATTATGAAAGAATCGGGTGCCCACGCAGTCAAATTAGAAGGTGGTTCGGAAATCAAAGAATCTATTGTGCGGATTTTATCAGCAGGCGTACCCGTAATGGGTCATTTAGGCTTAACGCCACAGTCTATTTATAAATTTGGTACTTACACCGTGCGGGCAAAAGAAGAGGAAGAAGCTCAAAAATTACTCGAAGACGCCAAGTTATTGGAAGAATTAGGTTGTTTTGCCATCGTACTAGAAAAAATACCCGCTAAGTTGGCCAAAAAAGTAGCCGCACAACTGATTATTCCTACAATTGGCATTGGTGCAGGAAGACATACTGATGGACAAGTACTCGTGACACACGATTTGTTAGGGATTACGAAAGAATTCAAACCTAGATTTTTGCGCCGTTACCTCGAATTGTTTGATACCATTAAAGGTGCCGTAGAAAATTATATCACAGATGTTAAAGACGAAGCATTTCCTAATGACAAAGAACAATATTAAAGCCCTAATCCTTCGTTTTAGTTAAGCGCGTTAAAAGTTCTATTCCTTAGAAGATGGTATGTCTGGAGATTTTTGTAGAAAAAACAAATCTCCAGACATAAACGCTAATGTGGTGTTTAAAATCCCCCAACGAAAAAACTCCGCCGTTATGTTAAAAAAAATTCTCATTGCTTTATTGCTCTTGGCGCTAGTTGCTAGTTTTATTGGATACCAAAAATACCAAGAGATTTTTGCACCTAACGTCCCCGCCTCCTTGGCTGATCCGTATTTGCATATTCCTACGGGAACGAGTTACGAAGAACTCTTACAATTGCTCCAAAAGAAAAATATAGTTTTAGATATCTCCTCTTTCGGTTGGTTGGCAGAACAAATGAGTTACAATAAACCAACCGTGCGACCAGGAAGATATAAAATCGAACCGGCATGGAGTAATCGCGCACTCATCAGTCACCTACGAGGTGGCAAACAAAGTCCTGTAAAGTTGGTGCTTAATCATGGCCGCTTACTCTCTGATGTCGCCGGAAAAGCAGCACAGTTCATCGAAGCCGACTCGATGGAAATCATCACCCTTTTATCAGACCCTAAGACCATTGAAGCGCAAGGCTTTCAGCCCGAGACCTTCATGTCGATGTTTATTCCAAATACGTACGAATTCTTTTGGAATACCAGTGCCGAACAATTTGTCGCTAGAATGAAAAAAGAGCACAATAGTTATTGGAGTAAAAATAAGCGGGAAGAAAAAGCAGCAACCTTGGGTTTGAGTCCTGCGGAAGTATATACCCTAGCCTCAATTGTAGAACGGGAAAGTAATTTGAAATCAGAGCGTCCCATTATTGCGGGTGTTTATTGGAATCGGATTCAGCGAGGTATGTTATTACAAGCAGACCCAACCGTAGTTTTCGCCACCAAAGAATTTGGCTTACGACGCGTACTTAAAAGACACCTTGAGATTGATTCGCCTTATAATACCTACAAATACCCTGGCTTACCTCCTGGTCCAATTAGTATGGCTTCTATTTCTAGCATTGATGCGGTTTTAAATAGAGCGAAGCACGATTATATTTTCTTTTGTGCTAAACCTGATAGTAATGGAGGGCACGCTTTCGCTAAAAATTTGGCGGGACACAATGCGAATGCACGTCGTTATCATCGCTGGCTCAATCAACGAGGGATTTAAATCTTTTATCCAACTTTTCCGTTTTTTTTCGAAGTATGGAAGTATGCTTTTTAAAACGAAATCAGGTTATCGAAATGTATTTCGATAACCTGATTTTTTAGATCTTAATTAAACAACAATTTCTTAATTCTTCTTAGGTCTTTCGGTGATCAAAGCCATTTTAATCTGTGTAGATTTTGGATTATTGGGCGTATTGCCTAACCAAATCATCGTATCACCACCACCTTGCACTCGCCATTCGCCATGAATTTCTTCTCCTTTATCGTAGGCAATTTTGATAATTTTGGTATCTGGGTCTGCATACCAATGACCTTGATTGTTCTTTTCCTCCCAAATACCACTTTCAAAAGTTCCGTCTCCTTTGAATTGAATCCAGCGACCTGCAAATTTTTCTTTTGCACCTTCCCCTCCTACTACACCGGCGTATGACCACATACCTAGGTATTTTGATAAATGACTGGCTTTTACGTGTAAAGAAGTATCTACCTTGACCGAAGGTAAGGTGGCATGATCATGCCCTGCGTGTTCATCTGTTGCTGGTGTAGC